>NZ_JBEYZK010000016.1:0-246591 GCF_040646035.1 Streptomyces sp. NPDC046465
GATCTGCTGTCGCAGACCGGCCCCGACGCATACGAGGACGAGCACTTCGCCGCCCGCTTCGCCTTCTTCGGGCAGCGGAGGCGGGCACCGCCGTGTCCGTCCGCCGCCCGCGACGGCGACGCGGTGGATCCGCGACAGGCCATCGACCGCACCCACCCCGCCGGGGGACCATCGCCCCATGCTTCCCACCACCACGGGCGCGGACCCCGCCGAACCCCGGGCGGCCCTGCGCAGTCTGCTCGACCTGCTGGACCGGGGCGCGCCCGCCGAGGAGTTCGCGCGCCCCGCCGCCCGCGCCCGCGAGGCCGGTGCCACCGCCCAGGACCTCGCCGCCCTCGACGACGCCACCGACGTGGCGCTGCGCGTCCACCGCACCCTGGGCACGCACCGCCGCCGCGAGGCCGAACTCACCGCACTGTTCGACACCGCGAGCGACCTCGCGGCGCTGCGCGACGCGGACGCGGTGCTGCGCGCCATCGTGCGCCGCGCCAAACTCCTCCTCGGCACGGACGTCACCTACCTCTCCCTCAACGACGAGGCGGCGGGCGACACCTACATGCGAGTGACCGACGGCAGTGTCGCCGCCGCCTTCCAGCAGCTGCGGCTCGGCATGGGCGAGGGGCTCGGCGGGCTCGTCGCCCAGACAGCCCGCCCCTACGTCACCGGCGACTACCAGCAGGACCCCCGCTTCCACCACACCGACGCCATCGACAGCGCCGTCCTCCAGGAAGGGCTGCGGGCCATCCTCGGGGTGCCGCTGCGCCTCGGCTCGCGCGTCATCGGCGTGCTGTACGCGGCCGACCGCGCGGCCCGCGACTTCGCGACCGAGGAGATCGTGCTGCTCTCCTCCCTCGCCGACCACGCCGCCATCGCCATCGACGGGGCCCGCCTCCTGGAGGAGACCCGCGCCGCGCTCGTCGACCTGGGCGCCGCCACCGAGACCATCCGCGCGCACAGTCGGGCCATGCGCCGCGCCGAGCAGGCCCACGACCAGCTCACCGATCTCGTCCTGCGGGGCGGCGGCGCGGGCGACGTGGCCGACGGCATCGCCACCCTCCTCGACGGCGGGGCCCTCATCCACGACGCGGACGGTGTCGAACTGGCCCGCACCGGCACCGGACCGCTGCCACCGCCCGCGCCCGCCGTCGCCGCCTCGCGCGCCAGCGGCCGCGCCGTCCCGCAGGACGGCACTTGGGTGTGCGCGGTCCTCGCGGGGCCCGAACTGCTCGGCAGCATCGCCCTGACCGGCCGGGCCGAACTCGCCGACGCCGACCGGCGGTTGTTCGAGCGGGCGGGCGTCGTCACCGCGCTGCTCCTGCTCCTTCGCCGGTCGGTCGCCGAGACCGAGGACCGGGTACGCGGCGAGCTCCTCGGCGACCTGCTCGGAGCCAACGGCGACCCGGCAGGACTGGTGAGCCGCGCCCGCCGCCTCGGCGTCCGCCTCGACCGGCCGCACGCGGTGTTCGTCGCCCACGGCGAGAGCGCGCCCCGGCCGCGGCTGCTCGCCGCGGCGCACCGTGCCGCCCGCGCCCACAGCGGCCTTGCCGGACTCCACCACGACGACGTGGTGATCGTGACCCCCGCCATCACGCCAGGCACCGACGCCCAGGCACTCGCCGCCGCGCTGGGACAGGCCGTGGGCGCCCCGGTCACCGTGGGCGCGGCGGGCCCTGCGGCCGGTCCCACCGGACTGCCCGGCGCGCACGCCGAGGCCCTGCGCTGCCTCTCCGCGCTGCGAGCCCTTGGCCACACCGGCCACGGCGCGACCCTCGCGGACCTCGGCTTCGTCGGGCTGCTCATCGGCGAACAGGCCGATCTGGGCGGCTACATCAGGGCCACCCTCGGCCCCGTCCTGGACTACGACACCGACCGCGGTACTGAGTTGGTGCGCACCCTGGAGGCGTACTTCGGCCAGGACCGCAGCCTCACCAGGGCCAAGACGCTGCTGCATGTGCACGTGAACACCGTGGTGCAGCGGCTGGAACGCGTGGCGCGGCTCCTCGGCGACGACTGGAACACGCCTGCCCGCAGCCTGGAGATCCAACTCGCCCTGCGCCTCCACCGGTTGACGCCACTGGCCTGAGCCCCACCCCTCGGCGAGTCGACACATCCGCGGCTGTTGGATCCGGCACCCGGGCGACCTACCCTGGAACCGCCTGAAAGGGAGTCGCATGAGCGGACGCACTGAGCGCACCGGGACGAATGCACGACCTGTACGGCTCGGCAAAGGGGAGCGGATCGCCGACTGGGCGGACGGGCGGCTCGGCACCAACTCCCTGGCCAAGAGCCAGATGCGCAAGATCTTTCCCGACCACTGGTCGTTCATGTTCGGGGAGATCTGCCTCTACAGCTTCATCATCCTCATCCTGACCGGGACCTACCTCACCCTGTTCTTCGACCCGAGCATGGCCGAAGTCGCGTACGACGGACGGTACGTGCCGCTCAAGGGCGTCCTGGTCTCCCGGGCGTACGAATCCACCGTGGACATCAGCATGGAGGTGCGCGGCGGCCTGCTCATCCGGCAGATCCACCACTGGGCCGCGCTCGTCTTCGTCGCCGGGATGCTCGTGCACATGATGCGGGTGTTCTTCACCGGGGCGTTCCGCAAGCCGCGCGAGCTCAACTGGCTGTTCGGCTGGACCCTGTTGTTCCTCGCCATCCTCACCGGCCTCACCGGCTACTCGCTCCCCGACGACATGCTCTCCGGCACCGGCATCCGCTTCGCGCAGGGCGCCATCCTGGCCACCCCCGTCGTGGGGACGTACCTCTCCTTCTTCCTGTTCGGCGGGGAATTCCCGGGGGAGGACATCATCCCGCGGCTCTACCCGATCCATGTGCTGCTGCTCCCCGGCATCATGCTGGGGCTCGTGGTCGCCCATCTGATCCTGGTCTTCTACCACAAGCACACCCAGTTCGCGGGGCCCGGCAGAACCGAGAAGAACGTGGTCGGGGCGCCGCTCCTGCCCGTCTACATCGCCAAGGCCGGTGGCTTCTTCTTCCTCGTCTTCGGCGTGCTCGCGATCATGGGCGCGGTCGCCTCCATCAACCCGGTCTTCGCGATCGGCCCCTACCGGCCCGACATGGTCTCCACGGGCGCTCAACCCGACTGGTACCTGGGCTTCTCCGAGGGGCTGATCCGGGTGATGCCCAGCTGGGAGATCAACGCCTGGGGGCACACGCTCGAACTGGGCGTCTTCATCCCCTTCTCGCTCTTCCCGCTGATCCTGCTGGCCATCGGCGTCTATCCGTTCATCGAATCCTGGGTCAAGGGGGACAAGAGGGAGCACCACATCGCGGACCGGCCGCGCAACGCACCCGTGCGCACCGGGCTCGGCGTCGCCTGGCTCGCCCTGTTCGGCGTGCTGATGGTCGGCGGCGGCAACGACCTGTGGGCCACCCACTTCCACCTCTCCATCAACGCGATCACGTGGTTCGTGCGGATCAGCTTCTTCGTGATGCCGGTCCTCGCCTTCTTCGTCACCCACCGGATCTGCCTCGGTCTGCAGCGCAGGGACCAGGAGAAGGTGCTGCACGGACGGGAGACGGGCACCGTCAAACGCCTTCCGCACGGCGAGTACGTGGAGATCCACGAACGCCTTCCGCAGTCCGAGCTGTACCGCCTGACCGCGCACGAACAGCCCCGGCCCTACGAGGTCGGCCCCCTCGTCGACGCCAACGGCGTGACCCGCAAGGTCCCCGCGTCCCAACGTCTGCGCGCCCGCCTCGCCCGCGCCATGTACGGCCCCAAGGCGCAGGTGCCCAAGCCGACGAAGGAGGAGTACCTGGCGGTCCAGCGAGGTGAGGGCGACCACCACTGACCGTGCGGCTCGGTTAGCCTCGCAGCGTGATGGCATCCGAGAAGACCCCGAAACTGCTGGCGATCAGCGACCTGCACGTGGCGTACGCGGAGAACAGGAAGTACACCGAGACCATCCGGCCCCAGTCGGACGGGGACTGGCTGATAGTCGCCGGCGACGTCGCCGAGCGCATGGCCGACATCGAGTGGACGCTGCGCACGCTCGCCGGGCGCTTCGCCAAGGTGGTGTGGTCGCCGGGCAACCACGAGCTGTGGACGCCCAAGGACGACCCGGTCCAGCTGCGCGGTGAGGAGCGGTACCGGCACATCGTCGAACTCTGCCGCGAGTTGGGCGTGGCGACGCCCGAGGACCCCTACCCCGTGTGGCGCGGCGCGGGCGGCCCGGTCACGGTCGCCCCGCTCTTCCTCCTCTACGACTACACCTTCCGCCCCGAGGGCACGCACACGAAGGAGCAGGCCCTTGAGGTCGCCCACGAGGCGGGCGTGGTCTGCACGGACGAGTACTTCCTGCACCCCGACCCGTACGCGACCCGCGACGACTGGTCCCGCGCCCGGGTCAAGTACACCGAGGAGCGGCTCGCCGAGCGGCCCGCGGGGCTGCCGACCGTCCTGATCAACCACTGGCCGCTGCTGCGCGAACCCACCCGCATCCTGCGCTACCCCGAGTTCGCCCTGTGGTGCGGCACCGAGCGCTCCGCCGACTGGCACGTGAAGTACGAGGCGGCCGCCGTCGTCTACGGCCACCTGCACATCCCACGCACCACCGTGCACGACGGAGTGCCCCACATCGAGGCGTCCGTCGGCTATCCGCGCGAGTGGCGCAGGGACTTCCACCCCGATCCCCATCTGCGGCAGGTCCTGCCGGTGCCCGAGGAGGGCTGACCCGGGCCGGTCAGGGCCGCGCGGGAAGCGGCCTGCGGGCGAGGAGTTCGGCCAGACCTTGGCGGGTCGCGGCAAGGACGACGCGGTCCTCGGGGCGCAGTTCGTACTCCGGGTCGAGCTCCCACTGCAGGCCGGAGGGGAGATCGGGGCCTTGGTCGGACGAGCGCTCCAGCGCGACGACGCGCCACGCCCCCGGTCGGAAGACGTCGGCGATCCTGCGGCCCGTCAGCTGTGGCTGCAACGAGACGTCCAGCGCGGCGAAGAGCAGCACGGAACGCTCCACGGGAAGCGCGCCCAGGATCTGCCGGCCCATCATCGCCCCGGCGAACGCGGGCGCGGCCAGCGCGGAGACGCTGCGGCTGCGGGTGAGGGCGTTCGGGTGGGCGGCGCGCAGGGTGCGGTAGACGGCGGTCGCGAACTCGTCGTCGTAGAGCCGCAGCGCCACCCGCAGATCGGGCTTCACCGACCGTGCGTACAGGGCCGCTTCGAGATTTATGGTGTCCGCGCTGGTCAGCGCGAGCAGCGCGTGCGCGCGGTGCACCTTGGCCGCCTCCAGGACGCCCTCCTCCGTCACGTCACCGATCACGGTGGGTACGCGCAGCCGCCGCGCCAGGGAGATGCCGCGCGCCTCGGGGTCGGCCTCCACGCACACCACGGGGATGTCCAGCTCGCGCAGCCGGGCGAGCACGCGGGTGCCGATCTTGCCGAGGCCGAGCAGGACGACGTGGCCCGAGAGGCCGCGGGGCGGCCGGCGCAGGGAGGAGGCGGTGCGGAAGGTGCCGAGGGCCTCAAGGACGGCGGCGAAGAGGATCGGCAGGAGCAGCAGCCCGACAAGACCGGCGAGGAGCTGGAGGACCTGGCGGCTCATCGGCCCGTCCGTGGCCGGGTCGTTGATGGAGAACAGGTCGAGGAGCGTCAGATAGGTGGCGTGCAGCGGGGTGGTGTCCTCGGTCGTGACGATCGACGCGATGGCCATGCCGACGACGGCCGCCGCGAACCCGGCCACCGACCAGCGCAGCCGCCGCGAGAACAGCTGGCGCAGCGGCACGCCCCGCCCCGCGAGGAACCCGGGCGGCGGGATGCTCCCCGAGTACGAGACGGCCTCCAGGACGAGTGCGCCACGGCCCGGGGCGGCGGCCACGGCCTCGTCGTCGGGCAGCAGCCGGGGCCCCGCGCCGACGTCCGCGTCGTCGGAACCCTCCGCTCCCGCCGGGTCGTTGGCGGTGGACGAGAGCAGCGCGAGGGTGGCGAGGCCACGCGGCGCCACCTCACCCGGCGCCGGGGGCGTGCGCTCCACCGCGCGCAGGAGCAGCCCATAGGCGTGTACGACCTTGCTGGTCCCGGCGACCGCGGTGGCCGCGAGCGCCGGGGCGGCGGTGTCCGCGTCGGACAGCACGGTGACGGTGGCATCGGTGGTGGCGAGGCCCGCCACGGCGGCGGCCTGGTCGAGCAACTGCTCCAGGTGCTGGCCCAGCTTGCGGTTGTAGAGCCGGATCACGAGCCGCAGCCGGGGATTGAGCCGTCGCGCGGCAAGCGCGGTGCGGATGTTGGTCTCGTCGTCGTCGTGCATGAGGGCGAGGGCGGCGGCCTGCGGGACGCCCGCGTCGGCGAGGACGTCATCGCTGAGCTCGGCGGCCTCCAGGGTCCGCGGCAGGTCGGCCGCGCCGCCGCCCTCACCCTGCCCGGACCCGCTTCCGTTGCCGTTCGCGGACCCGCTCCCGTTGCCGGTGGTGCGTGACACCGCGGCCGTGATACGTCCGATCAGTGCGGTCGTCCGGGCTCTCCCCGTCAGCCGGCTCGGCTCACCGCCCCCGGGCGGCAGGACGAGGACGACCTGTTCGCCGTAGACACCGCGGAGTTCGGCGGCGAGCCGGTGGGCCAGGACGTTGTCACCGCCGCACACGACCATGTGGCCGGATGCGGGCAGCGGCGGGCGCTGTGGGGGGAGCGAAGATGCGTGCGACACAGAAGGAAGAGTGCCTCATGGGGCCGGACGGTTCCCCGAGTCGAGCCGCACGGCGAGTTCGGCGCACGGCCGCGCCCACTGCTTCGGGGAGCCCATGTCGACAGGGCATGATGCCTCTGACTGAGCCATCAGTCAGAATCGCAATGCCTGTCCAGTGCCCATGTAGTCGCTGGTATAGGTGGCGGTAAAGAGGGAGATGTGCTCGTCTCTGCGTTGCGTTTGTCGCAACGCGCGGGTAGGGTCGACGACCATGCAGTACGACCCCGAGGTAGCGGACCGCGTCCGCAAGGTGATCGCCGACGCCGGTGTGACCCAGCGCGAGTTCGCGCGCCGCATCGTCATGGACCCCTCCAAGCTCTCCCGCTCGCTGGGCGGCACCCGGCGCTTCACGGCGGCGGAGCTCGCCCGCATCGCGGACACGGGCGGGGTCGACGCGGGCTGGCTGCTCGGCGCCGCCGCCCGCGCCCAGGAACCGGCCGCGCGGCGCGAGCGCGCCGTGACCCCCGAGGGCGGCCGTCCCCTGCAGATCGTCCGCGAGACCGTGCGCCTCATCGCGGAGCGCGGCTTCCACGCCGTCCGCGTCCAGGACATCGCCGCGGCCTGCAGCACGAGCACCGCCGCCATCCACTACCACTTCCCGGGCCGCGACGACCTGCTCGAAGCCGCCGTGCGCTGGTGCATGGACGAGGACACGGCGCGCCGTGCGGCCCGGATCGCGGACGCCGCCGACACCGCCGACGAACTGCGGCAGCTCATCGAACTGCAGATCCCCCGCACCCCGCAGCAGCGCTGGCAGTGGAGCGTCTGGCTCGACCTGTGGGCGGAGGCCGCCCGCTCCACCGCCGTGGGAAGGCTGCACGCCGACTACTACCGGCAGTGGCGCACCACCGTCGCCGACGTCATCCGCCGCGGCATCGACGGGGGCGTCTTCCGCCCCGCGGAGCCCGAGTCCGCCGCGCTGCGCCTGACCGCGCTCATCGACGGGCTCGCCACCCAGGTGCTCGCCTCGGCCCCCGACGGCCCCGGCACAAGCCCCGACGACATGCACGAGGCCCTCACCGCTTACGTGGACGCGACGCTGACCGCACTGACTTCTCGTACGAACCTTTCGTAGGAACCTCGCGTACGAACCTCTCGTAGGAACTCCTCGTACGAAAGCAGCCCGCGCACCCAACACAACATCCCACCCCCGAGGGAGAGTTCCGCATGCCCGTGAACGACAACGTCATCATTACCTGCGCCCTGACCGGCGCGGGCGACACCGTGCGCAAGAGCCCGCACGTGCCCGTGACGCCCGAGCAGATAGCCGCCTCGGCGGTCGAGGCCGCCGAGGCGGGCGCCGCCGTCGTGCACATCCACGTCCGCGACCCCGAGACCGGCGACCCCTCCCGCGACCCGCGGCTCTACCGCGAGGTCGTCGAACGCATCAAGGAGACCGGCACCGACGTCGTCATCAACCTGACGGCGGGCATGGGCGGCGACCTCGTCATCGACCCGGACGAGCCGCTCAAGCACCTCCCCGGCACCGACCTCGTCAGCGGCCTCGACCGGCTCCCGCACGTCGAGGACCTGCTCCCCGACATCTGCACCCTGGACTGCGGCTCCCTCAACTTCGGCGACGGCAGCAACCTCTACATCTCCACCCCCGACATGCTCCGGCAGGGCGCGAAGCGCATCCAGGAGCTCGGTGTCCGCCCCGAGCTGGAGATCTTCGACACCGGCCAGCTCTGGTTCGCCAAGCAGCTCCTCGCCGAGGGGCTGCTCGACGACCCGACCGTCTTCCAGCTCTGCATGGGCGTGCCGTGGGGCGCCCCCGCCGACCCGGGCGTCCTGCAGTCCATGGTCAACATGCTTCCCGAGGGCGCCCAGTGGGCCAGCTTCGCGCTCGGCCGCATGCAGATGCCGTGGGTCGCGCAGTCCATCCTGCTCGGCGGCCAGGTCCGCGTCGGCCTCGAGGACAACCTCTACCTCGGCAAGGGCAACAAGGCGACGAACGGGCAGCTCGTCGAGCGTGCCGTCCAGATCACCGAGAACCTCGGCTCGCGCGTCGCCACGCCGGACGAGGCCCGCCAGAAGCTGGGCCTGAAGCCCCGGCCCTGAAGCCCCACGACTGCCCGCCCCACGACTGCCCGCCCTACAACTGCCCCCCCATGCCTGCCCCCCCACAGAGGACATCACCATGAGCAACACCACCCCTGAGGACGTCCGCCGCGTCGCCTGCATAGGCGCCGGTGTCATCGGCGGCGGCTGGGTCGCCCACTTCCTGGCGCGCGGCTACGACGTCACCGCGTGGGACCCGGCACCCGGCGCCGAGCAGAAGCTGCGGCGGCTCGTCGACGCCGCCTGGCCCGCCCTCACCCAGCTCGGCCTCGCCGACGGCGCGTCGCAGGACCGTCTCACCGTCACCGCGACCCTCGAAGAGGCCGTCGCCGACGCGCAGTTCGTGCAGGAGAGCGCCCCCGAGAAGCTGGAACTCAAGCGCGACCTGCTCGCGAAGCTGGACGCCGCCGCGCCCGCCGGTGTCGTCATCGCCTCCTCCACCTCCGGCTACCCGATGACCGACATGCAGACCGAGGCCGCCACCCCGGGCCGCCTCGTCGTCGGGCACCCCTTCAACCCGCCGTACCTGATCCCCCTCGTCGAGGTCGTCGGCGGCGAACTGACCGCCGCCGACGCGGTGACCTGGGCGTCCCGCTTCTACGAGGTCGCGGGCAAGTCCGTGATCACGATGAAGAGCGAAGTCCCCGGCTTCATCGCCAACCGCCTGCAGGAGGCCCTGTGGCGCGAGGCCCTGCACATGGTCGCCAACGGCGAGGCCACGGTCCAGGAGATCGACGACTCCATCACCGAGGGCCCCGGACTGCGCTGGGCGTTCATGGGCCCCATGCTCACCTTCGCGCTCGCGGGCGGCGAGGGCGGCATGGCCCACATGCTCGACCACTTCGGCCCGTCCCTGAAGTCGCCGTGGACGCGCCTCGAAGCGCCCGAACTCGACAAGAAGCTGTACGACGCCGTCGTCGCTGGGTGCGACGAGGAGGCGGACGGCCGCACCATCGCGGACCTCGTCGCCGAGCGCGACCAGGGCGTCATCGACGTCCTGCGCGCCACGGGCCGCCTGAACGGAGGCACGAAGTGAGCGAGCCCCTGCCCGTGTCCCTGCCCCTGCTGCACCGGACCGTCAGGCCCGAGTGGATCGACTACAACGGCCATATGAGCGAGGCCTTCTACGTCCTCGTCTTCGGCTACGCCACTGACGCCATGATGATCGAGACGGGCCTGCACGCCGGATACCGCGAGTCCACCGGCTGCTCCCTCTATACGGTCGAGGCGCATGTGCGGTACCTGAACGACGTCTCCGAAGGCGCCCGACTCGCCATCCGCACCCGCATGCTGGGCGCCGACGCCAAGAAGGCGCGCTTCACGCACGAGATGTACGTGGTCGAGTCCGAGGGCGACGAGTCGGCGCCGGACGCCGCCCCCGTGGCGACCACGGAGATCCTCGCCCTCCACGTCGACCAGAACGCGGGCCGCACGACCCCGTTCCCGGACGAGATCCGCGACCGCCTGACGGACTTGGTGGAGACGCCCCCGGAGTGGGCGGGGCGCTCGATCTCGGCGGTTGTGAAGGCTCCCTGGCGAGCCTCACCGCTCTAGTGGCCGATGCGCCGTCTCCGGCAGCCGCAGGTAGACGAGCGAGGACACGACACAGAGCACGGCCACGTACACGGGAAAGAGCCCAGGAGACCCGATCTCCTTGAACAGCGTTCCCATGTACGGGGCCGTGCCGCCGAACAGCGCCACGGTCAACGAGTACGGAAACCCGATCCCGGCCGCCCGGACCCTTGCCGGGAACACCTCCGCGTTCACCGCCGCCGAGATCGACGTGAACCCGGTGAGCAGCACCATCCCCGCACCCTGCACGAGCAGCAGCGAAGTGAACGACCCGGTGAGGGACTTGAGCAGCGGCACGCTCAGGACGGCGAAGCCGATGCCGAAGAAGAGCAGCAGCGGCCTGCGTCCCACGCGGTCCGAGAGCAGGCCGCCGACCGGCTGGAGCAGCGCGAAGAAGGCCAGCGAGAGGGTGCCCGCGAGGAGCGCCTGGCTCTTGCTGATGTCCGTGTTCAGCTCGGCGTACGTCGGCAGGTACGACGTCCAGGTGTAGTAGGCGAGGGTGCCGCCTGCCGTGATGCCGCAGATCAGCAGGGACTGGCGCGGGTGGTGGCGCAGCGCGTCGAACAGGCCGGGACGGTCGTCGTCGGTGGCGGGCGCCCGGTGGGTCTCGTGCGCGCCCTGCCTGATCCAGAACCCCACGAGGCTGAGCGCCGCACCGGCCAGGAAGGGCAGCCGCCAGCCCCAGCCGTCCATCTGCCCGTCGGAGAGCGTGGCGACGAGGAGCGCCGCGATGCCGGACGCCGCGAGCTGGCCCGCGCTCGTGGAGACGTACTGGAAACTGGAGAAGAGGCCGCGCCGCCCGGGACCCGCCGACTCGACGAGGAACGTCGTCGACGCGGCGAACTCACCGCCCACCGACAGACCCTGGAGCAGCCGGGCGAGCACCAGGAAGACCGGGGCGAACACGCCCGCGGCCGCGTATGTGGGGGTCAGTCCGACCAGCAGGCTGCTGCCGCCCATGAGCAGGATGGTGACGGTCAGCGCGGCGCGCCTGCCGCGCCGGTCGGCGACCGCGCCCATGAGCAGGCCGCCGACGGGACGCATGAAGAAGCCCACCGCGAAGACGGCGAAGGTGGCGAGCAGCGGGACGAGGGAGTTGCCGGAACTCTTGGGGAAGACCTGGCCTGCGATGTACGTGGCAAGGAAGGTGTACGCGTACCAGTCGTACCACTCCACGGCGTTGCCGACCGAAGCGGCGAGCAGTTGTCGTATCGGGCGCCGCTCAGGAGCGGGGACGGTGGCCATCACCTGCTGGTCGTGCTGTGTCATGATCACGACCTTCCCCTGTGCCGCGGCGCCCCACACGTCCTGTCCGGCAGGCGGACGGGGCGAGCGCTCAGCCGGTCGTCGGCGTGTACGCGTGCACCGCCGTCGTCAGCAGGCACGGCGCGGGCGGCACCACCTCGACGCGCAGGGTGCGGCGCGCGGAGTCGTAGTCGATGCCCTCCGTCTCGAACGTGCCGGAGCAGATGCTGCGCTGCGGCGCCGCGAAGAGGCTCGTGACGTGGCCGGTGACCGGCTTGCCGTCGAGCGGGCGCTCCAGATCGACCTGGAGGACCGGGCGGTCCTCGGGCCACAGCTCCTTGGAGGCGTCGTTCGAGGCGCACACCAGACGGGAGCCGGAGACGAAGTCGCAGCCCTGGACGTCGCGGACCGGCTTGTCGAGCGAGATCTGCCCGGCCTGGGGGAGCGCGCCACCGGTGGGCGGGGTCGAGGAGTTGAGGAGCGGGGCGGGGAAGACCTGGAGCCGGTTCTGGTCGCCCCATTCGCCGGACACCAGCCACTGGTTGTCGGGCGAGACGGCCGCGAACGAGTTGTTGAGCTTCTCGCCCGCGTCGAGCTTGTGCTCGTAGAGATAGCGCTGCCCGGCCGGCGTCGTGACCGCGTACATCTTCGACTGCGCGGTGTCGCCGCCCTGGTAGGCGTCGAAGGTGTGGCCGTTCGCCACGTCCGGGTCACCTATGTGTCCCCAGCCCTTGATGCGCAGGTCGAGGGGGATCGAACCCAGGCCCCGGTAGACGAGGCTGCCGTCCGCGCGGCTCGCAAGACCCTGGCTTCCCGTGAGCGAGTTGACGTGCGAGGTGCCGGACTCCTGCCAGCCGCCCGGCGCGGCGGGCGCGGCCGAGGCGCCGCCGCCCGTCATCACCGCCAGAGTGACGGCGCCGAACAGGGCGGTTGATGCCTTCCAGACGGTCATCTGGCGCTACCTCCGTGGGGGTCGGAACGCTGCGGCGTCATCGTACGTAACGTGCGCCCCGGCGACGTGCGTTACGCCCGGCCAAGTGCGGTACGTAACGTGAACACCGGTGGTACCGGTCCGACAGAAGGCGGTTCAGACGTGAAACTGGCAATTCTCGGCGGGGGCGGGTTCCGCGTGCCGCTCGTGTACGGGGCCCTCCTCGGCGACCGCGCCGAGGGCCGCGTCACCGACGTCGTCCTGCACGACCTGGACGGCGCCCGGCTCGACGCCGTCACCCGGGTCCTCGCCGAGCAGGCCGACGGGGCCCCTGACGCGCCCACCGTCACCGCCACGACCGACCTCGACGAGGCGCTGCGCGGCGCCGACTTCGTCTTCTCCGCGATCCGCGTCGGCGGCCTGGAGGGGCGCGCCGCCGACGAGCGCGTCGCCCTCGCCGAGGGCGTCCTCGGGCAGGAGACGGTCGGCGCGGGCGGCATCGCGTACGGGCTGCGCACCGTGCCCGTCGCCGTCGACATCGCGCGCCGCGTCGCCCGGCTCGCCCCCGACGCCTGGGTCATCAACTTCACCAACCCCGCGGGCCTGGTCACCGAAGCCATGGCCCGTTACCTGGGCGACCGCGTCATCGGCATCTGCGACTCGCCCGTGGGCCTCGGCCGCCGGGTCGCGCAGGTGCTCGGCGGCAACCCCGACGAGGCCTTCATCGACTACGTGGGCCTCAACCACCTCGGCTGGCTGCGCGGGCTGCACATCGCGGGCCGCGACGAACTGCCGCGCCTGCTCGCCGACCGCGGGCTCCTCGGCTCCTTCGAGCAGGGCAGGCTGTTCGGCGCCGACTGGCTGCAGACGCTCGGCATGATCCCCAACGAATACCTGCACTACTACTACTTCAACCGCGACACCGTCCGCGCCTACCAGCAGGCCGAACGGACCCGCGGCGCCTTCCTCCACTCCCAACAGGCCCGCTTCTACGACGAGATGCGCAGCCCCGGGACCCCCGCCCTCAAGACCTGGAACGACACCCTCGCCGAGCGCGAGGCGGCGTACATGGCGGAGAACAGGGAAGCGGCGGGCGTGGGGGAGCGGGCCGAGGAGGACCTGGAGTCCGGGGGGTACGAGAAGGTCGCCCTCGCCCTGATGCGGGCCATCGCGCGCGACGAGCGGGCCACCCTCATCCTCAACGTCCGCAACGGCACGACCCTCGCCGCCCTCGACGCGGACGCCGTGATCGAGGTGCCCTGCTCCGTCGACGCCAACGGCGCCCACCCCATGTCGGTGGCCCCGCTGCCCGGCCATGCCACCGGCCTGGTGTGCGCGGTCAAGGCAGTCGAGCGCGAGGTGCTCGCGGCGGTCGAGAGCGGTTCGTCGGCCACCGCCGTCAAGGCGTTCGCGCTGCACCCGCTCGTCGACTCCGTGACGGTCGCGCGGCGGCTCGTGGAGGGGTACCGGGGTGTGCATCCGGGGCTCGCGTACCTGAGATGATCAGGCCCTTCCGGCACCTGAGATGATCAGGCCCTTCCGGTACCTGAGATGATCACGACATGAGTCCCGTCGTCTCCATCGGTGCCGCCGCCCGCCGCCCCTGCACGCTCGTCGTGTGCCGGGGCTGCTGCTGCGGTGACGCGCGCAAGAACCCCGGCATCGACCACGCCTGGCAGCTGGAGCGGATGCGCTCCGCGGCGGCGGCCTCGCGGGGCCGGTTCGCGGTGCGCACGAGCGACTGCCTCGGGCCGTGCGGGCAGGCCAACATCGTCGTGGTCCAGCCCTCGTACGAGGGGCGAAGGCGGGGCGGCCGGGCGGCCTGGGTCGGCTTCGTCACGGACGACGAGTCGCTCGAAGGAATACTCACCTGGGCCGCCGCGGGCGGCCCAGGCCTGGCCGAGCCGTCGGCCGCGCTCGCGCTCCAGATGGTGGATCCGCGCGCGGTATAGGGCCTTGGGTGGCCTTGGGTGCTTCTCGCCCTAGCCGGCGAGGACCTGGTCCAGGAAGCCGTCCAGGTTCCGCAGGGTCCTGGCGTTCTGCTCCTCCAACGTGAGGCTCTCCTCCATGCGGCGGGCCAGCGCCGTGGTCTTCTTCCCGCGTACGTAGAGGGAGCAGGCCAGGTCCGCGCAGATGTACATGCCGACGGAGTTGCCCTGACGGCCCGCCGTGCCCGCCTTCGGGGCCACGAGCAGCGTGATACCGGAACCGGACTGCGGCGTCACGCACACCGAGCAGATGCTGGACTTGAGCAGGCTCTTGCGCGCCCCGGTCGAGGCGCGCAGGGCGATGCCCACGGGCTCGTCGTCCCGCCACGTCACCACATAGCCGCGGTCGGGCGCCTTGGGGTCGCGCCAGCCGAGAAAGTCCAGGTCGGACCAGGCGGTGTCGGCGAAACCGACAGGGAGGGTGAGCCTGCGGGCCTCGCCCTTGGAACAGTTGACGAAGGACGCGCGGATCTCGTTCTCACTGACGGACTTCATGATCCGGAAGGTATCAACGGCCTGGTCGGGCCGTCGCGCCATTTTCTCCCGCCGCCGCTCCCGCCGCCGCTCCCTCGGGCGCCCGCGCCCCGCGTCACGCGGACACCTCGATCACGACCTTGCCCCGCGCGTGACCGCCCTCCACCGCGCGCAGGGCCTCGTCCGCGCGGTCCAGGGGATACGTCGCCGTCACGTGCGGGCGCAGCACGCCCGCCGCGGCGAGGAGCGCGACCTCGTCCAGGACCGCCGACGTGCGGGCCCGCGCGACGGGGGCGCCGCCCAGCTCCGCCACGGCCTCCTTGGCCGCCGCAGTGATCAGCTTCGCGCGGTCGGTCAGGAGCTCCGCGAGTTCGGCGAGGTCCGCGCCGCCGACCAGGTCGAAGACCGCGTCGACGCGGTGTCCCGGCGCCGCCTCCCGGACGCGCTCGGCGAGCCGTGGCCCCGGCGGCACGTGCACCGCGCCGAGCGACTCGACGAACTCCTTCTTGGCGGCGCTCGCCGTGCCCACCACGCGCAGCCCGAAGTGCCGGGCGAGCTGGGCCGCGGCCACCCCGACGCCACCGCCGGCCCCGGTGATCAGCAGCGTCGCCCCCGCGGGCAGATCGAGCTGCCGCAGCCCGTCGTACGCGGTCGCCGCCGCGACGGGCAGCACCGCCGCATCCGTGAAGGAGAGGTTGTCCGGCTTGTGCGCGGCGATGTCGGCGGGGATCAGCGTGAACTCCGCGTACCCGCCGGTGACCGGATTGCCGAACACCGGGTCGCCGGGCCCGAACCCCTCGACCCCGGCCCCGACCCGCTCCACGGTGCCCGCGACCTCGCTGCCCAGGACCTCCGGGCCGCTCAGGGGCGCCTGGCCGGGCCGCTGTTTGCCCGCCCGCAGCTTCCAGTCGACCGGGTTCACCCCGGCCGCGCGGACCGCCACGAGCAGCTGCCCGGGGCCGGGCTCCGGCTTCGCGAGGTCGAGGAAGGCCTCCACCTCGGGACCGCCGTGTGCGGTGAATCCGTACGCCTTGGGCATCTGGCTCCCTCTCTCCGACTCTCTCCGCTCACCTGCCGACCGTCCGACGCTCGCGCGTCCGTCCGTCGGCTCATACCCATGACGACCACCAAGATCCTCCGGCTATTCCCGGTCCGCGGGTGCTGAGCCGCGGTCCTGGGGGCAAGCTGTCGAGTGAACGGGCGAGGGAGCGTGCGAGGGAGAGGCCGACGCGGTGGTGCCGACCGACGGGACTGATGGGACTGGTGGGACTGATGGGACTGATGGGAACGGAGACGATCTGCTCGACGGGCTGTCCGTGGACGACACCCGCCCCGAGCGCCCTGTGCTCCTCGACCAGCAGGGGCGCCCCCTGCAGAGCTGGCGGGAGAACTACCCGTACACGGAGAAGCTGAGCCGCAGGACGTACGAGCGGCACAAGCGGATACTCCAGATCGAGCTCCTGAAGCTGCAGAAGTCGGTGCGCGAGCAGGGGCGGCGCGTCGTCGTGCTGTGCGAGGGGCGTGACGCGGCCGGCAAGGGCGGCACGATCAAACGGTTCACCGAGCGCATGAACCCGCGCGGCGCGCGAACGGTGGCGCTGGACAAGCCGAACGGGCACGAGGCCGGTCAGTGGTACTTCCAGCGGTACGTCGCCCAGCTGCCGTCCGCGGGCGAGATCGTCTTCTTCGACCGGTCCTGGTACAACCGCGCTGGCGTCGAGCCGGTGATGGGGTTCTGCACACCCCGCGAGCACCTGCACTTCCTGGAACAGGCCCCGCTGTTCGAGAAGATGATCACCGATGACGGCGTCATCCTCATCAAGTTCTGGTTCTCCGTCTCCCGGGCCGAACAGCGCACGCGCTTCGCGATCCGGCAGGTCGACCCGGTGCGTCAGTGGAAACTCTCCTCCACCGATCTCGCCTCGCTCGACCTGTGGGACGCCTACACCTACGCGAAGGTGGAGATGTTCCGCGCGACGGACACGCCCCACGCCCCGTGGACCGTGGTGAAGACGAACGACAAGCGCCGAGGCCGCCTGGAGGCCATGCGCCACCTCCTGTTGCAGATCGACTACGAGGCGAAGGACCCCGAGGCGGTGGGCAAGGCCGACCCGCTGATCATCGGCCCCGCCAACACGCTCCTCGAACCGGGCGAGGACGCCACGGACCTCTCACCGAGCAAGCTCGCCCCCCAAGAACGGGGGCCGGGCCGCCACCCGCACGCGTGAGACCGCGGCCGACTCGCGCGAAGTCCCCGTCACCGCTCCCCGCCCGGACCTTGCTGGTGCAGCGCCCGGTACACCGCCCCGACCAGGTGGATGCTGCGCAGGTCCTCGCCCGAGGTTCCGGCGCCCAGGCGGTTCATCACGTACGCGTACGAGACGCCGTTCTCCGGGTCGGCGAAGGCGTACGACCCGCCCATGCCGCCGTGGCCGAAAGCGCGGGGGTTGGGGCCCGCCTGCCCGAACTGGTTGAGCATGTAGCCGAGAGCCCACGGCCAGCTCTCGGCGAGCGGGGTGCCTGCCCGCAGGACGAGGTCCGGCTCGTCGCCGTCGCTCTGCAGGGTGCGCAGCCGCTCCACCGTGCCGGAGGAGAGGAGTCGCCCGCAGGCCAACTCCGCGTACACGGCGGCGAGTCCGCGCGCGGTGGCGTGGCCGTTGGCCGCGGGGATCTCCGCGCTGCGGTAGGCCGCGCTGTGCACGTCGCCGAGCGGCAGATAGTGCAGCGCCAGTGTGACCGGCGCCATCGGATGGTCCGTCAGGCCGCCGACGGGTGGCTTCGGCGCCTCGCCGAAGGTGCTGCTCGCCGCGGACGCCGCGGATGCCGCAGACCCCGCAGACGCCGACGGCTCGGTGGCGCGTACGGGCGGCGCCAGCTCCGCGCACCGGCCGTGCTCGCTCACCGGCGTGCCGACGTGGACGTCGGCGCCCAGCGGACCGGTCACCTCGGTGCGCAGGAACGTCCCGAGCGAGACGCCGCTGACGCGCCGCACCAGCTCGCCGACCAGGAAGCCGAAGGTCACCGCGTGATAGCCCTGTGCCGTACCCGGCCGCCACCACGGCCGTGTCGCGGCCAGCGCCTCGGTGACCTTCTCCCAGTCATACGCCGCCCCCGGCGCCATGGGCTCGCTCGGCGCGATGAGCCCGGAGCGGTGGCTGAGGAGCCAGCGCACCGGGATGTCGGCCTTGCCGGCCTGCGCGAACTCGGGCCAGTACCGCGCGACCGGTGCGTCCAGGTCCAACTCGCCGCGTTCCATGAGCAGATGGGCGCAGAGCGCGGTCATGCCCTTGGTGGTGGAGTAGATGTTCACCAGCGTGTCCCGCTCCCAGGGGCGGGTCCCCGTACGGTCCGCGTCGCCGCCCCACAGGTCGATCACGACCTCGCCGCCGACCGTCGCCGCGACCGATGCCCCGAGCTCCCCGCGCTCGGCGAAACTCCGCTCGAACTCCTCGCGCACGCTCTCGAATCCGGGGGCGCAGGTGCCGTGGACGTGCACAGTCATGACTCTCCTCGGTAGGCGGAGCGGGCAGACGGAGCGGGCAGACGGACGTGCCGTGGGCGCCATCCTTCCGCATGGTTGCCCACGGCACCTACCCCCGCGGCGTGTCGACTGTGCCGATCCCCTACAGCCAGTCGTGGTATCGCCGGATGTACCAGCCCTTCACCGCCTGGGTGAGCGCGCAGTACGCGAGGAGCGTCCCGGCCAGCCACGGGAAGTAGCTCACCGGCAGCGGCTCCATCGACAGCGCCGGGGCCAGCGGCGAGAACGGCAGCCAGAGGCCGAAGGCCATGACCGCGCCCGTCATCACGAGGACCGGCAGGGAGGCGCGGGACTGCACGAACGGGATCTTCCGCGTGCGGATCATATGGACGATGAGCGTCTGCGAAAGCAGCCCCTCCACGAACCAGCCCGTCTGGAACAGGGTCTGCTCCGCCGCGCTGTCGGCCTGGAAGACGTACCACATGACCAGGAACATCGTGATGTCGAAGACCGAGCTGACCGGACCGACGCGGACCATGAACCGGCCGATGCCCTTGGCGTCCCAGCTCCGCGGCTTCTTCAGGTACTCCTTGTCCATGTGGTCCCAGGGGATCGCCATCTGGCTGATGTCGTAGCAGAGGTTCTGCACCAGGAGGTGGATGGCGAGCATCGGCTGGAAGGGGATGAAGGCCGAGGCCACCAGGACCGAGAAGACGTTGCCGAAGTTCGACGACGCCGTCATCTTGATGTACTTGATGGTGTTGCCGAAGGTCTGACGCCCCATCAACACGCCCTGCTCCAGGACCATCAGGTCCTTCTTCAGCAGGATGATGTCCGCGGACTCCTTGGCGATGTCCACGGCCGTGTCGACGGAGACGCCCACGTCCGCCTCGCGCAGCGCCGCCGCGTCGTTGATGCCGTCCCCGAGGAAACCGACCGTGTGCCCGTCGGCCTTCAGCGCGCGCACGATCCGCGCCTTCTGGACCGGGTTGACCTTCGCGAACACCGTGGTCGTACGGGCCAGTTCGACCAGCTCGACGTCGTCGACGAGGTCGACCGTCGCCCCGGTGATCAGCTCGCTCGTGTCCAGGCCGACGTCGGCGCAGACGCGCGCGGCGACCAGTTCGTTGTCACCGGTGACGACCTTGACGGCGACGCCGTTCTCGGCGAGTGCGCGCAGTGTGTCCGCCGCGTCCTTCTTCGGCGGGTCGAGAAAGGCGAGGAAGCCGATGAGCGTCAGCTCCGTCTCGTTCGCCACGGAGTAGGTGTCGCGCTCCACGGTGTCGCGCTCCACGGTGTCGCGCTCCACGGTGTCGCCCTCGACGGCGTCGGGGGCGACGGGGAACGTGCGGGTCGCGACCGCCAGGACCCGCAGGCCCTCCCGGTTGTGGCGCTCGCTGAGGTGCGTGGCGTGGGCGCGCAGCCGCTCGGTCAGCACCACGCGTTCGCCGCGGTCCATCATGTGGCCGCACCGGCCGAGGACCTCCTCGACCGCGCCCTTGGTGATGAGCGTGTGCTCGGGGGCGGGGCCGGAGAGTTCGTTGCGCCGCAGAACGACGGACATCCTGCGCCGGGCGAAGTCGAAGGGGATCTCGTCGACCATCGTGAAGAGGTGGTTCGACGACAACCTCCTCGGCCTCGTCCACGCGGTCGATGACCGCCTGGTCCATGAGGTTGCGCAGGCCCGTCTGGAAGTGGGCGTTGAGGTACGCGTACTCCAGGACCTCGCGGTCCTCCTGACCCCGCGCGTCGAGGTAGCGGTCGAGGACGATGCGGTCCTCGGTGAGCGTGCCCGTCTTGTCGGTGCACAGCACGTCCATCGCGCCGAGGTTCTGGATCGCGTTGAGCCGCTTGACGACGACCTGGTGCTTCGACATGGCGACGGCGCCGCGCGCCAGGTTCGCGGAGACCACCATCGGCAGCATCTCGGGGGTGAGGCCGACGGCCACGGAGATCGAGAACAGCAGTGCCTGGTCCCAGTCGCCCTTGGTGAAACCGTTGATCGCGAAGACGACCGGGACCATCACCAGCATGAAGCGGATCAGCAGGAAGCTGACCCGGCGCACGCCGAGGTCGAAGGCGGTCTGCGGGCGGTCGCCGGTGAGCGCGCTCGCCATCGAGCCGAAGTAGGTGTGGGATCCGGTCGCGACGACCACCCCGGTCGCCGTGCCGGAGGTCACCGACGTGCCCATCAGGCAGAGGTTGTCGGCCTCCACGGGGTCCGTGGTCTCCTGCTGTCCGAGGTCGTGGGCGCGGGTGTCGGCCTTGGCGACGGGCAGCGACTCGCCGGACAGCGCGGCCTGGCCGACCATCAGGTCCTTGGCGGCGAGCAGGCGCAGGTCGGCCGGGACCAGATCACCGGCCGCGAGCCTGACGAGGTCGCCGGGGACGACCTGCTCCATCGGGATCTCTTCGGTGTCCGCGGTCTCGCTCCATCGCCGCCGGACCGTGCACGAGGTGGTGACCAGGGCCTTGAGCGCCTCGGCCGACCGGGCCGAGCGGAACTCCTGCCAGAACCGGAGCACGGCGCTGACCAGCACCATTGAGGCGAGGATGGAGACGCCGGGGTCGGCGGGGTCCTGCCAGTACATGACCGCGGCGAGCACGACGAGCACGCCGATGAACGGGTTCCAGAAGGACTTGGCGAGCTGCGCGGCCCAGTGCGGCGCGCGCTCGTGGGCGACGGTGTTCGTGCCGTACCGCTCGATGCGCTCAAGGACCTGGTCCTGACGCAGGCCGCGGGTGGACGCACCGACGTCGCGCAGCACGTCGCGGGCGGGCCGCGCGCTGAACTCGGCGAGGCGGGCGCCGACTTCACGGGTACGGGTGTCCAGTTCGGCGGCCTTGCGGGGGGTGCGAGGGGTGTGGGGGTTATGAGAGTTACGGGGGGTACGGGGGTTCTCGCCTGGCGGGGCCAGGCGTACCTGGGGAATCAGCTTGTTCATGGCAGACCTCCCTTCGTGCGGGGGCGTGGCGAAGCACGCCCGTGCACGAGGACGTAGATGCGAGCACATGGATGTGCGCACGTAGATGTGGTGTGAATGTGTCGTGAAAAAGCCCCCGGACATGCCGACGGTGGGCATGTCAGCCGTGGGGCAGGGGGTGCCGCCGTGACATCAGATGACGGACAAACGTGACATCAGTACGGCGGAGCCAGGGGAAAGGCGGCGGAGAGCGGCCTTAGACAGGCGCACCGCTGGCGCAAGGACTTCCTTCGGGACTCATCCCGAACACCTCCTTGCGGTCGCGGGACACGAAGACGACGCCATGGACCGGCGCACCGCCAAGTCAGGCATGCGCGTTGCCATATGTCAAATATGGGACGTTGGTCCCGAAATGACGAGGACTTGTGTCCCGCCCATCAGAGGTTGGACTTCTCTTCACACTCCGGTCACCGGCTCTTCCGTATTGCTTGCTCCCCTTGGCACACTGCACCCGCTCGCGTCCCCCACATCACTCGAGGTCGGATTACACATGCCTGAACTCAATCGGCGTCGCTTCATGCAGCTGACCGGCGGTACCGCGGCGTTCGCGATGCTCAACCAGAGCATCGCGAAGGCCGCGTCCCTGCCGGCCAGGCGCGCCACCGGCACCATCAAGGACGTCGAGCACGTCGTCGTGCTGATGCAGGAGAACCGTTCCTTCGACCACTACTTCGGCACCATGAAGGGGGTCCGTGGCTTCGGCGACCCGCGCCCGGTGACGCTGCCGAACGGCAAGCCGGTCTGGAACCAGCCGAGCGGCGCCAAGGAGGTCCTGCCGTTCCACCCGGACGCCAAGGACCTGGGCATGCAGTTCATCGCGGGCCTTGACCACGACTGGGCCGGCGGCCACAAGGCGTTCAACAACGGCGCGTACGACCAGTGGATCCCCGCGAAGTCCGAGCGGACGATGGCGTACCTCGAACGGGACGACATCCCCTTCCACTACGCCCTCGCCGACGCCTTCACGGTCTGCGACGACTACCACTGTTCGTTCATGGGAGCCACGGACCCCAACCGCTACTACATGCTGTCGGGCCACGTCGGCAACGACGGCAAGGGCGGCGGCCCGGTCCTCGGCAACCAGGAGGCGGGCTACGACTGGACGACGTACGCCGAGCGCCTGGAGCGGGCGGGCGTGTCCTGGAAGGTGTACCAGGACATCGGTGACGGCCTGGACGCGGCCGGACACTGGGGCTGGATCGACGACGCCTACCGAGGCAACTACGGCGACAACTCGCTTCTCTACTTCAACAAGTACCGCAACGCCAAGGCGGGCGACCCGCTGTACGAGAAGGCCCGCAAGGGCACCAACGCCAAGGCGGGCGACGGCTACTTCGACATCCTCAAGGCCGACGTGAAGGCGGACCGGCTGCCGCAGGTCTCCTACGTCGCGTGCCCGGAGGCCTTCACCGAACACCCCAACTGGCCCGCGAACTACGGCGCCTGGTACATCTCGCAGATCCTGGACGCGCTCACCTCCAACCCCGAGGTGTGGGCGAAGACGGCGCTGTTCGTCACGTACGACGAGAACGACGGATACTTCGACCACATCGTGCCGCCGTACGTGCCCAAGGACGCCGGCCAGGGCAAGTCCACCGTGGACACCACGCTCGACTACTTCCCGGGCAACGCCTCCTACGCGGCCGGACACTACGGCCTCGGCCAGCGCGTCCCGATGATCGTCGTCTCGCCGTGGAGCACCGGCGGCTACGTGAACTCCGAGGTCTTCGACCACACGTCGATCATCCGGTTCATGGAGCGCCGCTTCGGCGTCAAGGAGCCCAACATCTCGCCGTGGCGCCGGGCGATCTGCGGTGACCTCACGTCCGCCTTCGACTTCGGCGGCAAGGACCCCGACCCGGCGGAGCTCCCCGACACCGCCTCCTTCGAGCCGCCGGACCGCGAGCGCCACCCCGACTACCGGCCCAAGGCGCCCGGTTCCCCGGCACTGCCCAAGCAGGAGCGCGGCTCCAGGCCCGCCCGCGCGCTGCCGTACGCGCCGCTGGTGGACGGCTCGGCGGACGTCGCCGCCGGAAAGTTCACGCTCACCTTCAGCGGCGGCGCCAAGGCGGGCGTCTGCTTCCACGTCCGCTCCCAGAACCGTACCGACGGTCCCTGGACGTACACGGTGGAGGCGGGCAAGACGGTCTCCGACACCTGGAACTCGGCGTACTCCGGCGGCGCGCACGATCTGTCGGTGTTCGGCCCCAACGGATTCCTGCGCACCTTCAAGGGTCCCGGCAAGAAGGCGGGCCCCGAGGTCGTCGCCCGCCACGACGCCAAGACCGGCAACATCAGGCTGACCCTCAAGAACGCGGGCAGCACGGATGTGAATCTCACGGTGACCAACGCCTACGGTGGCGCGGGCCAGACCTTCAAGGTCAAGGCGGGCGCGTCCGTGGACCACACCGTCGACCTGCGGGCCACCAAGCGCTGGTACGACCTGACGGTCAAGTCCGACGCGGACACCGGTTTCCTGCGGCGCTTCGCGGGCCACGTGGAGACCGGCGCGGCGGGCGTCAGCGACCCGGCGATCATCACGGGCTGATCCACCCCGTGCCCCCGGGCCGGAAAAGAGGAGGCCCCGGCCCGGGGGCGCTGGATAGCATCCACAGGCATGGCAGACACCCACCGCCGTGCCGGCGTCCCCGAGAAGCCCGTCCTCGACGGGCTCGAAGAGAAATGGTCCCGGCGATGGGACGCGTCGGGGGTGTACGCCTTCGACCGTTCACGGACGCGGGACGAGATCTTCTCCATCGACACTCCGCCGCCCACGGTCAGCGGCTCGCTGCACGTCGGTCACGTCTTCTCGTACACGCATACCGACGCCGTCGCCCGCTACCGGCGCATGCGCGGCAAGGAAGTCTTCTATCCCATGGGGTGGGACGACAACGGCCTGCCGACCGAGCGGCGCGTCCAGAACCACTTCGGCGTCCGGTGCGACCCCGCTCTCCCGTACGAGCCGGACCTCGTCCCGCCCGTGCGGCCCGGCAAGAAGCAACTGCCCATCTCCCGGCGGAACTTCATCGAGCTGTGCGAACTGCTCACCGCCGAGGACGAGAAGGCCTTCGAGGATCTGTGGCGGCGGCTCGGCCTCTCCGTCGACTGGTCCCGCACCTACCGGACCATCGGCACGGACGCCCGAGCGACCTCACAGCTCGCGTTCCTCAACAACCTCGCGCGCGGCGAGGCGTACGTCGCCGAGGCGCCCACGCTGTGGGACGTCACGTTCCGCACGGCGGTCGCCCAGGCCGAGTTGGAGGACCGGGAGCGGCCCGCCGCCTACCACCGGCTCACTTTCCACCGCGCGGACGGCGGCACCGTCGTCATCGACACGACCCGGCCCGAACTGCTCCCCGCCTGCGTCGCCCTCGTCGCGCACCCGGACGACGAGCGCTACCGGGACCTGTTCGGCACGACGGTCCGCACCCCGCTGTTCGGCGTCGAGGTCCCCGTCGTCGCGCACCGCCTCGCGACCCCCGAGAAGGGCACGGGCGCGGCGATGGTCTGCACGTTCGGCGACACCACCGATGTCACGTGGTGGCGCGAACTGCGGCTCGCCACCCGGCCGGTGATCGGCTGGGACGGCCGCTTCCTCGCCGAACCACCGCAGGGCGTGACGGCACCGGCCGCCGTCGCGGCGTACAAGGAGCTCGCCGGCGCCACCGCGCACACCGCCCGCGAACGCGTCGTCGAGATGCTGCGCGAGAGCGGCGACCTGACGGGCGAGCCGCGCGCCGTCACGCACGCGGTCAAGTTCTTCGAGAAGGGCGACAAGCCCCTGGAGATCGTCACGACCCGCCAGTGGTACATCCGCAACGGCGGCCGGGACGCCGCACTGCGCGAGCGGCTCCTCGCCCGTGGCGCGGAGCTGGTCTGGCACCCGCCGCACATGCGGATCCGCTACGAGAACTGGGTCGGCGGCCTCAACGGCGACTGGCTGATCAGCCGTCAGCGGTTCTTCGGCGTCCCGATCCCCGTCTGGTACCCGCTGGACGGCTCCGGACAGCCCGACCACGACCACCCGATCGTCCCCGACCGCGCCGCGCTGCCCGTCGACCCGAGCGCGGAGACCCCGCCCGGCTACCGTGCGGCCCAGCGCGGTGAGCCGCACGGCTTCATCGGCGACCCGGACGTCATGGACACCTGGGCGACGTCCTCGCTCACCCCGCAGATCGCCGGGAAGTGGCCGGCGGACCCCGACCTCTTCGCGCGGGTCTTCCCGATGGACCTGCGCCCCCAGGCCCACGAGATCATCCGCACCTGGCTGTTCTCCACCGTCGTTCGCGCGCACACCGAGCACGACGCGCTGCCCTGGCGGCACGCGGCGGTCTCGGGCTGGATCCTCGACCCCGACCGCAAGAAGATGGCGAAGAGCAAGGGCAACGCGGTCACCCCGGACCACCTGCTCGTCCAGCACGGCTCGGACGCGGTCCGGTACTGGGCGGCGAGCGGACGGCCCGGCACGGACACGGCGTTCGACGTCGGCCAGATGAAGATCGGCCGCAGGCTCGCCACGAAGCTGCTGAACGTCGGCAAGTTCGTCCTGAGCCTCGGCGCACCGGAGCCCGGCGCCGCCGTAACCGAGCCGCTCGACCGCGCCCTGCTTGCCGAGCTGGCGTCGACCGTCGACGACGCGACACGCGCCTTCGAGGCCTTCGACTACGCGCGCGCCCTGGCCCGCACGGAACAGCTCTTCTGGCGCTTCTGCGACGACTACGTCGAACTGGTCAAGGCCCGCGCGTACGGCGACCACGGCGACGCGGCAGGCACCGACTCAGGCCGAGCGGCGCTGCGCACCGCGCTCGACGTCCTGCTGCGGCTCTTCGCGCCGGTCCTGCCCTTCGTCACGGAGGAGGTCTGGTCGTGGTGGCGGGAAGGATCGGTCCATCGCGCGGCGTGGCCGGACGCCACCGGTCTGCGGACCGGCGCGGGCGACGCGGAGGTCCTGGCCGTGGCCTCGGAGGCCATCGCCGCGGTCCGCAAGGCCAAGACGGGGGCCCGGTTGTCGATGCGGACGGAGGTCGCGAGGGTGACGGTCACGGCGCCGCGCGCCGCCCTGAACCGCTTCGCGTCGGCCGCGGATGACGTCCGGGCGGCAGGCAGGATCGGGGCGGTGGAGCTACGGGAGGCAGCGGGGGCGGAGCCGTTGCGGGTGGAAGTGGCGCTCTGAGCGGCTGGGGTAAGCCCCCGGTTGAGTCGGACATCACACCTCGGCAAGGGGCTGGCGGGCGGCCCGTACCCGGGGGGTAGGGTCACCGGGTGACCACGCATTCGAACACTCCTGCAGGCTGGTACCCGGACCCGCATGGCGCAGCCCAGCTGCTGCGCTGGTGGGACGGCTCCCAATGGACGGAGCACACCACCCCGGCCCAGCAGCAGGGCCAGCAGGTCCCGCAGCAGGCGCAGCCCGCGCAGCAGCAGCCCGCGCATGCCCCGGCCGCCGCCCAGCAGCAGGGCCAGTTCGGCCAGGCCCAGGCCCCGGCTCAGCAGGGCCAGTTCGGCCAGCCGCAGGCGCAGCCCGTGCAGCAGCAGGCCCAGCCCGTGCAGCAGGGGCAGTTCGGCCAGGCCCAGGCCCCCGCCCAGCAGGGTCAGTTCGGCATGCCGCAGGCGCACCCGCAGGCCGCGCCGACGGCCGACCCGGCCAAGGTGCAGCGCCAGGTGCAGAAGCAGGCGGGTGTCGCCCCGGCCTCGCAGGGCGGCGGCACGCTGTTCACGGAGCCGGTCCTGGTCGTGAACCAGAAGGCCAAGCTCATCGAGCTGACGAACGAGTACAGCGTCATGGACCAGGCGGGCAACACGCTCGGCTCGGTCGTCCAGGTGGGCCAGAGCACGCTGAAGAAGGTCGCGCGCTTCGTCGCCAGCGTCGACCAGTTCATGACGCACAAGCTGGAGATCCGCGACGCGTACGGCCAGCCGCAGATGATGCTGACCCGCCCGCGGAAGTTCATGAAGTCGCGGGTGATCGTCGAGCGCCCGGACGGCGGGCAGATCGGCGAGATCGTCCAGCAGAACATGATCGGCAAGATCAACTTCGGGATGATGGTCGACGGTCAGCAGGTCGGCGCCATCAAGGCGGAGAACTGGCGCGCCTGGAACTTCTCGATCGTCGACCACGCCGACAACGAGGTCGCCCGGATCACGAAGACCTGGGAAGGCCTCGCCAAGACGATGTTCACCACCGCGGACAACTACGTCCTGCAGATCCACTACCAGCTGCCCGAGCCGCTCCTGAGCCTGGTCGTGGCGACCGCGCTCACCGTGGACACGGCGCTGAAGCAGGACGCCCGCGGGCTCGGGTGACCGCGTCTCTTCTCGTACGACAGCGGCTCTCTTGAGACAACGGTTTTCTTGAGACATCGGCTCTCTTACGTCAACGGCGCCGGTCGCTCCCTTCCGCAGGGGGGCGACCGGCGCCGTTTCGCTTCTCTGTGTCAGACGCTCTGCAGGCCGGATGTGGCTGGTCGCGCAGTTCCCCGCGCCCCTTCGGGTGGCCCGGGCTGGCCGGGAACGGAGAGCAGCGAAACCGGTTCCGGCTCGGCTTTCGGCCTCTGCGGTGACCGTGTGAGAACCACGACCCCGTACGCCGCCACCGCCGCCCCCGCCACCGCGAGGAGGATGCCGACGATTCCGCCCTGGAGCCGTTCGCCGAGCAGCGTCACGCCGATCACCGAGGCCGCGAGGGGGTTGGAGAGCGTGACCACGGCGAGCGGTGCGCCGAGGCCGCCGCGGTAGGCGGTCTGCGAGAGCAGAAGGCCACCGGCGGCGAACGCCGCCACCAGGAGTGCCACGACGATCACCTGCGGGCTGAGCAGCGGCCCCGAGCGGTCCGTCACGGCGACCGTCACGGTCTGCGTGAGCGCGGACGCGACGCCCGAGGCGAAGCCGGACGCGGTCGCGTGGCGCAGTCCCGGGCGGGTGCCGGGCCGGGAGAGGACCCCGATGACAGCCATGGTCGCGGCGGCGACGGTCAGCGCCTCCGGCACGGTCAGGCTGTCGTCGGGCGCGGGTCCCGACGCGGTCAGGAGCAGCGCGCCGAGGCCGATGAGGGTGAGGCCGGTGCCGCGCCACTCCAGGCGGGTCACCCGGCGTCCGGCGAGCCGGGCGCCGAGCGGCACGGCGGCGACCAGGGTGAGCGCGCCGAGCGGCTGGACCAGCGTGAGCGGCCCGTACTTCAGGGCCGCCACGTGCAGCAGCGCCGCGGACGCGTTGAGCCCGACCGACGACCACCACGGGCCGCTGCCGAGCATCCGCAGGACACCGCTCTCGCCCTCGGTGATACGCGAGGCGAGCCGCTCCTGCGCGACCGCGGCGGCCGCGTAGGCGGCAGCGGAGACGAGGGAGAGTGCGACGGCGAGAAGCGTGGCGCTCATCGGCGGGCTCCCGTGGTGATCAGTTCCGGTGCGGGTGCGGGTGCGGGTGCGGGTGCCGGTGCGGGCGCCGGTGTCGGCACCGGCTTCGGCGCCGGTGCGGAGCCGCGTACGACCGTCGAGCGGTTCGCGCGCGGCAGCCGGATCACCGCGAGCGCGATGCCGAGCAGTGCGGTCGCCACTACGGCGTCGAGCCAGTAGTGGTTGGCGGTGCCGACCACCACGAGCAGGGTGAGGAGCGGGTGCAGCAGCCACAGCCAGCGCCACCGCGTCGAGGTGGCGACGATCATGCCGATGGCGAGCATGAGGGCCCAGCCGAAGTGCAGCGACGGCATGGCCGCGAACTGGTTGGCCATGGTGTCGGTGGCGGGCTTGGCGGTGTACACCGAGGGCCCGTAGACCTGCGCGGTGTCCACGAGGTGCGCGGCGTCCAGCATCCGCGGCGGCGCGAGCGGGAAGCCGAGGTGCAGCACGAGCGCGGCCGCGGTCAGCGCGGCGAGCACCCGCCGGGTCCAGACGTACTGCCGGGGCCTGCGCAGATACAGCCACACCAGGAACAGCAGCGTCGCCGGGAAGTGCACCGTCGCGTAGTAGGTGTTCGCGACGTGGATCAGCGTGTCGCTGCTGAGCAGGGCGTCCTGCACGGCACCCTCGCCGGGCAGGCGGAGCGTGCGCTCGGCGTCCCATACGCGGTGCGCGTTGCGGAAGGCCTCGCCGGTGTGTCCATTGGCGAGCTGCCTGCCGAATTTGTAGACGAGGAAAAGTCCTACGACGAGGAGGAGCTCGCGGACGAGGGGCGGTCGGGCAGACGTGTCCGGCTTCCGGACGGCGGTCGCGCCCGGCTCCCGGACCTTTATGTCCGGCTCCCGTTCGGCAGGCTCGGTTCGGGATTCCATCCCCCGGCCCCTTTACGTGATGACTGGGTAGTGCGGTGCTGAGTGGAGGATCGCCCCACCCATCGATACGCCAGTGTACCGATACGGAAGCGTACCGGTACACTGGCGTATCGAAAGGTGTCGATCGAGCCGATCGGCTGCTGTACGAGGAGAAGAGTCATGACGTCGACGTCGAGCCGCTCGAAGATCACGCCCGAGCGTGAGCAGGAGTTCTACGACGCCGTCCTCGAACAGCTCCGCGACTGCGGGTACGACTCCCTGACCATGGAGGGCGTGGCCGCCCGCACCCGGTGCAGCAAGTCCACGCTCTACCGCCAGTGGAAGACCAAGCCCCAGTTCGTGGCCGCCGCGCTGCGCGCCAATCGCTGTGTGCGCTTCGCGGGCATCGACACCGGCAGCCTTGCCGGGGATCTGCGGGAGGCCGCCAGGGCCGCGGGCGAGCAGTCGGGGCGGGAGACGATGCTGGTCCAGGCGCTCAGCCACGCGGTCCTGCACGACGAGGAGCTGCAGCGGGCGCTGCGCGAGACGCTGGTCGAGCCGGAGCTCCAGGCCATGGCCGCGATCGTCCGGCGCGGTGTCGAGCGCGGCGAGATCGCCGAGGGGCACCCGGCTGTGGAATTTCTCTCGGTCCAGATGTTCGGCGTGCTGCGGGCCCGGCCGATTCTGGAGGGTACGTACGCCGACGGGGAGTATCTGACCCGCTTCGTCGAGGCCTGTGTGCTCCCCGCACTGGGCCTCACCTGAGCGTGGGCCCGGGTCTGTGGGATGGCGACCCGGGCCTGCTCGCGCCGCACCGTGGGGACGGGGGCGGCGCGCACCCCAGGGCCGGACGGGGTTCCTCCTGAGCGGCGAGGAACCCCGCCCGGCCCGCTGCGGTCTTTCCGGACCGCCGGACCGGACGTTTGACTAGACGTCCTTGCCGGCGCCGCCCCCGCTGCCGCCGACCGGACCGGCCTTGATGCCCTCGGCGATCTTGTCCATGGTGGACAGCGACGGGGCCTTGTCGTTGACGTCGATGCCCATGCGGACGATGACCAGCTTCGACTTGTCGGCGGGGGAGGGGAAGGCGAGCGATTCGACGTAGCCGTCGTCGCTCTTCTCCGTGACGGCCTTCCAGCGGACGAAGTAGCCCTTCTGGCCCGCCACCGTGACCGGCTCGGACGCGAGGACCTTGTGCGAGGTGATCTTGCCGTAGGTCTTGCCGCCGTACCCGTCCTTGGCGTTCTTCTTGATGTCCCCCTTGGCGGCCGCCTCGGGCGTATCGGCGTCGATCTTGAGCTGCTCGGCCGACTGGGAGAACGCGCTGCCGCGCGTGCACTGCTCGTCGGTGTTCCCGGGGCAGGGGATCGGATCCGTCTGCACCCCGCCGCCGTACTTCGTGCTCCCGCCCCGCCAGCCGTCCGGCACGGGGAGCTTGATGCCGTTCACCGGGTCGCTCGCGAAGCCCGGCTCCTGCTCCGGCGCTCCGGGGCCCTCCGGCGCTCCGGGATCCTCCGGCGCTCCGGGATCCTCCGGTGTCTGGGGCGACTCGGACTTCCCCGGGGCCCGCGGGCCGCCGGGCGACGGCTCCTTCACCGCCGTGCCGCCGCCGTCGTCCCCGTCGTCGGACGTCAGGGCGTACACGCCGCCGCCTATCCCGGCGAGGACGACGAGCACCACACCGGCGGCTATCGCTATGCGCAGCCGCCGCCGCGGGGCGGGCGGCTGCCCGGGGTAGGCCGGGAAGGCCTGCTGAGTCGGATACGCCGCGGTGCCGGCGGCGGCCCGCACCTGGTCCGTCCACACGTTCCCGTCCCACCAGCGCTCGGTGGGAGGACCGCCGGCGGTCTGGCCGGGATCGGGGTACCAGCCTGGGGGAGTCATATGGGTCATGTCCGCCAGCGTATGAGCCCCGCGTGAAAGGTGGATGAGAGGGGCCCTCCCACTCTCGGTCCGCCCTACCGGCCCCCGTCCCCATGGCCGTTGACGACGAGCCGCACCGGCCCCTCGCCCGCCGCCGCCACCGTCGGCCACGGTGTCCCCCGGCGCCCCGGCGTGATCGAACCCAGCACGCTCGCATGCCGCGCCCCCGTGCTCGCCGGGACGGTGCCCGGCAGGCCGTGCAGGGTCAGGAAGCCGAGGACCGCGAAGGCGTAGGCCTCCTTCGCCGCGGCGGGCAGGCCGAGCTCATCGGAGGTGCGCACCGGGATGCCGCTGCCCAACTCCGCCCGCAGGGCGGCCATCAGGGCGGGATTGCGCGTCCCGCCGCCGGAGGCGACGACCTCCGAGGCCCCCACGGTGCGGACCGCGTCGGCGACCGTGCGAGCGGTGAGGCGGGTCAGCGTGGCGACCACGTCCTCGGCGGGCAGCGACTCGTACCCCCGCAGAGCCGTACGCAGATACGGCAGATGGAAGAGCTCCTTGCCCGTCGTCTTCGGTGCCCCGAGCGCGTAGTACGGCTCGGTGAGGAGCCGGGCAAGGAGTCCCTCGTCGACCGTGCCGCTCCTGGCCAGCTCGCCGTCCAGGTCGTACGCGAGGCGGCCGCCCGTCGCCTCGTGCACCGCGGCGTCCACCAGGGCGTTGGCGGGGCCGGTGTCGAAGGCGGTGCCGTCGGCGGCGGTGATGTTGGCGATGCCGCCGAGGTTCAGCGCGGCGGGGGCGCCGGGCCGGCCGCGCAGCCACATCCGGTCCACCAGGCTGACCAGCGGCGCACCCTGGCCGCCCGCCGCGATGTCACGGGGGCGGAAGTCGGCGACCACCGGCAGCCCGGTCGCCTCGGCGATCCAGGCGGGCTGGCCGATCTGCAGGGTGCCGTGCACCTGCCCGTCCGCCACCCAGTGGTAGACGGTCTGGCCGTGCGAGGCGACCAGTTCGGCCCGCCCGTCGCACAGTTCGCGGTCGGCCTCGACCGCCGCGGCGGCGAAGGCTCGCCCGATACGGGTGTCCAGGCGGCAGACCTCGGCGAGGGTGGTGGCGGCGGGCGGCAGCGCGGCGGCGAGGTCGGCGCGCAGCCCGTCGTCGTAGCCACGGCTGATCAGTCCGAGGGGGGTGAGCGTCAGACGGTCGCCGTCAAGGGCCAGGTCGGCGGCTGCCGCGTCGATCGCGTCGTACGAGGTCCCTGACATGAGCCCGATCACGCGCACGTGGGGCCTCCTTCTCGGTCGGCTCACCAAATGTGCTTGATCATCGCATCCTGCGGGCCGCGCGCGACTCGTGTTCGGGAAAGCGGCACGCGGTGCGGACGCCGCCGGATGCGGGCGACGGGGGTTCAAGGACAGGCTCTCACCCGGTGCCTGCCGCTCCTTCCCCGTACGCGGCGAGCGCCCGGCCGCGCCACAGCCCCGGGTCCCCCCAGGCGCTCCGCAGCGCCCGCGCCTTGGTGAGCCACAGGGACAGGTCGAACTCCGCCGTGTACCCGACCGCGCCGTGCAGTTGCAGCGCCGTGCGCGCCGCCGCGTACGCCGCCTCGCCCGCCGTCACCTTGGCGGCCGCGACATCGCCCGGGTCCATGGTCGTCGCGGCGCCGAACACCAGCGGCCGGGCGAACTCCAGGCGCACCAGGACGTCCGCGAGCCGGTGCTTGACCGCCTGGAACGACCCGATCGGTGTCCCGAACTGGGTGCGCTGCTTCGCATACGACACGGTCCGATCGAGGAGCGCGAGGCCGACGCCGAGCGCCTGCGCGGCCGTGGCGAGCGCCGCCCACCGGGTCGCGTGCCGCGCCGCCGCGACCACTGCGGGGCCCGAGGCGAGCAACTCCCCGCCGGGCGACGGCGCGGCGAGGCGCCGCGCCGGGTCCAGGGACCGTCGCACGCGCGCGTGGCCGGGTGCCAGCCGCAGCGCGTCGTCCGACACGGCCAGGATCAGATCCGCCGCGTCCGCGTCCAGGGCGTGCGGGCCGCCGTCGGGCAGTGCCAGCGTCGCGCTCACCGCCCCCGAGGCCAGGAAGGGCAGCAGGCGCTTGGCCGGTTCCCGCTCGTCCTCCTCGGCGAGGTGTGCCAGGAGCGCTGCCGCGGCCACCGTCTCGACGACGGGCCCCGGCACGGCGTGCCGTCCCAGCTCCACGAACGCGACGGCCGTCTCGACGGGCAGCGGGCCCACGCCCTCGTACTCCTCGGGGACCGGCAGCGCGAAGAGCCCCGCGTCCGCGAGCCGCGCCCACACCGCACGCCCCGGCGCATGGTCGCCGACGCCCCACGCGCGCGTGGCCGCCACGGTGTCGGCCGCCGTCAGCATCGCGTCCAGGGAGCGCGCGAACTCCCGCTGCTCGGCGTCGAGGAGGAACCTCATCAGCGGCGTCCCTTCGGCAGGCCGAGCAGCCGCTCGGCGATGATGTCGCGCTGGATCTCGTTGGTGCCCGCGTAGATGGGCCCGGCGAGCGAGAAGACGTACCCCTCCGCCCAGTCGGAGCCCGCCCCGGGCGAGCCGTCGGTCAACTCGCCGTCCGGGCCGAGCAGATCGAGCGCCGTCTCGTGCAGCGCGATGTCGTACTCCGACCAGAAGACCTTGTTGAGGCTGGATTCGGCGCCGATCCGCTCCCCGGCCAGGAACCGCGAGGCGTTGGCCCAGGTGAACAGCGCGTAGGCGCGGGCGCCGATGACGGCGTCGGCTACCCGGTCGCGCAGCGCCGTGTCGGCCGGGTCCGCGTGGGCGCGCCACTGCCTGGCGAGGCGGTCCGCCGAGGCGAGGAAGCGGCCGGGGGAGCGCAGTGTCAGGCCGCGTTCGTCGCCCGTGGTCGACATGGCGATCCGCCAGCCCTGGCCCGGCTCGCCGATCACGTCCTCGTCCGGCACGAACACGTCGTCCAGGAAGAGTTCGGCGAAGGCGGGCTTGCCGTCGAGGCGCCCGACGGGACGGATCGTCACCCCGGGCGCGTCGAGCGGGAACATCAGATAGGTGAGGCCCCGGTGCGGCTTGCCCGCGTGCTCCCCGCCGGTCGCCTGCGGCTCGCTGCGGAACAGGCCGAACGCGCGGTCGGCGAACGCGGCCCGCGACGACCACGCCTTCTGCCCGCTGATGAGCCAACCGCCGTCCGTGCGCCGGGCGGTGGAGCGCAGGGACGCGAGGTCGGAGCCCGACTCGGGCTCCGACCAGGCCTGTGCCCAGATCACCTCGCCGGTCGCCATGGGGGGCAGCACCCGCGCCCGCTGCTCCTCCGTGCCGAAGTCGAACAGGGTGGGCGCGAGGAGGTTGATGCCGTTCTGCGAGACCCGGCCGGGCGCGCCCGCCGCGTAGTACTCCTCCTCGAACACCAGCCATTTGACGATGTCGGCGCCCTGTCCGCCGTACTCCTCGGGCCAGGACACCACCGACCAGCGGTCGGCCGCGAGCGTGCGCTCCCACTCCCGGTGGGCGGCGAATCCCGCGCCGGTCTCCAGGGAGGGGAGCGGCGCGGGCGGTACGTGCGCGGCGAGCCAGTCGCGCGCCCGCTGCCTGAACTCCCCTTCCTCGGCGGTGAAGTCGAGGTCCATCAGTGGCCCACCTCTTCAGCTCTTCCCTAACAAGTGTTTGGTAGATTACCCTGAAGGTGGCTGACGAGTCGATAGCCCGAATCGGGAATCAGGGGGGCAGTCCATGGACGCACCGGTCTACGTGCCCGCGCACGACCTGCTCGCGGGCCGCACCGCGGTGATCACGGCCGCCGCGGGGGCAGGCATCGGCGGCGCCACCGCGCGCCGCTTCCTGGAGGAAGGCGCACGGATCGTCATCGGCGACGCCCACCCGCGCAGGACCAAGGAGTCGGTGGCGGCCCTCGCGGAGGAGTTCGGCGCCGACCGGGTGGACGGCATCCCGTGCGACGTCACCGAAGCGGCGCAGATCGACGCCCTGTTCGACCTGGCGGAGCGGCGCCACGGGCACCTCGACACCGTGGTGAACAACGCCGGCCTCGGCGGGACGGCCGAGCTCACCGAGATGACCGACGCACAGTGGGACAAGGTCATCGACGTCACACTGAACGGCACATTCCGCTCCACCCGCGCCGCCCTGCGCCGCATGCGCGCCGCCGCCCGGGGCGGCGTGATCGTGAACAACGCCTCGGTGCTCGGCTGGCGCGCCCAGGCAGGCCAGGCGCACTACGCCGCGGCGAAGGCCGGTGTCATGGCCCTCACCCGCTGCGCCGCGCTCGAGGCCGCCCCCCATGCCGTCCGGGTCAACGCGGTCGCGCCGAGCCTCGCCATGCACCCCCATCTCGCGAAGGTCACCTCGCCCGAACTCCTCGAAGAGCTCACCGCACGCGAGGCGTTCGGGCGGCATGCCGAGCCCTGGGAGATAGCCAACGTCATCGTCTTCCTGGCCAGCGGCTACTCCTCGTACATGACCGGAGAGACGGTCTCCGTCAGCAGCCAGCACGCCTAGGGCCGAGAATGACCGTGTGTCGAAACCGAACCAGCGCACCGGCAAGCCGACCGGTGCCACGAAGAAGCCCCAGGTGAGCCCCTCGCCCGAGCGGCGCCGCGAACTCCTGGCCATCGCTGCCGACGTCTTCGCCGAGCAGGGGTACAACGCCACGACGGTCCGCAAGATCGCCGATGCCGCGGGCATGCTCGCCGGCAGCCTCTACTACCACTTCGACTCCAAGGAGTCGATGCTCGAAGAGATCCTCCGCACCTTCCTCACCGAGCTCTGGGACGGGTACGACACCGTGCTCCAGGCCCAGCTCGACCCCCGCGGAACGCTCGAAGCCCTCGTCACCGAGTCCTTCCGGGAGATCGACCGGCACCGCGCCGCCGTCGCGATCTACCAGAAGGAGTCCAAGCACCTCGTGGCCCAGCAGCGCTTCCAGTACCTGTCGGACTCACAGCAGCGTTTCGAGAAGGCCTGGCTGACCACGCTGGAGCGCGGCGTCGCGGAAGGCGTCTTCCGCGGCGACCTGGACATCCGGCTCGCCTACCGCTTCGTGCGCGACACCGTCTGGGTCGCCGCGTCCTGGTACCGCCCCGGCGGAGGCCACAGTCCCGAGGAGATCGCCCGCCAGTACCTGTCGATGGTCCTGGACGGCATCTCCGTCCGTACGTGAGCGGCGTGTCGTCGGACGGCGCCGCGCGACCGAGGAGTACGCAGTCATGGCCGAGGCCTACATCGTCGAAGCGGTCCGCACCCCCGTGGGCAGGCGCAAGGGCGGGCTCCGCGACGCCCACCCCGCCGATCTGGGAGCCCACGTCCTGAGGGCGCTCGTCGAGCGCACCGGCGTCGACCCCGCCGCCGTAGAGGACGTCGTCTTCGGCTGCCTGGACACGGTGGGACCGCAGGCCGGCGACATCGCCCGCACCAGCTGGCTGGCGGCCGGGCTCCCCGAAGAGGTGCCCGGCGTGACCATCGACCGGCAGTGCGGATCGTCGCAGCAGGCCGTGCACTTCGCGGCGCAGGGCGTACTGTCCGGCACCCAGGACCTCGTCGTCGCGGGCGGCACGCAGAACATGTCGATGATCCCCATCGCCTTCGCCTCCCGGCAGGCCGCCGAGCCCCTCGGCCTCATCCAGGGCCCCTACGCGGGCAGCGAAGGCTGGCGCGCGCGGTATGGCGCACAGCCCGTGAACCAGTTCCACGGCGCCCAGTTGATCGCCGAGAAGTGGGGGATATCCCGCCGCGACATGGAGGAGTTCGCGCTCCTCTCGCACCGCCGGGCGGTCCGCGCCATCGACGAGGCCCGGTTCGACCGCGAACTCGTCGCCTACGGAGACGTCACCACCGACGAGGGCCCGCGGCCCGACACGAGCCTGGAGAAGATGGCCGGGCTCAAGCCCGTCCTCGACGACGGCACGATCACCGCCGCCTGCTCCTCCCAGGTCTCCGACGGAGCGGCGGCGATGCTGATCGCGAGCGAACGGGCCGTACGGGACCACGGGTTGACGCCCCGCGCCCGCATCCACCACCTCTCCGTACGCGGCGAGGACCCCATCCGGATGCTCTCCGCGCCGATCCCCGCCACCGCGTACGCGCTGAAGAAGACCGGCATGAGCATCGGCGACATCGACCTCGTCGAGATCAACGAAGCGTTCGCGCCGGTCGTCCTCGCCTGGCTGCGGGAGACCGGCGCCGACCCGGCGAAGGCCAACGTCAACGGCGGTGCCATCGCACTCGGCCACCCCCTCGGCGCCACCGGCGTCAAACTGATGACCACCCTCCTGCACGAACTGGAGCGCACCGGCGGCAGGTTCGGGCTCCAGACGATGTGCGAAGGCGGCGGCCAGGCCAACGTGACGATCATCGAACGCCTCTGACCGGGACGCGGCCCACGCACCTGCCCGACGCACGGCCGCGCGCCGGCCGTCCGCGAAATGGAGTGTTCCTCACCCCTTGCGGCAGTACCTGCGCGGACCACGCTCCATCGCCGCTCCGACCCCGCTAGTCTCGACTTCTGTACGTCGATTGAGCGACCCCGGGAGGTAGCGCGATGACGCAGGGACGGCCCGGTGGAGCCGCCTGGGTTCCGCTGTACGAGCGCAAGGCCGAACTCGCCGCGGCGACCGAGGCCGTGGAGAAGCTCTGCGCCGACTCGACGACCTCGGGCGGCCTCATCGCCTTCTGCGGCGAAGCGGGCATCGGCAAGACCGCGCTCCTGGCCGAAGTCCGCCGCCTCGCGGAGGGCCGCGCCACGGTCTGGACCGCACGCGGCGGAGAGGCGGTCACCTCCGTCCCCTTCAACGTCGTGCGCCAGCTCCTGCAGCCCGCACTCGTCCACCTCGCCCCCGACCAGGCCCGCGAGTACTTCGGCGACTGCTACGACATCGCGGGCCCCGCCCTCGGCATAGCCGAGCCCGGCGGCCGCAGGCCCGACCCGCAAGGCGTCTGCGACGGCCTCGTCGAGGCCGTTTCCCGGCTCGCCCGGCTGCACTGGCCGCTCGTCCTCCTCATCGACGACGCGCACTGGGCCGACCAGGAAACTCTGCACTGGCTCGCCACCTTCGCCCAGCGCCTCGAAGAGCTCCCCGTGCTCGTCGTGATCGCCCGCAGGCCCGGCGAGGCCACCGGCGACAGCGCACGCCATCTGGCGACCGTCGCCGCCCAGGCACGTTCCTTCACCACCCTGCGCGCCCTCACGCCGGACGCCGCCGCGGGCCTGACCCGCGCGACACTCGGCGAGCACGCCGACGCCCCCTTCTGCCGCGAGGTCTGGGCGGTCACCGGCGGCAACCCGTACGAATCCGTCGAGCTCCTCGCCAAGGTGGAGGACAGCGACCTCGAACCGGTGGAGAGCTCCGCCGACGAACTGCGCGCCCTCAACCGCACGGCCCGCGGCCGCGGCCTCGTCGCCCGCCTCGAAGGACTCGGCACCGACGCCACCCGCTTCGCCTGGGCCGCCGCCATCCTCGGCAGCTCCATCTCCGCGGAGCTCGCCGCCTCGCTCGCCGGGATGACCCCCGAAGCCGCCGAACGGTGCGCGGAGCGTCTGTGCACGGCGCGCATCCTCGTCAACGGCGACGAAGGCCTCGAGTTCGTCCACCCGCTGATCGCCACCACGGTCTACCGCTCCATCCCGGCCGCCACCCGCACCGCGATGCACGGCCAGGCGGCCTCCGTCGTCACCCACTCCGGCCGGGGCGCCGCGGCCGCCTCCCGGCACCTCCTCGAAGTCCACCCGGACGACGACGCCGAACTCGTGGAGCAGCTGCGCCAGGCCGCCGCCGAACACCTCGCCGTCGGCGCGCCCGACGCGGCCCGCCGCTGCCTGGAACGCGCCCTGCGCGAGCCGCCGCGGCCCGAGATCCACGCCCGCGTGCGCTACGAACTGGGCTGCGCCACGCTCCTCACCTCACCCGTCACCACCATCGGCCACCTGCGCGAGGCGCTCTCCACCCCCGGACTCGACCAGGACCTGCGCGTCGACGCGGTCTGCCGCCTCTCCCAGGCCCTCGTCCACAACGACCAACTGGAAGAAGGCCTGCGGGTCATCGCCGAGGAGGCCGGACGCCTCGCGCCGGGCCCCGCGCGACTGCGCCTGCAAGCCGTGCACTACATGTGGGAGGGCATCCACGCGGGCGAGGAGGACTCGCCGGGCCGCTCGCGGCGCCTCGCCAAGCTCGCCGGCCCCCTCACCGGCCGCGACAACGCCGAGCGCGCCCTGCTGATCCTGCGCGCCTTCGACGCCATGACGCGTGGTGAGAGCGCGGAACTGGTCGTCGAGCTCTGCGACCGCGCCCTCGTCAACGGTCGCCTCGCACCCGGACTCGGCTGGACCGACACGGAATGGAGCTTCGAGCTCCGTCTGATGCTCGGCGGCTCGTACGCCTTCTCGGACCGGCTCGACCGCGCGGAGAGCCTGTTCACCGAGGCCGTGCGTGCCTACGAGACCGCAGGCTGGAGCGGTGGGCACCTCGCCCTCTCGCACGCCTTCCTCGGCTATGTGTACCGCAGGCGCGGCCGGTTGACGGACGCCGAGCGGTCGCTGCGCGAGAGCCTGCGCCTGGCCGACCGCGTCGGCGAGGGCCTGCCGATGCACTGGGAGGCGGCCAGCATGCTCATCGACACCCTCCTGGCCCGCGGCCACGTCGAGGAAGCGGGCACCGTCGCCGAGCGGTACGGCTTCGCGCCGCCCTCCGCCTCCACGATCTACGTACCCGACGCGCCGTCCGTCCGCGGCCGCCTCCTGCTCGCCCTCGGACGCACGAAAGACGGCCTCAACGAACTGGAGGCCACCGCGAAGGCGTTGACCGCGCGCGGCCAGTACAACACCGTCCTCGCCCCGTGGGCGTACGACCTCGCCCGCGCCCTGGCCTCCGAGGACCCGAAGCGGGCGGCGCACCTGGCCGGGGACGCCCGTATGCAGGCCGAACGGTTCGGCACGGACACCGCCATCGGCGAGGCCCTGCGCTGCGCGGCGGCTCTGGAGTCCGGCCCGCGCTCCGTCGCGCTGTACCGCCAGGCCGCCACCTACCTGGAAGCGTCCCCCTGCGCGTACGAACACGCGGTCGCCCGCGTCGAGTACGGCATCGCCGCGGAATCGGCGGCCGAGCTGGAGCGCGGGCTGACCTTGGCGCGGACCTGCGGCGCGGACGGTCTCGCCGACCGGGCGCTCGACCACTTGCCACTGGTACGCCGCTGACGACGAGGGGCGCGCTCAGGTCCGGTGTGTCAGGTCGGCCTCAGCCGTTCCGCCACCTCGCCCGCCTCGGCCATCACCCGCGCCACCAGCTCCGCGCACGACGGCAGGTCCTCGATCAGACCGGCGATCTGTCCCGAGGCCATCACCCCCAGCTCCGGGCGGCCGTCCACCATCGCCGACTTGAGCATCATCGGCGTGTTCGCCGCGAGCAGGACCTGGCTCCAGGTCAGGTCCTTGCCGTGCCGCATCGCGAGCCCGTCGCGGGCCATCTGGCGCCACCCCATGCCGGAGATCCCGCGGAACGCCGCCGCGTGCCGGACCGCGCGCGCCAGTGACGCGATACGGCCCGACCGCTCCAGGTCCGCCACCAGCTCGGTCCGCAGCATCCGGTGCGGGAGGCCGTCCACGCGCGTGGTGACCGTGACGTCCTTGACGGAGGCGGCCAGATAGCGGGCCTTGACCGCGTCCGGCACCGTCGAGTCCGAGGTGAGCAGGAAGCGGGTGCCCATGGCCACGCCCGCCGCTCCATAGGCGAGGGCGGCGACCAGGCCGCGCCCGTCGTAGAAGCCGCCCGCCGCGACCACCGGTATGTCCACCGCGTCGACGACCTGCGGGAGCAGCACGGTCGTGGCGACGTCGCCGGTGTGGCCGCCGCCCTCGCCGCCCTGCACGATCACCGCGTCCGCGCCCCACGCGGCCACCTTCTCGGCGTGCCGCCGCGCCCCGATCGAGGGGATGACCACCACGCCCGCGTCCTTGAGCTCGGCGATCAGCTCCTTGGACGGCGCCAGCGCGAACGAGGCGACGCGCACCCCCTCCTCGACGATGACCCGGACCCGCTCCCGCGCGTCGCCCGCGTCCGCCCGCAGGTTGACCCCGAAGGGCGCGGCGGTGCGGGTCTTGACCTCGCGGACGGCCGAGCGCAGCTGCCCGACCGTCATCGTGGCGGAGGCGAGGATGCCGAGCGCCCCGGCCTCGGCGGTCGCGGTGACAAGGCGGGGCCCTGCCACCCAGCCCATGCCGGTCTGCACGATCGGGTGCCGGACGCCGACCAGGCGGGTCAGCGGCGTTTCCAGGACAAGGGGCCCGGGCGGCTCCGGCGTCACGGGCGCACCTCGCGGTCGCGCAGGCCGCGCGGGTCCACCACGTCCCGGATCAGGCGCAGCTCCTGGGCGCTCGGCTCACGGGTGCGGGGCACGTCGTCCGGCACGGCCAGGGCGAACCCGGTGGCCTCGCGCACCTGGTCGAGGGTGACGCCCGGGTGCAGGGAGACCAGGCGCATGGCGTGGTCGGGCGTCCCGAAGTCGAAGACGCCGAGGTCGGAGACGACCCGGCGCAGATCGTGGAAGCGGGTCGCGGAGGGCCCGGCCGCGGCCGCGCTGTCGTACCCGACCCCGCTGATCATGTCGACCTTCTCGACGAAGACCCGCGCCGAATGCCTCGGCACCCAGTAGCTGACGGGGTTGTTGAGCGTGTTGACCGGGGCCCCGCGCACGCCCAGGAGCTGCCGCTTCGGGCGTGCCCAGTCGCCGATGCAGGAGATGTTCTGGTTGCCGAAGCGGTCGATCTGGCTCGCGCCCATCATCACGTGCCGTCGGCCGCCCATGACCATCGTCAGGTGCCTGCGGTACGGCAGCCATCCCTCCGTCACCGTCGACGCGGAGCCGACCGCCGGGACGTCGCCGATGAGCAGGGCTTCGCCGTCCGTGAGCAGCAGGTCGGGGGAGAAGGTCAGCTTGGCGAGGCGGGCCGCGACCGAGGGGACCGTGCCCATGGGGGAGGCCAGTATCTCGCCGTCGCCCCGCCAGGCCTCCGCGCAGGCGATCACGCAGTACTCGGCACGGGTGGCGGTCGTCCTGGCCGTGGCGGGGTCGGTCGGCGTCATCGCTGCTCCTTGTGCCAGGTCTGGACGGCCAGTTGATACTCCCGTTCGGTGCCCGTGAGGAAACGGTCACGGAAGGCGGCCCAGGCCTCCGGGTCGGCGGCCGCGGTGACGTACTCCTTCTGGAAGGGCTCGTCGCGGCCGTAGTCAGGCACGCAGGACGTGAAGTGCGCCCCCTTGGGCGTCTCGGCCACGCCGGTCACCGAGTGCCGGGAGACCAGCATCGTCTGGGGCGCGGCGTGCGCCGTGAGCTCGCCGGGGTCGACGACGCGCTCACACGAGACGTACGCGGTGTCGGCGGCCTCGCAGAACAGGTCGTCGAAGTAGGGGTCGGGGCCCAGGTACTGGCCGTTGCCGAAGGGGTCGGCGCGGTTCAGGTGGACCAGGGCCGCGTCCATCCGCAGGGCGGGCACGGCGACGAGCTCCTCCCCGTCCTCGTAGGGCGAAGTGACTGTGCGCAGGTGCGGATTGACCCGCAGGACGTCGGAGCCGAGTCCCGCGCGGATCGGCAGGAACGGCAGCCGCTGGGCACCTGCGGTGAGGCCCTGCATGAACATCGCCTCGTCCAGCTCGACGAGTTCGAAGGCGCCGCGCTCGCGTGCCGCCTGGAAGTGCGGCTCAAGGGGGATCGAGTCGAGGGTCGTGAACGCGGTGACGAGCTTGCGGATCCGGCCGGCCGCGGCGAGCAGGCCGATGTCCGGGCCGCCGTACGAGACGACGGTCAGGTCCGTGACGTCGGACCGCAGCAGTGCGCGCACCAGCGCCATCGGTTTGCGGCGCGAGCCCCAGCCGCCGATGCCGAGCGTCATCCCGCTCGCCAGTCGCCCCACGATCTCGTCCGGCGACATCCTCTTGTCGGTCCGGTCGTCGGTCCGGTCGTCGGTCCGGGTTTCGGCCCTGCCGCCGGTCCCGCTGTCAGCACTGTCGCTCATGAGCTGCCCTCCCCTTGTGACCCGGCGTCCGCTTGTGACCCGGCATCCGTCCGCGCCCCGAACCCGTCCCGGATGCGGTCGGCCAGGCCGCTGAGGTTCGCCTCGAAGGTGAAGCCCTGCTCGAAGCGGTAGCTGCGGTGCACGTCCACGGGGTCGATTCCGTTGATCGCGGCCTTCGCGAGCCGCAGCAGCGCGCCATCCTTGCGGGCGATCTCCCGCGCCAGCTCCAGGGCCGCGTCGGCCAGTTCCTCGCGCGGGACGACGCGCCACACGGAGCCGTGCGCGTGCAGTTCGGCGGCGGTGGCGGTGCGCGAGGTGTAGTACAGGGCGCGCATCAGGTGCTGGGGCACGAGGCGGGCCAGGTGGGTGGCCGCGCCGAGCGCGCCCCGGTCCAGCTCGGGCAGGCCGAAGGCGGCGTCCTCGCTCGCCACGATCGCGTCCGCGTTCCCCACGAGGCCGATGCCGCCGCCCAGGCAGAAGCCGTGCACGGCCGCCACGACGGGGACCTCGCACTCGTACACCGCCGAAAACGCTTCGTAGCACCCGCGGTTGGCGCCGATCAGTGCGGTGTGGCCGGTGTCGCGCTGCATCTCCTTGATGTCCACGCCCGCGTTGAACCCGCGGCCCCCCGCGGTCAGGACGACGCAGCGGTTCCCGGGGTCGCGCCCGGCCGCGCGCACCGCGTCCGCCAGGTCGTACCAGCCCTGTACGGGAAGGGCGTTGACGGGTGGGTAGTCGACGGTGACGACGGCGACGCCCTTGTCCGGGGCGGAGGTGGAGACAGACATCAGAGGATCCGCTACCTTTCGACCACACGCCTTCAACCAAACATTTGTTAGTTGGAAAGGTAGCAGCGATGACTGACACTCGACAGGTGGTCGTCGTGACCGGCGGCACCCGCGGCGTCGGCGCCGGGATCGCCCGTAGCTTCCTCGCCACCGGGGCGCGGGTCGTCATCTGTGCCCGCAGGCCGCCGGACCGGCCCGTCGAAGCGGCGGGCGACGCCGCCGAGTTCAGGCCCCTCGACCTGCGCGACGCGGCAGCGGCCCGTGCCTTCTTCGCCGATGTGGCCGCGGACCACGGCGCGGTGGACGCCCTCGTGAACAACGCGGGCGGGACGCCGTTCGGGCTGCTCGCCGAAGCCGGACCGGACCGCCAGGCGAAGATCGTCGAACTCAACCTCCTGGCGCCGCTGTACGCCTCGCTCGCCGCCCGTGACGTGATGTGCGCTCAGGAGACCGGTGGCAGCATCACGATGATCGGCAGCGTCAGCGGCACCCGGCCCTCGCCCGGCAGCGGTGCGTACGGCGCCGCGAAGGCGGGCCTGGAGAACCTCGCCGGAACCATGGCCGTCGAATGGGCCCCGGCCGTGCGCGTCAACACGGTCGTCCTCGGCCTCGCCCGCACCGAGAGCGCCGCTCTCCACTACGGCGACGAGGAAGGCATCGCCCAGGTGGCCCGCACCGTCCCGCTGGGCAGACTCGCCGACCCCTCCGACGTCGGCGACGCCTGCGTATTCCTGGCCTCCGACCGCGCCCGGTACATCAGCGGCGCCGCGCTCCGGCTGCACGGCGGCGGTGAGCGCCCCGCGTTCCTGGCTGCGGCGTCCGTCAACCACTGAACACACCCGAGGAGTTCCGCCATGACGTCAGCTGCCAAGCCCGGGCTCTGCGAGGGCCGCGTCGTGATCGTGACCGGCGCGGGCCGCGGCCTCGGCCGTGCCCACGCGCGCGCGTACGCCGCCGAAGGCGCCCGGGTCGTCGTCAACGACCTCGGGGTCGGCCCCGACGGCTCGGGGGAGTCCGGCGGACCCGCCCACGACGTCGTCGCGGAGATCCGCGCGGCGGGCGGCGAAGCCGTCGCCCACGGCGGCGACATCGCCACGTCCGAGGGGGCCGCCTCGCTGGTGCGGACCGCGCTCGACACGTACGGCCGCCTCGACACCCTCGTCAACAACGCGGGCTTCCTGCGCGACCGGATGCTCGTCAACCTCGATGAGGACGACTGGGACGCCGTCCTGCGCGTCCACCTCAAGGGGCACTTCCTCCCCCTGAAGCACGCGGGCGCACACTGGCGCGCCGAAGCCAAGGCAGGCCGCGTGCCGCACGCGTGCGTGGTCAACACCAGCTCCGGAGCGGGCCTCGCGGGCAGCGTCGGGCAGGGCAACTACAGCGCGGCCAAGGCCGGCATCCTCGGCCTCACTCTGGTCGCCGCCGCCGAACTGGGCGGCTACGGAGTGCGGGTGAACGCCATCGCCCCCGCCGCCCGCACCCGTATGACCGAACAGACCTTCGCCGACACGATGGCCGCCCCCGGCGACGGCGCATTCGACGCGATGGCTCCGGAGAACGTGTCCCCGCTCGTGGTCTGGCTGGGCTCCGCCGCCTCCGCCGAGGTCACGGGCCGGGTCTTCGAGACGGAGGCGGGCCGCATCACGGTCATGGAGGGCTGGCGCCCCGGCCCGACGGCGGACAAGGGGGCCCGCCGCACCCCGGCGGAGGCGGGAGCCACCGCACTCGAACTGCTCGCCAGGGCGGGGGTGCCGCAGCCGGTGTACGGGGCGCGGTGAAGGCGGAGCCGCGTCGAGCCGCGTCGAGCCGAGTCGAGCTACTACCGGGGGGCGGCCCCGCCCTCTCTCCGCACCCACACCATGACCTTCCGCCCCCGGTCGTCCCTCTCGGAGTCCAGCACGAAGTGCCGCTTGAGGACACGTCGTTTGACCCGGTCGCGGGCAGTGCCTGCCGGAGGTCCACTCGCGTCGGTGACGACGACGATGCGGCGCGCGCCCAGCATGGCCCGCGCGATCCGCGGCGGTTCGGCCTCCACGCCGCTCAACGTGCCGGACTCCACCGGGCTTCTTTCCAGTGCCACGTCCGTGAGGCCGTCGAAGTCGCCGGGCGTGACGAGCGCCGTGTCACGCCGCGCCGAGGGGATGTAGAGGACCGCGTCACCGGTCTCGCGGACCGCGGCGACGTCGGCGGCCGCGGACAGCACGTCGTCGATCCGGCCGTGCGCGTCGCGCAGTGACATCTGGACGGGCAGCAGGGCCGCGAAGGCGCACGCCATGATCGTGGCAACCGTACGCCTGGGGGGAGTTGACGTACGGGCGGCGAGCGCGGAGCACGCCGCCCCGATGAGGAGCGCGAGGCCGAGGTGGCCGAACAGGACGTAGCGCGCCAGGTATACGGGGCGGAACGCGGAGGCGGCCAGCAACAAGAGCGGCGGAAGCGCGAGGAGCGGCAGAGCCAGCGTCAGGAGCGACATCCGGGAGTCACGCGAGGCCCGCACCGCGTGGCTGCCGCGCGCGAACCACGCGCATCCCCCGCCCACGGCCAGCGTCACCAGCAACCCGGTCACCGTGCTCGCACCGGCCGTCGGTATCCAGTCGATCTGTGCCGACTGGGCCCTGCTCGCCAGGATGAGGGGCAGCGCGCCGAGGAGGGCCGCGCCCGCGGCGGCGATCCAGGCCCCCACGGTCCGGCGGTGCGGTCGCACGAGCGCGATCGTCACACCGTGCGCGCACAACGCGAGCAGCGAGAACCAGTTGAGGAGCGCGCCCACCAGCACGACCACCCCGTACGCGGTCCAGCGCCCGACCCCCGGCCGGTCCAGCGCCGCGACGAGCAAGCGGCACGACAGGGCGACACAGAACGTGACCAGGGCGTAGGGGCGCCCCTCCTGCGCGAACTCCTGCACGGCGGGCACCAGCACGAACGCAAGGCCGGCCGCCAGACCCGTGCCCGCCCCGCCAGCCGTGCTCCGAGGTCCGCGACGAGCGCGGCGGCACCGCTCATGGCCAGCACCGAAGGAAACCGCAGAGAGCCGAGGCTGTCCCCGAAGACCGCGAACACGCCGTGCATGAAGAGGTAGTAGACCCCGTGGACCACATCGATGTGTCCCAGCAGGTGCCAGAGCTCGGGGAGGCTCCGGTGCGCCGCCTCCCACGTGGCCGCCTCGTCCCGCCACATGCTGTCGCCCCGCGCGATGCCCCACAGCCCCATCAGCAACATGAGGACGGCCGGCGCCCCTACATGGCATCTCGCCCTGAATCCGGGCATGCTGAAGAAACTTGGCACGAGGAACCTCCGCGTCGGCATGGGGACGCGACCGGAGTCGCAGACCGCCGCGGGAACTCCCGATCACCCAAGGAACGCTAGGCGTCGGGGTGATCAAGGTCGTCACCTGCGAAGCCGACCTCGTAGGTCCGTCTCGGGGCCGATAGCACACCCGGAGTCGACCTTGGACGTACGACTCAAGTGCCATGCCCGGCGGGCTGCTGACCTGCCAGGTTGGGTGGGGCTTCCGACACGGGCCCTAGGGCCCCTCTTCCTCCGCGAGCACACCCTGGGCCACCGCGAACGCCGCGTTGGCCGCGGGAACGCCGCAGTAGACCGCCGTCTGCAGCAGGACCGCGCCGATCTCCTCGGGCGTAAGGCCGATCCTGCGGGCGGCGCGGATGTGCGGGGCCAGCTCGACGAGGTGGCCGCGGGCGACCAGCGCGGTCATCGTGATCATGCTGCGTTCGCGGCGCGCCAGCGTGGGGTCGGTCCAGATCTCGCCCCACGCGTAGCGGGAGATGAAGTCCTGGAACCGGGCCGTGAACGCCGTCGTGTTCGCCTGCGCGCGATCGACGTGCGCGTCCCCGAGGACGGCGCGCCGCACGGCCGTGCCGCTCTCCGGGGCGCCGCAGGCGAAGTGGGAACGCAGGGCCGCCGCGACCGCGTCGGGCCGTTCGGCGGGCGCCAGGTGGGAGGCGCCCGCGAGCTCCAGGAGGGCGGCGCCCGGTACGGCGTCGGCGATCTCCCGCGCGTGGGCGGGCGGTGTCGCCGGGTCCTCGCGTCCGGCGACGACCAGGGTGGGCGCCTCGATCGACGCCAGCGCGTCCCGCATGTCGTACGAGGCCAGGGCGTCGCAGCAGGCCGCGTACGCCCCCGGGTCGGCCGCCCGGTGCGCGGCCACCAGGGCGGGCACCGTGAACCCGGGCGTGAACCACCGCCGCGGCGCCGACTCCGCGAGCCCCGCCAGACCCTCGCGCCGCACCACAGCGGCCCGCTCCCGCCACGGTTCGGCGCCGCCGAAGTGGGCCGACGAGCAGATCACGGCGAGGCCCGCCACCCGCTCGGGATGCCGGGCCGCGAGATGCAGCCCGACGGCGCCGCCGAGCGAGACACCGGCGTACGCGAAGCGGTCGATGCCGAGGGAGTCGGCGAGCGAGAGGACGAGGGCCGCGAGTTCGGCGACGGTCGCGCCGGGGCCGATCAGGTCCGCGGGGGAGCCGCCGTGGCCGGGCAGATCCCAGCGCACGATCCGGTGGGAGGTTCGCAGAGTTGGCGCGACGCCGTCCCACAGAGCCGTGGAGGTGCCCAGGGACGGGCCGAGGAGGAGCGGGGGAGCGGTGGCGGCCCCCTCGACGGTGTGGTGCGGCAGCCTGCCGCTCGCTGCGATGGTCAACGTCGCTCCAGGGCACGGTCGGTGAGCACACCGGCGAGACCGGTGTAGCGGGTGGGATCGGTGAGCTCGGTGAGGTCGATGTCCCCCAGCGCGGGCTCGTCGGCGAGTACCTCCGCGAGGGTCCGCCCCTCGGCCTCGGTGCGCCGGGCCGTCCGGGTCAGCAGCTCCTTCGCGCGGGCCCGGCCGAGCAGCGGCGCGAGCTCGGCGGCCAGCCGTTCGGAGACGATCAACCCGCCGGTGAGGTCCAGGTGTTCGCGCATCGCCGCCGGGTGCACGCGCAGGTTCTCGGCGAGCTCGGCCGCGTCCCGGGCCGCGCCGCCGGTCAGCCGCAGCAGGTCGCGCAGCGGCTCCCACTCGGCGTGCCAGGCCCCTGCGGGCCGCTCGTCCTCGGCGGCCAGCGAGCCGTAGAGGGTCGCCGCGAGGGCGGGTGCGCGGCGGGCGGCGGCGGCGATGAGCGTCGCGCGTACGGGGTTGGCCTTGTGCGGCATGGCGGACGAGCCGCCGCCCGAGCCCTCGGAGACCTCCGCGATCTCGGTGCGGGAGAGCGTGAGGACGTCGGCGGCGGTCTTGCCGAGGGCGCCGGTGGTCACGGCGAGGGCGGAGGCGAGGTCGGCGACGGGGGTGCGGAGCGTGTGCCAGGGCAGCGGGGGAGCCTCCAGCGAGAGCTCCCGGGCAAAGGCGGCAACCAGAGCCTCCGCCCCCACCTCGGAACCCCCGTCCGCCCCACAACCCCCGTACGCCCCGTACGAAGCCAACGTCCCCGCCGCCCCGCCCAGCTGCACCGGCAGACCGCCCCGAACGACCACGACCCGGTCCCGCGCGTCGAGCACCAGCGCCCGCCAGCCCGCGGCCTTCAGCCCGAACGTCGTCGGCACCGCGTGCTGCGTGAGCGTGCGGCCCGGCATCACGGTGTCCCGGTGCGCGCGGGCGAGCCCTGCCAACGCCTGCTCCGTGCGCGCGAGATCGGCGAGGATCAGGTCGAGCGTCCGCGCGGAAAGCAGCATGAGTGCCGTGTCCAGGATGTCCTGGCTCGTCGCGCCCCGGTGGACGTAGGGCGCCGCATCGGCGGGCACGGCCGCCGTCAACTCCGCCACCAGCGGGATCACCGGGTTTCCGCCCTCCCGCGCGCGCAGAGCGATGTCCTGTACGTCGTACCGGCCGAGATCCGCGGCGGCCTCCGTCACCGCCGCCGCGGCGGCCGCGGGCGCCATCCCCACCGAGGCCTGGGCGCGCGTCAGCGCGGCCTCGACGGCGAGCAGGGCTTCGAGGAAGGCGGTGTCGGAGGTCGCGTCGGCCGCGGGCGAGCCCGTCCACCCCGGCGAGAACAGGCCGCTCACGGGGACCCCGGCGGAAATTCCAGGAAGACCGTCTCGCCGTCCCCTTGGAGGCGGATGTCGAACCGGTAGGTGCGCGGGGCCTCCCCCCGGGCGACCAGCGTGGCGCGCCGCTCCTCGGGCAGGGCGGCGAGCAGCGCGTCGCCGGGTTCGTCCACCAAGTACGCGCGTGTGTACAGGTGATGCAGCAGTCCGCGCGCGAAGACGGCGACCGATACGTACGAGACGCCGCCGGGCGGCAGCGTCCGCACGGCCCAGTGGCCGTCCGCGTCGGTCGGGACCCGGCCGAACCCGGTGAACACGACACCGTCGCGCCCCACGGCGTGCCCGGTGACGGGATCGTGCCGCAGCGACCCGGGCGCTCCCGCGCGCGAGCAGTCGGGTGCGGGCTGCCAGGTCTCGATCAGGGCGTCGGGTACGGGCTGTCCGGCGCCGTCGAACACGTACCCGTGGAGGGTGATCGTGTCGGGGTGGCCGACGGGCGCGACCTCGCCGCCGCGTGAGAAGGGCAGCGCGTACCCGTAGAAGGGGCCGATGGTCTGGGAGGGCGTGGGGGCGTATGCGTCCGTGGCGGGTGCGGTCCTCGGGCGCGGAGGGGTCGGTGGGTGCGTCATCGGCGCGGGCCGTCCTCCTCGAAGAGCGTCGCGGACGGGCCGTCCAGGACGATGTCCCAGCGGTGGCCGAGAGACCACTCGGGAACGGACAGGGCGTGGTCGTAGGCGCAGACGAGACGTTGGCGGGCCGACGCGTCGGTCACCGAGCGAAGGACCGGGTCGTAGGGGAGGAGCGGATCGCCGGGGAAGTACATCTGGGTCACGAGGCGCTGGGTGAACGCCGTGCCGAACAGCGAGAAGTGCAGGTGCGCGGGGCGCCAGGCGTTGACGTGGTTGCGCCAGGGGTAGGCGCCCGGCTTGACGGTGGTGAACGCGTATCCGCCGTCGTCGTCGGTGAGGCAGCGGCCGAAGCCCGTGAAGTGGGGGTCGAGGGGCGCCGGGTGCCGGTCCCTCTGGTGGGCGTACCGGCCCGACGCGTTCGCCTGCCACAGCTCGACGAGCTGCCCGCGCACGGGCCGCCCCCTGCGGTCCAGGACCCGGCCGCTCACGGTGATGCGCTCCCCGAGTGGCTCGCCCGCGTGCTGCCGTGTCAGATCGCTGTCGAGGGCGGCGACATCGGTGACGCCGAACGCGGGCCCGCTCAGCTCCACCGCCTCCGGGTCGCGCAGCGGGACCAGCGGCCGCTTCGGGTGGCGCAGATGGCTGCTCCGATAGGGCGGGTAGTCGCGTGGCGGGTGGTGCGCGCCGGGCGACGCGGCCCTGGCCTTCGCGACCTCGGCGTCCATCGCGTCCTGGCTGAGTCCGTCGGGCAGGGGATCGGTGGTCAGGGACATCGCTTGGGGCTCCGTTCTTCGGGCTCCGTACGGAGAAGTGGCGGGCGGCACGGCCGCGGTGGAGCTGCTCGCGAGGGATATGGCACCGGCTCCTACGTCGAGAACCCGGCGGGGACGTGGACCCGGGCCGCTGTCTTCGAGGCGATCTCCGCGGCGGTGACGCCCGGCGCCGGTTCGATCAGTTCCAGGCCGTGCGCGGTCACTTCGAGGACACCGAGGTCGGTGATGATCCGGTCGACGCAGCCCCTGCCGGTCAGCGGCAGCGTGCACTCCTCAAGGATCTTCGGTGTGCCGTCCTTGGCGGTGTGCGTCATGACGACGACGACCGTCCGCGCGCCGTGCACGAGGTCCATCGCGCCGCCGATACCGGTGATCATCTTCCCGGGGACCGCCCAGTTGGCGAGGTCCCCGCGCGCGGAGACCTGCATGGCGCCCAGGACGGCGACGTCGATGTGACCGCCGCGGATCATCCCGAAGGAGAGTGCGGAGTCGAAGAAGGAGGCGCCGGGCAGCACGGTCACGGTCTCCTTGCCCGCGTTGATCAGGTCGGGGTCGACCTCCGACTCCGTGGGGTAGGGGCCGACTCCGAGGATGCCGTTCTCCGACTCCAGGACTACTTCGACGTCCGGTGGCAGGTGGTTGGGGATCAGGGTGGGCAGGCCGATGCCCAGGTTCACGTACTGGCCGTCGCGGAGTTCGCGTGCGGCGCGGGCGGCCATCTCCTCCCGGGTCCACGCCATCAGCCGTCCACCGCCCCCGACGCCGCGGGAACGGAGACGGTGCGCCGCTCGATGCCCTTGTCGGCTGCCTGCTCACGCGTGAGCACCACTACGCGCTGCACGAAGATGCCCGGCAGGTGCACCGCGTCCGGGTCGATCGCGCCGGGCTCCACCAGCTCCTCCACCTCGGCGACGGTCACGTGCCCGGCCATGGCGGCGAGCGGGTTGAAGTTGCGGGCGGACCTGCCGAACACGAGGTTGCCGTGCCGGTCGCCACGGGCCGCGCGCACCAGTGCGTAGTCGGTGCGGATGCCGTGCTCCAGGACGTACGGGACGCCGTCGAACTCCCGTACCTCCTTGGCCGGGGACGCGAGCGCGACGCCGCCCTCGCCGTCGTAGCGCCACGGCAGCCCGCCCTCGGCGACCTGCGTGCCCACCCCGGCAGGGGTGTAGAACGCCGGGATGCCCGTGCCGCCCGCCCGCAGCCGTTCGGCGAGCGTGCCCTGCGGGATCATCTCGACCTCCAGTTCACCGCCCAGGTACTGCCGCGCGAACTCCTTGTTGGCGCCGATGTACGAGCCGGTCACGCGGGCGATGCGGCCCGCCGCGAGCAGCACCGCGAGGCCCGAGTCCATGGCCCCGCAGTTGTTGGACACGACCTTCAGGTCCGAGACCCCGGACCGGTGCAGCGCGCGTATCAGCTCGTTCGGCACGCCGCTCAGGCCGAAACCGCCGACCGCAAGCGACGCCCCGTCCCGGACGTCGGCCACCGCGTCGGCAGCCGTGGCCACCACCTTGTCCATCCGCGCAACCCCCTCTCGTTCCGGCCAGTTGGTCAGCGCACGAGCAATTAGTCAGCGCACTGACTATTTCGGCGAGGATAGGAGCACGCCAACTCGCTGGCAAGACCCGTTCATTTGCAGGACGACGGCGAGTATTCTTTCGAGCACTGACAAAAATTTCTCTCGCCGCCAAGCAACGGAGGACCCCATGGCCGCGGTGGACCTGGCCACCCACCCCGGGCACCTGGCCCGGCGCCTGCAGCAGGCGCACCACCTGCTGTGGAACACGATGGTGTCCGAGGAGATCACTTCGCCCCAGTACGCCGTCCTCAACGCCCTGGTCGCCGAACCCGGCCTCGACCAGCGCACCGTGGGCGAGCGGGTGGGACTCGACCGGTCCACCATCGCCGAGGTCGTCGCCCGCCTTATCCGCCGCGGGCTGCTCGACAAGGTCCGCGATCCGGCGGACGGCCGCCGCTTCCTGCTGCGCCTCACCGACGAGGGCGGGCGCACCCATCGCAGGCTGACCGTGCGCACCGCCCGGATGAACCAGGTCCTCCTCGCGCCGCTCTCCGCCGAGGAGCGGTCCGTCTTCCTCGACCTGATCCAGCGGGTCGCGGACGCGGCGGAAGACCTCCGCAACCCCCGTCAGGCGGAGGTCCCGGCAGCCGCTGCCGGGGCCTCCGCCTGACGGGGCTCACGCCTTCGCGTACACGACCCACACCTGACCCTTCGCGAACGCCAGCGGATTGCCGTCGGCGGTCGTGAAGTCGGTGCCGTCCCCGGCCGACGGGCGCTTCCACCGCGCCTTGTACGCGCGCCCGTCCCGCAGCACGCTCGCGGAGCCCTCGCCGACCGTCTCGGTGAACGGCGATACGCTGCCCGCGCGGTCGTGGAAGCGGGACGGGCGCACCTTCACGTACTGCACGACGACCGTCGACGGGCCCAGCTCCTTGCCGGCGGACGTACGCGCCCGCCGCCCGTCCATCGTGACGCGCCAACGCCCCTCGTACTCCACCCAGTCGAAGGTGAAGCGCGCGGCGGGGAAGCGGACGGTCCGCCGGGTCTGCGGCGTGCCGCCCGCCGGGCGCGGCCCGAACCGGAAGCCGGTGCTCGCCAGGGCGCCCGCGCGCGGGTCCGCCTTGAGGGCGGCCGGGCGTACGAAGAGATTGTGCGGGGCGACCCGCCCGCCGCCCCGGTAGTAGGCGCCGCCGGGCGCCCTGCCGGGCGGCAGCGCCCGCACCGGCGCGCCCGCGATCAGCGGCAGGAGCTTGGACTGTGCCCCGGAGAACGCGAGCGCGGGCCGGTCGAACTGCCGCAGGAGTTCGAGATCCGTCTCGCGCGCGCTGCGCACGGGCCCGACGGCGGGCGGCAGCCGTGAGGCAAACACCGCCATCAGGCGGCTGAGGCCCGCCTCGACCTGCTCCACGTAGACGACATCCGCCGCGTCGAGGCCGGTCTGCGGGCGCGCCGCGCCCACGTTGTCGATCTTGACGGCGAGCACGCCGCCCCGCCCCGCTCCCGCCGGGGGATTCCCGTCCGCCCCGGAGGGCCCGATGGTGCAGCCGGACGCCAGGGCGGCGACCGCGATCGCCACCGCCGCCCCGGTCCGTGTACGCGTCCGCTGTCCCGTGCGCCGTTTCATGCGGGAGTCCTACCCCGAACGCGCCCGCTCGCAGTCCCGCTCTCAGCCCAGATCAAGGGCGTTGCGCAGACCGAGCCGGTAGCGGGTGCGGTCGTGGCGCTTGAGGATCTCGATCTCCGGGACGCGGTACAGCGGCGTCACCGTGCACCGCTTCTGGTCCGAACCCACCCGGTCGAGCAGGGCGTTGACCGCCTGTCGGGCCGCGGCGTTGGCGCCCTCCATCGTCGCGAGGTCGATGTCCACGGAGACGTAGTCGCCCGCGAGGAAGAGGTTCGGGACCTTCGTGGCGGCCGAGGGGCGGTTGTGGAACGTGCCCACGGGGTGGATCAGGAGCTGGTCCTCGTTGACCGGGTTCGGCGTGCCGAGGCCGGACACCCCCGGGTCGAGGAACCACGAGTGCAGCTTGCTGTCGCTCAGGACCGTCCTGCCGGTGTCGTTGAGGGCCGCCTTGAGCTGCGCCCACACCTCCTTGGCGACCTCCTCCCGGGTGCACTGCTTGGCCGTCTTGCCGTACAGGATTCCCGGCTTGTCCCATTCGGAGATGTCCACCGACAGACAGTCGACGGCCACGCCGTCGCCGTAGTCGGCGGGGAAGTCCCGCTCCGGCCAGTGCCCCGCCTGGGCGATGCCCGTCAGCGACCAGGGCGAGTCGATGAGGTTGAAGTGGCCCCGCACGACCGCCGGACGCTCCGTCAGATAGAACTGGATGCCCGTCATCCAGTCCGTCTCCAGCTTGTCGCAGCGCGCCAACTGCGGATCGGCCGCCTTCAATCGCGCGCTCCACGTCCGGCGCGCGTGCTCCACCGGCATGGCCTGGACGTAGTGGTCGGCGGTGACGTCACGCCGTACGCCGTCGGGATCCTCGACGACGGTCTTGGTGATGCGGCTGCCGTCGAACCCCAGCTCGCGCACGGTCCAGCCGATGCGGAACTCCACGCCGAGGGCCTTGAGGCGAGCCACCCACGGGTCGATCCACGCCTCGTTCGTCGGGGCGTTCAGGATCCGGTCGGGCGGGCCGTCCGCGCCCTGGCCGAGCGCGTTGAGGACGAAGGCCTCCCCGAGCGTGCCGACGGTACGGGTGCTGGCCTCCTCGGCCTTCGTCGCCACGATGTTGCGGGTGACGCCGATGACGAGGATGCGCTGGTAGTCCTTCGACATCCGCTCGGCCCGCGTGAACTCCCACCAGGGCATCGACTCCCAGTCGTCCTCGCGGCGCTCGTCGCAGCTGGTGAGGAAGACCAGGGCGCGGTTCACGAAGTACGCGGCCTCGTGCGCCGGAAGGTTGAACGCGGTGTCGAGCAGCGCGCCGAGCGCCCGCCGGATGTCGTCGAGGGTGAGCTTCTCCGGTGTGCCGCCCGGCCAGGGGATCGGCATCCGGATGTCCTCGCGGCCGGTGCGGGCGAACGACATCTCGCGCGGCGCGACCAGGTTGTCCCACACGCCGTTCGCGTTCCCGGGGAAGGGGATGCGGCGCATGGTGTCCGGGAGGTTGTGGTAGATGCCGGGGATGAAGCGGAAGCCGTGCTCGCCGGGCAGCGGTTTGCGGTTGCCCTTCGCGCTGTCCGGCACGTCCATGCTGCGCGCCTTGCCGCCGAGCGCCCGGCGTTCGTAGACGGTGACGGCGAAGCCCCGCTCGGCCAGCTCGTGGGCGGCGGTCAGCCCCGCGACACCGCCGCCGAGGACGGCCACGGACTGCCGCGCCCCGGGAGCTCCCGGTGCGGCCGCCGCGGGCAGCGCCCCCACGCCCACCCCAAGGGCGGCGGCCCCGCCGACCGCCGCGGCCCCCGCGACGAACCCCCGCCGCGTATGTCCCTCGGCACCGCTGTGCCCCATGCCCCGCCCCCATTACCGTCGGTAACTGACGTGTCAGGCGAGGGAGCTTACGGTCACGGCCGGTGGGGTGGAAGGTGCGCGGGAGCCTGATCGCACATTGGCGTGATTGCGGTGCTCGCTGCGGCCTCAGGGGTGCGTGCGCCGGTCAGCCGGCGGAGCCGAGCACATCCGCCAGGTCGTACCGCACCGGCTGCTCAAGTTGCGCGTACGTACAGCTCTCCGGGTCGCGGTCCGCGCGCCACCTGCGGAAGGCGGCCGTGTGGCGGAAGCGCCGCCCGCCCTCCATGTGGTCGTACGCCACCTCGCACACCCGCTCCGGGCGCAGCGGCACCCAGGAGAGGTCCTTCTTGCCCGACCAGCGGCTCGGGGCGCCGGGCAGCCGTGCCGTCTCGTGGGCCGCCTCGTCCGTCCAGGCCGCCCACGGGTGCCCGGCGGCGGCGTCCATCCGCAGTGGCTCCAGCTCATCGACGAGCTCGGCGCGGCGCTTCATCGAGAACGCCGCGCACACGCCCACGTGCTGCAGGGCGCCCGCGTCGTCGTAGAGACCGAGCAGCAGCGAGCCGACGACGGGGCCGCTCTTGTGGAAGCGGTAGCCCGCGACCACGCAGTCCGCCGTGCGCTCGTGCTTGATCTTGAACATCAGGCGTTCGTTCTGCCGGTACGCCAGGTCGAGCGGCTTCGCGATGACGCCGTCGAGGCCCGCCCCCTCGAACTGCTCGAACCAGCTCTGCGCCGTCTCGGGATCCGTGGTCGCGGGCGCCAGATGGACGGGCGGCGTGACGCCCGACAGCGCCTTCACCAGGAGGGCCCGCCGGTCGGTCAGGCCCACGTCGAGCAGCTGCTCGTCCGCGAGCGCGAGGAGGTCGAACGCCACGAACGACGCGGGCGTGCGTTCGGCCAGGAGGGTCACGCGGGAAGCGGCGGGGTGGATACGCTCAGTGAGCGCGTCGAAGTCCAGATGGCTGTCCCTGACGATCACGATCTCGCCGTCCACCACGCAGCGCTCCGGCAGGCGCTCCCGCAGGGCTGTCACCAGCTCGGGGAAGTAGCGGCTCAGGGGCTTCCCGGTGCGGCTGCCGATCTCGACCTCTTCGCCGTCCCTGAAGACGATCGCGCGGAACCCGTCCCACTTCGCCTCGTACTGCATGCCCGGCGGAATCTTCGCCACGGGCTTGGCGAGCATGGGCTTCACGGGCGGCATCACCGGCAGATCCATGGCTCAAACCTAAGAGGCGCACGGACAGCCCGCCCGTTCAGCCCGCCCGTTCAGGGCGCCTGTTCAGCCCGCCTGCTCAGGTCGCCTGTTCAGGCGGGGGACATCCGTCGCGTGATCCGGCCGAACAGGTCCGCCAGCGGCTCGCTGATGTCCTGACCGAACTCGGTGAGCCCGTAGGTGACCTGGGGCGGCGTCGTCGGCTCGACCTCGCGCCAGACCAGACCGTCCCGGACCAGCGCGCGCAGGGTCTGGGCGAGCATCTTCTCGCTGATGCCCCGGATGCTGTCGCGCAGTTCGAAGAACCGCAGGTTGTTGCTCTCCAGGGCGATCAGCACCCAGGTGCCCCACCTGCTGGTCACGTGGTCGATCACGTCGCGCGCGGGGCAGTCGGTGTGAAACACCTCATACCGCGCCTGCTCGTCGACCGGTGTGATCTGCGCGCCTTCAGCCATGTCAGGAGCTTACCCAAAGGTACGCGCTTACCAAGAGTGAGCTCCCCCTCCTAGCGTCACGTCCACACAGCACATCGGACACACAGCACATCGCACAAGGAGCAGCTCATGATCGTGGTGACCGGAGCAACCGGGAACATCGGCCGGCCGTTGACGCAGGCGCTGGTCGAAGCGGGCGAGGCGGTGACGACGGTGTCGCGGCACGCCGTGGCGGCGCCGGTCGGCGTGCGCCACCTGTCGGTCGACCTGGCCGAACCGGCCGGGCTCGAACCCGCGTTGGCCGGGGCGAAGGCGTTGTTCCTGCTGCTCTCCGGCGACCTGCACGCCATCGGGGCCACGCCGGCCGACATCATCGGCAGGGCCGAGGCCGCCGGGGTCCGCCGGGTCGTCCTGCTCTCCACGCTGGGCGTGACGAGCAGGCCCTTCGGTACGACGCGGATCGCGATGCGCGAACTGGAGGACGTGCTGAGGGCGTCCGGCCTCGACTGGGCCATCCTGCGGCCGGGTGGCTTCGCCTCCAACGCCCTGTGGTGGGCCGAGTCCGTCCGCGCGCACCAGGTCGTCGCCGCGCCCTTCGGTGACATCGGGGTGCCGGTCGTCGACCCGGCGGACATCGCCGAGGTCGCTGCCGCCTGCCTCCTTGAGGACCGGCACGCGGGCGGCGTATACGAACTGACGGGGCCTCAGGTAATCACGCCACGAGGCCAGACGGAGGCCATCGCCGCCGCGCTGGGCTCGCCCGTACGGTTTCACGAGCTCACCCGCGAGGAGGCCAAGGCCGCCATGGTGCAGACCATGCCGGCGGAGCTCGCCGACGACACCCTGGACATCCTCGGCGCCCCGAACGCGGCCGAGCTGCGCGTCAGCCCGGACGTGCGGCGGATTCTCGGCCGGGAGCCTCGTTCCTTCGCCGACTGGGCAGCCCGTAATGTCGCCGCGTTCCGCTGAGGGAGGTCGGCGCTGTGGTGACGGCCCACCCTCCCTATGGAACGTACGTTCGAGCACGTTCCGAAACGCTGCTTATCGCCCGGTGTGCGCTGGATGTCCGGCACGCTTAGCGTGGCTCGCATGGGTGCAGCCAACGGCAAGAGCGCGGCCGTGCAGATCGACACGGGGGAGCGGGAGGTGCGGCTCTCCAGCCCCGACCGGGTCGTCTTTCCCGAGCGGGGGTTCACCAAGCTGGACCTCGCCGAGTACTTCGTGGCCGTCGGCCCCGGCATCCTCCGGGCCCTCAGGAACCGCCCCACCACACTCCAGCGCTACCCGGACGGGGCGGCCGGTGAGTTCTTCTACCAGAAGCGCGTCCCGAAGAACCACCCCGACTGGATCCCCACCGCCACCATCTCCTTCCCCAGTGGCCGCACGGCCGACGAGATGTGCCCCACCGAGGTGGCCGCGGTCATCTGGGCCGCGCAGTACAACACCCTCACCTTCCACCCCTGGCCGGTGCGGGGTGACGACCTCGACCACCCCGACGAGCTCCGCATCGACCTCGATCCGCAGCCCGGCACGGACTACGCCGACGCGGTGCGGGCCGCCCACGAACTCCGCGACGTCCTGGCGGAGTTCGGGGGACTCGTGGGCTGGCCCAAGACCTCAGGGGGTCGCGGCCTGCACGTCTTCGTGCCCATCGAGCCGCGCTGGACCTTCACCCAGGTGCGGCGGGCCGCGATCGCCTGCGGGCGGGAGCTGGAGCGGCGGATGCCGGACGCGGTGACCACGGCGTGGTGGAAGGAGGAGCGGGGTTCCAAGATCTTCGTGGACTACAACCAGACCGCGAGGGACCGCACGATCGCCTCCGCCTACTCGGTACGGGCTCGCCCGCACGCCCCGGTATCGGCGCCGCTGCGCTGGGACGAAATCGACGACGCCGTACCGGAGGACTTCGACCTCGCCACGATGCCGGGCCGCTTCGCCGAGGTCGGTGACGTGCACGCGGCCATGGAGGACCGGGCGTACTCCCTGGAGGCGCTCCTCGAACTGGCCACCAAGGACGAGAAGGACCACGGGCTCGGTGACCTGCCGTATCCGCCGGAGTACCCCAAGATGCCGGGCGAGCCGAAGCGCGTCCAGCCGAGCCGCGCCAAGCACGAGGAGTAGCGCGGGAGCGCCCGCGCTGCTCCTCGCGCCGGACCGGACGGTACGGCGACGGCGCCTCCACCCCGTACGGGTGGAGGCGCCGCAGTGCTGGACGAAGCGCGGATCCCGGATGGCCCCGGAGGCCGGTTACAGCTCCTTGATCCGCACGTCTTACAGCTCCTTGATCCGCACGTCCCGGTACGAGATCACGTCAGTGACCCCGTGCACCTGGAGCCCGAGGTAGCCGGACGAGTACCGCCGCCCGTCCGTGCCCGGGTCGTCGCCGCGCGGCGGCGTGAAGGCCTGGCCGCCCGTGTTGTCGAACTCGTTGAGCAGGACACCGTTGCGGTAGACCGAGTAGTGCTGGTCCACCACCCGGATCTCGTAGTCGTTCCACGTGCCCTTCGGGGTGACGTGCGCGCCCGCGAGTCCCACCCGGTCGAAGCCGTAGATCGACCCGGTCTTGTACATGTCGCCGTCGGGCCTGTCGAGCGCCTGCACCTCGTGCCCGTACTTGATGGCGACCCACTCCGGACGCGACTCCTCCGGGTGGTTGTGGACCTGTGGGAAGCGTACGAACACACCGCCGTTGGCGTTGCCGTTGCCCGGCGCGTCGTCCCGCCACTGGAGCTTCAGCGAGAAGTCGCCGTACTTGCGCTGGGGGAACCAGAGCATGCCCATGCCCTCGACGGTGGTGCTGCTGGTGATCGAACCGTCGGGGTTCAGGCCGAACTTGCCGCCGCCGACCTGCTCCCACTTGTTCAGGGAGGCCTGGGTGCCGTCGAAGATCTTGCGGTAGCCGTCCGTCTGGCCGGGCTTGCCGATGCCGGACTGCTTGGCGGCCTTGTTGATCTTGCTGTACTCGCGCTGGTCGATCTCACCCGCCTTCAGGAGCTTGTCCGTCACGCCCTTGACGTGCTTCAGGAAGAGCGCGTGCGAGGTCCACTCCTTCTCGTCCTCGATCAACTCGCCCACACGGCACCGGTTGTTGGTGACGCGGTTCGGGATGCCCGTGTCGACCGTGCCCACGAAGACCGTCAACCGCTCGTCGTACTCGGGGCAGTTGGGAGCCGGGACTCCGCCGCCCTCGGTGACGGTGAACGACACGGTTCTGGCCGCTGCGGAGTTGCCCGCCTTGTCGCTCGCCCGGTAGGCCACGCTGTGCCGTCCCACGCGGTCGACGACGACCGGCGCCGCGTACGCGAGGTAGGGGCCGCCGTCCAGGGAGTACTCGACCTTGGCGACGCCCGACCCGGCGTCCGTGGCGCTGACCGTCACCTTCGCCTTTCCGAGGTAGGCGCCGTCCGAGTCCTTGTCGCCCTCGACCTTCGCCGACGTCTCCGGCGGCGTCCTGTCCTCGACGGGCGCCGTGACCACGGTGAACTCGACAGCCTTCTCGGCCGCCTGGTTGCCCGCCTTGTCGGCGGCGCGGTAGCGGACCTTGTGGGCGCCCGCCTCGTGGACCATGACCGGCGCGGTGTACGCGGTCCAGGCGCCGTCGCCGACCGCGTACTCGATTCTGTTGACGCCGGAGCCGGTGTCGGAGGCCGTCACCGTGACGGTCGCCATGCCGACGTACTGCCCCTGGTCGTTCTTGTCCCCGGTCACCGTGGCGGACGTCTCGGGCGGCGTTTTGTCGTCCGTCGGCGGCGCGACGACCTTGAAGTCCGCGGACTTCTCGGCCGACACGTTGCCCGCCTTGTCGGTGGCCCGGCAGCGGATCTTGTGCGTGCCGACCTGGTCGACGACGACCGGCGCGGTGTACGGCTGCCAGGCGCCGTCCGCCCCGACCGCGTACTCGACCGTGTCGACGCCGGACCCCTCGTCCGTCGCGGTCACCGCCACGGTGGCCGAACCGACGTACTCACCGGCGGAGTTGGTGGTCCCCTCGACCTTCGCCGAGGCCTGTGGCGCGGTGGTGTCCTGGCCGCCGCCCTCGGTCACCACCAGGATGCCCTGCATCGACCCGTGGCCCGGGATGGTGCAGTGGTAGCGGTAGCGGCCCGGGGTGAGCGTGACCTCGGCGGTGTGCTTGCCGCCCTGGTCGTCGTTGGGGTTGGCCAGGACGTTCAGCGTGACGTCGTTGTTGTACTCCGGGTCGGAGGTGTCGAACGTCAGCGTGTGCGGCATGCCCGTGGTGTTGCCGGTCGCCTCGCTGTTCTCGAAGACGATCGTCGTCGGCCCCGCCACCGCCGTGGTGGGCACCGACTTGTACTTGCTGATGTCGTTGTCGGCGGTCCAGGTGAGGGTCTGGGCCGCGGCGGGGCCGGTGTCGTCGGGGCGCGCCGCGGCCGTGGTCGAGGTCAGCCCGAGCACCATCAGGAGCGCCACGAAGAGCGCCGCGTACAGTCTTCGCCTTCCGCCGGTAGTACGTGGCGTACCGCCGGATCCGTTCCAGGACGCGCGCATCATCCCGCCTTCCTCGCCAGATCGTCGGCGGCCGGGGTCGCCGCGCCGCCCTTGTACGTCACGCGCCACAGCGCCGACTTGGCGTCCGAGGTGAAGAAGCCCCTGCCGTAGTCGAGGACGTACAGCGAGCCGTCCGGCGCGAACTTCCAGTCCATGAGGTTCTTGATGCCGTCATTGCCGATCGGGATGATCTTCTTCAGCGATTCGGCGTGCACGGGGAGGCCACCGCTGCCGACGGTCTTCGGGTCCATGAGCACCGCGTGCCGCGGCTGGTCGGCGTCGTAGAAGTCGCCCACGAACCACTTGCCGTCCCAGTACGAGGGCCACTTGTCGGCGCTCTCGCTCGCGGCGTCGTACCGGTAGACAGGGCCGTTCATGGTCGCCTGACCGCCGCCCTTGAGCCACGGCAGGAGAATCTTCTGCTCCGCCGTCTTGTAACTCGGGACGCCGTTGGCGTCGCGCGGGTAGTCGACGCCGCCGCCCTGCGGCGAGTACCAGATGTTGTTGGGCTCGGCCGGCGGGATGTTCACCAGGCCGTCGTTGTTGGGCGACTCGTTCTTGAGGTTCTTGCAGTCGTACCAGCCGAGCGGCTTCGTCGGGTCCGGCAGATTGCGGTCGCGGTAGGGCTGGTTGTTGCCCATGCAGTACGGCCAGCCGCGGTTGGAGGCGTGCGTGATCGCGGCGAACGTGTCGTACTTCGCCGGGCCCCACGTCGTCGACGGCGCGCCGGCGTCCGGGCCGACCCACCCCGCGTACAGGGTGTCCGTCTTCTTGTCGACGGAGATGCGCGCGGGGTTCCTGACGCCCATCACGTAGATCTCACCGCGCGTCTTGCCGCCGCCCTCGTCCTGCTCCTTGCCGGTGAAGAGGTTGCCCGAGGGGAGGGTGTACGTCCCGTCGTCCTCCGGGTGGATGCGCAGGATCTTTCCGTTGAGGTTGTTGGTGTTGCCCGCCGTGCGGCGCGCGTCCGCGAAGGAGACGCCCTTGAAGTTCGGCTGCGGGTTGTTGCCCGAGTAACCGTCGCTGAATCCGGAGGAGTTGTTGTCACCCGTCGCGATGTAGAGGTTGTTCTTGGAGTCCCAGGCCATCCCGCCGCCCGCATGGCAGCAACTGTGGATCTGCACGGGCCACTTGAGCAGCACCTTCTCGCTGCCCATGTCCAGTTTGTCCGTGCTCCGGTCGAGCGTGAAGCGCGAGACGTACCGCTCGGCCATGTGGGTCTCGCGGTTGATCTTCGAGTGGGGTGTGTAGTGCAGGTACACCCACCCGTTCCGCTCGAACTCCGGGTCGAGCTCGATGCCGAGGAGGCCCTCTTCGACCTTGATCAGCTCATCGCCGCCGCCCTTGTTGCCGAAGATGGTCAGCGCGCCCGCGAGCGTCGACTTCTTCGTCTTCGGGTCGTAGACGTGGATCTCGCCCGTGCCCTTGCCGACGTCCGGGTTGTTCCAGTCGGTGACGACCGGCCTGGACGAGTCGGCGCCGCCGCGGCCGATGTAGAGGACCTTGCCGTCGGGCGCGGTGACCAGGCCGTGAGGCTCGCCGATCTGGTCGTTCTTCCCCGGCTGGTTGGGCTGGGTGAGGCGCTCCGCCTTGTAGTTGGCGTTGATCGCGGCCTGGCAGTCGGCGCGTGCGAGGCGGGTGGTCCACAGCAGGGCGCCGCGCAGATGACCGCGGAAGTCGGCTTCGTCGTACGAGGCCACGGTGCCACCCATGCCCGTGTAGAAGGAGCGGCCGCCGTCGTAGTCGCGGCACCAGGACACCGGGTGGTCCGCGCCGTTCTTGCCGTCACCCGGCTGGTAGGTCGACTCCCGTACGCGGGCGACCGTGTGCACGTCGCCGGAGGGGTTCTTCGTCCAGTTCAGCCACTGGTCGGGGCGCTTCCACTGCAACGGGAGGCCCTGGGTGGCCGGATGGGATCGGTCCCCGACCTCGACGGTCGCCCGCTGGACGTTCGTCGGGCTGGAGTCCGCGGGCCGGGCTCCGACGAGTCCGGTGAACCAGTTCGAGTACGGTTCGGCACGGGCCGCGTCGTGGATGCCGAGGAAGCCGCCGCCGGCCTCCATATAGGCCTCGAGGCCCGCCTCCTGCTCGGGGTCGAGGATGTCGCCGCCGCCGGTCAGGAACGTGACGGCGTTGAACTTGCCGAGCTTGGCCGCGTTCGTGAACACGGCCGGGTCGTCCGTCGCCTCGATCGTGAACCGCTGGGCGGCCGGGCCGGATCGGCCGATCTTCTCGATGGCCTCGATACCGGCGTTGACGACGGGGGACTCGTCGCCGCCCGCCGCAGAGCCGTGGAAGACCAGGACCTTCACCTTGGCCCCGCCGGGCGGCGAGGGCAGAGACATCGTTGTCAGCGTCGGTTCCGGGTACGGCCGCGCGGACGCGGCCTGTGTCGAGAGAGCCCCGGTGACCAGGGCTCCGGACAGCAGCGCGGCGGCCCAGGCCCGGCGCGAGCGTCTCGATATCGGTCGTGTTCTGCTCAACCCTTGTACTGCCAAGGGCCTTTGATGCGGTGTGCGCCGCATGAGTACACCCACCCCTCGTCGGTCACAGCAACAGCGCCGACGAAGCTAGACCTCTTTTCGCGACTCGCCAATAGGTATCACCGCGATAGCACCAACTTTGTCCTGCGTGTGGATAAACAAAGATCTGGCCGATACCGTGTGGCCGTCCCGCGGGGCTCTCGACGCCCCGTCAGTCTCGGTACCGCAATGGGGGGTTCGTCATGGCTCGACGGAACTTGGACAGGCGGAGTTTCAACCGGCGGATGCTCGTGGGCGGCGCGGCGGCGGCAGCGGGGGTGACATCGTTGTCGGTCGCGGGCGCGCCGGACGCGAGCACGGCCGAGGCGCCGCGGACCGCGCCCGCGGGCGGCGAGGTCAAGCGCATCAAGCTGTACGCGGAGAAGCTCCCGGACGGGCAGATGGGGTACGGCCTGGAGAAGGGGAAGGCATCCATACCGGGGCCGCTCATCGAGCTGAACGAGGGCGACACCCTGCACATCGAGTTCGAGAACACCATGGACGTGGACGCCAGCCTGCATGTCCACGGCATGGACTACGAGATCTCCAGTGACGGCACCCGGCACACCAAGAGCCACGTCGAGCCGGGCGGCAAGCGCACGTACACCTGGCGCACGCACGCCCCGGGCCGCCGCAAGGACGGCACCTGGCGCCCCGGCACGGCGGGCTACTGGCACTACCACGACCACGTGGTCGGCACCGATCACGGCACCGGCGGGGTACGCAAGGGCCTCTACGGGCCGCTGATCGTGCGCCGCAAGGGCGACCTGCTGCCGGACAAGACCGTCACGATCGTCTTCAACGACATGACGGTCAACAACAAGGCGGGCCACGACACTCCCACCTTCGAGGCCACGGTGGGCGACCGGGTCGAGTTCGTCTCGATCACGCACGGCGAGTACTACCACACGTTCCACGTGCACGGTCATCGCTGGGCGGACAACCGCACGGGCCTGCTCACCGGCCCCGACGACCCGAGCCAGATCCTCGACGACAAGATCACTGGTCCGGGCGACTCCTTCGGCTTCCAGGTCATCGCGGGGGAGGGCGTGGGGGCCGGAGCCTGGATGTACCACTGCCATGTGCAGAGCCATTCGGACATGGGCATGGCCGGGCTGTTCCTGGTGAAGAAGGCGGACGGCACGATCCCGGACTACGAGCCACACCACGCGGCTGCGTCGAAGAAGGGATCGAAGGCGGAATCGAAGCCGGAGTCGGAATCGAAGGCTTCGTCGAGGGACGGCGCGGGGGAGCACGAGCACCACTAGATGGGGCAGCGCTCCTCATGGAGGGGTCCGGTGCATGCTGGAGCCGGCGGCTCTGGTGTGCTTCGGGGTCGGGTGGCGTGGCTGCTGAGGCACTGAGAGGCGCCGCGCCCCCTCAGCTCCGGACGACGCGTACCTGTTCCAGGAGGCCGGAGAGCAGCTCGGCGCGGTCGTCCGGGCCGGGATAGCCGTCCGGGTCCCCGCAGCGGTCGGCCCAGCCGTTCGCCTCAAGCCGCTCCAGGCGTTCGACGAGACGCGGGCGGATGTCGTCCGGCAGGACGAACCCCTCGTCCATGGCGGCCAGTTCGTAGGCCGACAGGAACTCCCAGTGCACGTCGGGGGAGTCGAACTCGCGCAGCAACCGGTCGTACGCGTCCGTGGAGCCGTGCTCCAGGGCGTGCCGCAGGGACGCGGCCCGGACCAGGGGCGAGGGCGAGTCGGCGTGGCGCTCCATGGCGTCGGACACGGTCCGGGAGATCGGCTCCTCACCGGTGTCCATGCCGACCAGGCACCCGGCGGCGGCTCCGCGGACCTCGTCCACGGCGTCGTGGTCGAGGAGCTCCACGAGGGCGTCCACGGTGCGCTTCGCCTCCGGGGTGCCGAGGGCGAGCAGCCCGACGCCCGTCGCGGCGGTGGACCGGACGGAGCCGTCGGTGTGGCGCATCCCGGCCAGGAAGACCTTCACCGGCGGGTTCCCCAGGGGCGAGGCGATGTGCAGTTGCGCGTAGCAGCCGAGGATCTGGCCGAGGACGAAGGGCGCCCGCTCCCGCGCCACCAGATGGTCCAGGGCCTCGCGGGTCCGCCGGCGCCGGAGCACCGCGTCGCGCATGATCTGGTGGTCCAGCGTCTCCACGCCGAGGGCGGCCCGGTCGTCGTCCGCACTCATGCACAGGGTCAGCGTCTCGTCGACCTGGATCCCGTGCAGGGCGCGGTCCGTCCAGGACTCGTCCTCGGGCGTCTCGGCCAGCGGCGTGATCAGTTCGAGGCGTGCCTCGCTGTCGGGGGCCACTGCCAGGGCCCGCTCAAGGACCGCGCGCGTCTCGACCCACACCCGCTCGGCCTCGGCCGGTGGCAGCGGCTCGTTGCGGCGCACCACGAGCGAGGCGAGCAGGACGGCGAGGTCGAAGGCGAGATCACGCGCGAAAGTGCCGGGCCGTCCCAGACCGTCGAGCCCTTCGGCGCTCCAGCCCTCGCCGCGCAGATACGTGAGGCGGGCCCGCATGTCGTCACGGAGGTCCTCGTCGATCTCCAGAAGGGCCGGGGCGCCGCCGAGTTCCGCGATGAAGCCGGTCCACGCCCGCACGAAGCCCTCGGGGTCGTCCAGGTGCCCCGCGACGATCCGCTCCGTGCGCTCGCGCACCGGTGCCTCGCGGCGCAGGGCCGCCGCGAAACCGTCCACCACGGTGTCGTGGAAGTCGTCCGTGCACGGCTCGCGGTCCACGGCCAGGGCGAGCTCGCGCAGCGCCCACTCCGGCTCGGCGGCCTCCGCCGCGTCGGACGCCGCCTTGGCCCGGACCGCCCTGTCCGGGTCCCGCAGGGCCGTGGCCAGCTCCTCGTGGAGGTCAGCCTGCTTGCGCTCTCTCCGCTTCTTGAACATGGAGGCAGCGTATGCGCAGCGCGCCACGCTCCGACGGCACGGCGACCCGCTGAGCTCCGACCCGCTGAGCTCCGACCCTCGCGGCCGCTCCTCCCCTCCCCGACGGGGCTCCGGAGCCGATGCGGGAGGATGCCTCCTGACACCGTCAGGCCTTCTGACACCGTCAGGGAGGAGTGACCGAAGGTGACCGAGGAACCGCGCCCCACTCTGGAGGCCGTGGCCGCCCGTGCCGGGGTCTCCAGGGCCACCGTGTCCCGTGTCGTCAACGGCGATCCGGGGGTGCGGGAGGTACTCGCAGAGAGGGTGCGGCACGCGGTCGAGGAACTCGGCTACGTGCCCAATCGCGCCGCCCGCAGCCTGGTCACCCGGCGCCACGACGCGGTGGCCGTGGTGATCGCCGAGCCCGAGACCCGCGTGTTCGCCGACCCGTTCTTCGCGCTGCAACTGCGGGGCATCAGCAAGGAGTTGACGTCCCACGACATCCAGCTGGTGCTGCTGCTCACGGAGGGGCGGGACGACCACGAGCGGGTCGGCCGGTATCTCGCGGGCGGCCATGTCGACGGCGCGCTCGTCTTCTCGCTGCACCTCGACGACCCGTTGCCGGGCATCATCCGGCGCGCGGGCGTGCCCACGGTGTTCGGCGGGCGTCCCGGCTGGCCGCAGGCGGGCGGCGACGAGCCGGGCGCGCCGTATGTGGACTGCGACAACCGCGGCGGCGCCCGCGAGGCGGTGCGCCATCTCGTCGGCCTCGGCCGCTCGCGCGTCGCGCACATCACCGGCGCTCTCGACCAGACCTCCGCGGTCGACCGGCTCGACGGGTTCCGCGACGTCCTCGGCGACGTCGATCCACGGCTGATCGCCGAGGGCGACTTCACCCCGGCGGGCGGCGAGCGCGCGATGCGGGAACTGCTGGACCGCGTACCGGAGTTGGACGCGGTCTTCGCCGCCAACGACTTGGCCGCGTCCGGCGCCCTCCGGGTGCTGCGCGAGCGGGGCAGGAGGGTGCCGGACGACGTGGCGGTGGTCGGTTTCGACGACATGTATCCGGTGGCCGAGCAGGCCGATCCGCCGCTGACGACGGTCCGTCAGGACATCGAGGAGATGGGCCGCTTGATGGCACGGATACTGCTGCGCGGCCGGGCGGGTGACGAGCCCGCCGAGCCCGCCGCGGAACCGGCCGGTGTGGTCCTGCCGACGTCCCTGGTGCGCAGGGCCTCGGCCTGACGGTTCCGGCCCGGCGCGCCCTACGACCCCACGCTCACCGTGAAGCGCCGCGGGTTGCCGTCGTGCGCGGCGCCCGACACGTCGGGCTGTCCGTCGGGGCGTACGTCGTCGTACGGAAACGCGTATCCGATGGGGGAGTTGGCGTGCACCACCCTTGACCAGTGGTTGGTCACCGCGCCCCGGTAGTAGTCGGCCGTGGTCGTGCCGTTGGGCTGCTGGGGGTGGGTGAGCATGATGCTGCGGTTGAAGCCGGCGGCGAGCCGGGCGAGCAGGGCCTTCTTGTCGTCGGGGTCGCCGGGGTTGTTGGCGAACGGGCCGTGGTTGCAGGTGAAGATGTCCTTCGAGGTGGGCTTGGCGAAGGAGTGGCCGCCGTTGAACGTCAGGACGTCCCCGCGGACGCGCCCGGTGAACACGCCCCGGCCGCCCTGCAGGTCGATCTTGAGGTCGGTGGAGCGGTACTTGGCCCACACCTGGTCGATGTAGCCGTTCCACACGTCGCGGAACGGCATCTGGTCCGGCCTGTCGAAGTACGGCGCCATGAGGTTCTGCGGCGAGATCACCCGCAGCACGCCGCCGCCGGAACCGCGGATGACCAGCTTGTCCCACGGCTGCCCGTCCTTCGCCGTCTGCGCCGCGAGGTCCGCGGCGATTCTGCCGACGGCGCCGTCGGGCAGCGGAGCGACGGTGTGGGTGGCGTCGCCGGTCAGGGTCAGGCCGATGGGCAGCGCGGTGACGAGGTCGACGTAACTGATGTTGGCGTACAACTGCTGGGGATTGAAGGTGAACTCGCAGAACGACCACGTGCGGCCGTAGTTGCGGTCCTCCTTGGTCGCGAAGGCGGGCTCGACCAGGGCGGGGCCCGGGTTGAGAAAGAAGTCCAGCTTGTCGTCGCGCACGAAGTAGATCCGGGCGCCGTACATCTGCGGCAGGGTCAGTACCTTCGGCGCGGAACCCGCGGCGCCGAGGGGGATGGCGCAGTCTACGGGCAGCGGGGTCTGCGGCGCCGAGGGCGACTCGGGGCGGTAGACGCCGCCGTCCGGCTTGAGCAGCACCCAGCGGCCGGTGCCCTGTTCGTGGCCGGTGACGTAGGCGCGGACCTGGCCGGGGAGTGATTTGTTCGCGAGGGCCAGTTCGCAGGTGGCGGGCGCGGCCCGGCCGCCCGCTCGGGCGCCGGGGCTGAGGGCGCTGCCCCAGACGGGGTAGGTGAGGGCGCCCGCGGCGCCGGCTGTGGAGGTCAGGAACGTTCGACGCGATATCACGGAAGGTCTCCTGCGCGGTTGCGTGGGGGGTCTGTGGGGGGTGTCTGTGTGTGGGGGCTCGGGGGTGCTTTCGGGGGTGGTGCACCACTGTCCCGACGGGTGAATGCGGCGTCAAGAGTTGTGACTGAGAGCGCTCTCAGAAATGTTCTCTCTTCATCAAATGACGACGTGGGGTGGGGGGAGGAGGATTGGAGGCGGATTGTCAGTGCCGGGTGCCAGACTCAGAAGAACGGAGGAGACATGCGACAAAGGAGTCGATCATGCTCAATAACCGTTTCGTGACGGGCGCCCCCGTCTGGGTGGACATGTGCGCGCCCGATCTCGGCAGCGTCAGGAATTTCTACCGCTCCCTGTTCGGCTGGGAGCTCCGGCAGGGCGCCGAGGACGTGGGTGGCTACAGCCAGTATCAGCTCGGCGACCGGACCGCCGCGGGTGCGATGGCCATTCCGGCCGAGGAGGCGCCCCCGTCCTGGACGCTCTATTTCCGCACACCGGAGGTGGACGCCACGGTGAAGGCGGTCGAGCAGGCCGGCGGCCGGACGCTCTTCGAGGCCGTGGACATCCTCGACCTCGGCCGCATGGCGGGCGCCGTCGACTCCGCGGACGCGTCGTTCGCGGTATGGCAGCAGGGCGAGCTCAAAGGCCTCGATGTCCTGAACGAACCGGGCGGCCTGGTCTGGGCCGAGCTGTACACGCCGGACGTCCCCGCGGCCGTCGCGTTCTACGAGGCGGTGTTCGGCTGGCAGACCACCGAGGCATCCTTCCCCGGCGGGTCGTACACGATGGTGCACCCCGCGGACGGCACCGCGGACGACATGTTCGGCGGCGTGGCGCCGCTCGCCACCGACCCCACCGAAGCGGGATCGGAGGCGTACTGGCTGCCGTACTTCCAGGTGACCGACTGCGACGACATGGTCGCCAAGGCCCGCGAAAGTGGGGGTACGGTCCGGATGGACACCGTGGAGATGGAAGGTGTGGGCCGCTTCGCGAAGCTCGCGGACCCGGCGGGGGCGCGGTTCGCCGTGCTGCAGCCGTCGCCTCCCGGGGAGCAGGGCCAGTAGCGGGCGCGGGCGGGCGCAGGTCATGGCCGTCGGCGCCGGGTCTCGAACCGGGCGCCGACGGGCGGTTTCGTGGTGCCGCCTGCCGGGCAGTCCTCAGCGGGGCGCCCGCCGGGCACAGCCGCCCGAGAAGCGACCGGGCACTCGTTGATCGTTCGTTGATTGCTTGTTTCGCGCGGTGCGACAGCATCGGTCACATGCAGATCGAGATGACAGCCGAGCCCGAACTCGCCTGGCAGGAGCAGGCTCTGTGCGCCCAGACCGGAGCCGACTTCTTCTTCCCCGAGCCCGGTAGCTCGGTGCGTGAGGCGAAGGACATCTGCCAGATGTGCGAGATGCGCACGGCTTGCCTGGAGTACGCACTGAACAACGACGAGCGGTTCGGCGTCTGGGGCGGCCTCTCCGAAAAGGAGCGGTACGCCCTCAGACGCGAACCTCGCGCCTGACGCGCGACCCGCGGGCTTCCTGGGAGACCAAGGAGCCCGCGGGTTCTCAGGCGTACGTCACGACGAACCGCCGCGTCCCCGCGGGCACCTGGACGTCGTCGCCGGAGACGGGCAGCTCACGCCCGTCCGCTGACACCGACCGCACCTGCCCGAACCGGCACGGATAGACGTACCGCACCCGCTCCGGGGCCTCGGTCACCTCCACCGTCACCGTCCGGTCGTCCGCGTCGTGCGAGAGCCGGTAACCGAAGGGCTCACCGAACAGCGTCGGCGCCGACTCGACGGCCACCGTCTCCCCGTCCGGCACCCAGTGAGGGCGGACACCCGGTGCGATGTACACATGCGGGTCGTGGTCCTCGTCCGCCTCGAAGAGCAGGATGTCGCGGATCAGGAGCAGATACTCGGCCGCGGCCCAGCCGTGCGGGATGTCGCCCATGTACCAGTGCCGGGAGGGCACTTCGTGGAAGTCCGAGGCGACGGTGAACGCGTGCTGCTCGTTCCACGCGCCGAGCGCGACCGCCCTTTCCTGCGTGCGCGGGAACGACGCCTGGACGATCCAGCCGAGCAGCGCGTCCATCCGGGCCGGATCGCCCGCGAGCAGATACGCGTGCGCCAACTGCGTGGTCAGGTAGGGCCCGTAGGCGTTCCACGCGGCCTCGTGCCGATAGCCGCCCGACACGAAATGGGCGTACATGGTGTCGAGCGTGGAGCGCGCCGCCGCGTCGATGTCCGGCCCGAGCTTGCTGCCCATGTGCAGCCGCAGCGGATGGAAGAAGGCCGCGGCGCCGATCATCGTCGAGTCGAGCCGTCCCACGTCGCCGGGCCCGGTGGGAATATACGTCTCCCATGCCCCGCGCCTGCGCTGCTCCGCCAGGACCCAGCGCACCGAGGCCGCCGTCGCGTGCTTCATGTCGTCGAAGGCGGCCCAGAGTTCCGGTACGTCCGGCGAGCCGATGCGCTCCGCGAGCCGCGCCGCCTCGTACAGACCGGCCAGCGCCCACAGGTCGTCCCAGTAGTGCGGCTTGTCGCGCTCGCCCAGGTGCTCCGCGCTCCAGCCGCTGTGCAGCAGGCCGTACTGGTCGCGGTTGTCGCGCAGCCACCGGGCGCCGTCGACGACGTACGGCGTGTAGAGCTTCGCGCCGAATCCCGCGGCCCGGCCCCGCACGCGGTCGAAGCGGCCGATCGCCCAGAGCGCCTGGCCGTTGCTGTCCCACTCGCGGTCGTCGCGCTCGTGCGGGCCGCCGTAGAACCCGTACTCGGCGCACGGTCCGATCCGGCCCGTGCCGCGGTTGAACTTCAGCGGGTAGTGCGTGCCGAGCTGGCGCTCGGCGAGCGCGTCATCGCCCACCAGTGAGCAGGCCGTGGCTTCGACGGACGAGTCACGGATCCAGAACGAGTCGTAGACCGTCGGCCCCGGGTGGATCTCGCCGTGGTCGGAGAGCATGAGCAACTGCGCGCGGGACTCCCGGAAGAGGTCGGTCAAGTGCGCCACTGGGCGCGGAAGTTCGGGCTGGAGGCCCTGGCCGACCAGCTTCGACGTCCAGAACGTCCGGTTGGCCGCCTCCAGCTCGGCGGCCGGTGTCGCCCTGATCTCGACCAGATCGTCGGCCCCGCTGTACAGGTCGACGGGCAGCCGCACGTCCAGCTCGAACACCTCGTCGTCGATGACCCGGAACGGCCAGGCGAACGCCGCGCTGCACAACCCGGCGACCTGGTCCTGCGACTGCCCCGCGCCGTTCAGCTTGCCGCCCATCACCAGGTCGTGGAACGGACTGTGCGCCAGATAGGTGGCGGGGTCGTAGCTGAAGTCCGGGTTGCCGTACACGCCGTACTGCTCGGGCGCCGTGTCGAACACCGGGCCCCATCCGCTGTTGGTCTCCACCCGGTTCTCCGCAGGGAGATGCCGCAGGAACGTCAGCCGCCGGTCGGTGATCTGCTGGCCGTTGCGGTCGTGCCGCTGGAAGCCGCTCGGCCCCGTCGGTACGACCGCCGCGCAGAGCCAGCCCTCGCGCGGCTGCCCGGTCGCGCTGCCCACCGTCAGACGGGTCACCACGAGGTCGCGCTGTCGCGCGCCCACGGCCGTCGCGAAGGTGCGCTGCACGAGCTCGACGCCGTCCGGCGTGCGGAAGTCCGTGAGGACGACCGGCAGATACGGGGCCTCCATGCGCTGCCCCACCGTGCCGGCCTCGGCCAGCTGCGGCAGGTGCAGGGCGCCCGTCGCCGGGTCGTACAGGAAGAAGAGCAGGCAGTACTTGTCGTAGACCGGCTCGATCTCACCGGCCTGGCCGATCAGGGACTCCTGGCGGTGGTCCTTCACGCCCACCATGTGCCAGTAGCGGTAAAGGGCGTTGGAGGCCAGGGCGGCCTCCTTCGATTCGTACGTGCCGGAGTCGAAGTCGTCGCTCCAGCGCCGGAAGGCCTGTTGCGCCCACCACGGCACGGGGTAGGGCACCTGCGCCCTGCCCGTCCAGCTGCGCCACATGACCTCGTAGAACATCCATTCATGGGTCTGCGCCATGGGTTCACCCCCTCGCCCACAGTTGCACCGCGCAGGGCGGTCGTAAATCGATGCGACACAGGCGCGCGGCCGTGGTTACGATCCGGGGGTCGCACGCGAGGCGTGCGGCGGAGGTCCTGTAGAGCAGAGGCAGACTCGCCGCTTTGCCAAGGCGGATACGCCGGTTCGAATCCGGTCGGGACCACGGGCACGGAACACGCGGAGCGGGAACGGATGAGCGAGAACGGCGGGATCAGCGAGGCGGACCTCGCGGCCTTCCACGACGTGGTCGGCAGGCTCCGGGAGCTGCCCGTCGACGACCCGGTGCGGCTGCGCGCCGAGCAGGTCGCCGCGTCCTTCGCCCGCGACGGGCGGCTGCGCAGGCGCAAGGCGCGCGGCGCCGAACTGTCCGCCGCCGACGCCGCCGCCATGGCCGCCACCGCGACCGGCGCGGGCGACCGCCGCGAGGACGTGCCCCTGGACACCGTAAGACCCGGCGGAACCGGCAAAAACGGCGGAACCGGCGGTTCCGGCGGGGTGTTTCTGCGGCCCCGGCCCTGCTACGTCTGCAAGACGTCGTATCGACAGGTCGACACGTTCTACCACCGGCTCTGTCCGGCGTGCGCGGACGACAACCGCGCCCGCCGCGCGCTCACCACGGATCTGCGCGGCCGCCGCGCACTGCTCACCGGCGGCCGAGTGAAGATCGGCTTCCAACTGGCCCTGATGCTGCTGCGGGACGGCGCCGAACTCCTCGTCACCAGCCGCTTCCCGCACGACACCGAGCGGCGCTTTCGCGCGGTGCCGGGCAGCGCGGCCTGGCTTGACCGTCTCACGGTGCTCGCCGTCGACCTGCGCGACCCGCGCCAAGTGCTCGGCCTCTGCGAGGAGTTGCGGCAGACGGGCGAGCCGCTCGACATCCTCGTCAACAACGCGGCCCAGACGGTACGGCGGCCTCCCGGCTCCTATGCGGCGCTCGCGGCGGGGGAGGCGGCGCGGCTGCCCGCGCTCGCCAGAAGCGCCCCGGGTTTCCGGCCGATGCGGTCGGAGCAGGCCCCCGCCGGGCAGGGCGCACTCGCCCTCGTGCTGCGCGACGTCGACGAGGCGGGCCTGCTCCCCGACCTCTCGCCGCGAAATTCCTGGTCCGCCCGGCTCGGCGGCCTCGACCCCGCCGAGGTCCTGGAGACCCAGCTGGTCAACGCGCTCGCCCCGGCCCTGCTCTGCGACCGCCTTCTGCCCCTGCTGCTCGCGTCACCGCGCCCTGTACGTACATCGTGAACGTGACGGCGGTCGAGGGCCGTTTCGCCGTGCGCAACAAGATGAGCGGCCACCCCCACACGAACATGGCCAAGGCGGCCCTGAACATGCTCACGCGCACCAGCGCCGCCGATCTCGCCGGGCAGGGCGTGCACATGTGCGCGGTCGACACGGGCTGGATCACGGACGAGAACCCCGCCCCCAAGAAGGACCGTATGGCCGGAGCCGGTTTCCGGACACCGCTCGACGTGGTGGACGGCGCGGCCCGGATCTACGACCCGATCGTGCGCGGAGAGTCCGGCTCGCCCGTCTCCGGCGTCTTCCTCAAGGACTACCGGGAGGCGCAGTGGTGAGCGAGGACCTCTCCGCCGGTGTGCCCCGCGTGGTGCCGCGGCCGGTGGCCGAACTGGCGCCGCTGCTCGACTGGTTGAGGGACGGGCGCCCGGCCGGGGAGCGCCTCGACTTCGCGGCGGGCACGGTGCTCCCCGACGGACGGCTCGATCTGTGCAAGCAGGCGCTGGGCGCGCAGGGCGCGGCCCTCGTCGCCGAGGCCCTCCGGGGCGCCCGCGGCGCCTCGCCCGTACGCCACCTGCTGCTCGGCACGGACGGCCTGGGCGACACGGGAGCGGCGCATGCGACGGGCGTGGCCGGTGAGGCCGCCGTCGAGACCCTCTACCTCGGCTGCAACGGCATCACCGCGGGCGGTGCCTGCCGCATCGCGGACCAGCTGCGCGCGTCACCGCAGGTGGTGACCGGCGTCTGGCTGAAACGCAATCCGCTGGGCCCGCCGGGAGGTCGTGCGGCGGCCGAACTCATCGACTCCGTACGGACGTTGCGCACGCTCGACCTCGTTCAGACGGGTCTCGACGCGTCGGGGCTCCTGGTCCTCACCGACGCGCTTCTCGCTGCGTCCGGCACCGGCCGACGGGTCGAACGGGTCTTCCTGGGCGGCAATCCGCTGGGACGGAGCGGTGCGGCACCGCTCGCCGAGTTGATCGCCGAGGCCGGGGTGCGCGAACTGTACGTGTCGGCCGCCCGGTTGGGGGACGACGGTGCCCTGGTGCTCGCCGACGGCCTGGCGCGTGCGCCGCACGGCGGCCTTGCCCGGCTCGCCGTCGCCAGCAACGGCATCGGGCCGCGCGCCGCCGCCCGGCTCGTCGCCGCTTCGGTGGCCGCCGGGGTGGAGCTGCTCGACCTCGGGCGGGTGCGCGCCGCGGGGGCGCTCGGCGCCGCGGACAACCGGATCGACGACGCGGCGGCCCGCTCCCTCGCGGCCTCGCTCAGCGCGGGGGAGCACCGCCTTGCCCACCTGAACCTCACCCACACCGGGATGCGCAGCCGCGAGCGCCCACCGGCTCCTCGACACCGCGGGAGCCGCGCGCACGCCCACCCGCTTCGTGCTCGGCCGGGGCATCGCGGCGAGCGTCAAGCGACGCCTGGCGGAGTTCAGCGCGACCGTGCCGCCGCCCGCCGTCCCGCAGGACGTCGCGGCGGTCCGCAGCGTGCACCGCTGACCTCGCCTCGCCCACCGCTGACCTGCCCCGGAGCAGCAACCGGCCCCGGGGCGATGACCCCGGGGCCGTACGATGTCGGGCAAGGGCGGGGCCGTAGCGCAGAGGCTGTCGCGCCGGTCTCCAAAACCGGAACACGCTGGTTCGATTCCAGCCGCCCCGCCCCCTCGGCCCGCTGCCGGTGAGGTCAGGCGCCGCGCGACGCCATCCGCGCCTTGCGGGCGGCGAGGCGCTCGTCGAACTTCGAGGCCTCCGCGTCGAGGCCGCCCATGAAGAAGCCGAGCTCCTCCTGCGCCTTCAGGCCCTCGGGGCCGAGGCCGTCGATCTCCAGGACCTTCAGGAAGCGCAGCACGGGCTGGAGCACGTCGTCATGGTGGATGCGCATGTTGTAGACCTCGCCGATGGCCATCTGCGCGGCGGCCCGCTCGAAGCCGGGCATGCCGTGACCGGGCATCCGGAAGTTGACCACCACGTCACGCACGGCCTGCATGGTCAGGTCGGGCGCGAGCTCGAAGGCGGCCTTCAGGAGGTTCCGGTAGAAGACCATGTGGAGGTTCTCGTCGGTGGCGATGCGCGCCAGCATGCGGTCGCAGACCGGGTCGCCGGACTGGTGTCCGGTGTTGCGGTGCGAGATGCGGGTCGCCAGCTCCTGGAAGGCGACGTACGCGACCGAGTGCAGCATCGAGTGGCGGTTGTCCGACTCGAAGCCCTCGCTCATGTGCGCCATCCGGAACTGCTCCAGCTGGTCCGGGTCGACGGCGCGCGAGGCGAGGAGGTAGTCGCGCATCACGATGCCGTGCCGGCCCTCCTCCGCCGTCCAGCGGTGCACCCAGGTGCCCCAGGCGCCGTCGCGGCCGAAGAGGGAAGCGATCTCGTGGTGGTAGCTGGGGAGGTTGTCCTCGGTGAGCAGGTTGACCACCAGGGCGATGCGCCCGATGTCGGTGACCGGGGACTGGCCCTTCTCCCACGCCTCGCCGTCCTCGAAGATCCCGGGGAAGTTGCGGGCGTCGGAGAACGGGACGTACTCGTGGGGCATCCAGTCCTTGGCCACCTTCAGGTGGCGATTGAGTTCCTGCTCGACCACTTCCTCCAGCGCGTACAGCAGCCGGGCATCGGTCCAGCTGTCCGCGCTGCCGAGGTGGGGAGAGGTGATCGTCACGGGGGCTCCAGAAGGGGGACGGGAGTTATTGCGGCGGTGCGAGCGGTGCACCACCTACCTACGGTCTCGTAGGTTACGTTGCCGTAGGTTAAACCCGCCGTAAAGGGCCGCTGGAACGGGACCCCGCACGTCACCAGGGCAACAACAGCCTCAATGCTGGTCAGACGTACAGTTCACGGAGCCGGACTGAGAGGCACGTCACACACCCTTCGAGCTTCTCGAACTCACTGATGTCCACCGGAACCGGGTCGAACCCGAGGTCGGCGAACAGCTCCGCGCTCTGCGGCGCGCTCGCCGCCACCAGCAGTTTCGGGCCACCGAGCAGCACCACGTGCGCGCCCGCCGCCTCCGGTACGGGCAGGAAGCGCGGGAAGAGCGAGGCGCTGTCGACCAGCGGCTCGTACCCGATGACCGTCCCGTCCGGCAGCGCCGTCACCGCGGACTTCAGATGCAGGACGCCGGCCACGGGGACGGGGACGATCCGCGCCCCCAGCGGTTCGAAGACGGCCCGCAGCTGCCGCACCCCGTCCGCGTTCGTCCGGCCGCCCCGCCCCACGTAGAGCGTGTCCCCGACCTTCAGGACGTCGCCGCCGTCCAGCGTGCCGGGCTCCCACACCCAGTTCACCGAGCAGCCGAGCCGGGCCACCGCCTCCTCGACCCCCGGCGTCTCGTCCCGCCGGGAATCGGCGCCCGGCCGGGCGATCAGCGCCACGTTGCGGAAGACGACCACCGCGTCCTCCACGAAGACCGCGTCCGGGCAGGCGTCGGCCCGCTCCACCTCGAAGATCTCCCAGCCGTGCCGGTCGAGGGCCGCCGCGTACGCCTCCCACTGCTCCGCCGCGCGGCGCGTGTCGACCGGGGTGCGTGCCAGGTGGGTGACCAGGCCCTCGGCGAGGCGTGGTCCCGGGCGGCGGATCAGGGCCTTCTTGCTGGGCACGGCTGGCTCTCCTCACGGGGCGGGGCGCCGCCGCCCTCGCCGGGCGGGGCCGTGCCGCACATCATGCAGCGCGTTCCCGCCCCAGGCCCAGAGTGCTTCGCAGATGATCCGCGGTGAACGATCCCCCGGCCGCGAGGAGCTGCGCGGGCGTCCCCTCGAACACGATCCGCCCGCCGTGCCTGCCGCCGTCGGGACCCAGGTCGATCACCCAGTCCGCGTGCTTGACGACGTCGAGGTTGTGCTCGACGACGAGCACCGTGTTCCCGGCGTCGACGAGCCGGTCGAGCAGCGCGAGCAGCCCGTCGACGTCCGCCATGTGCAGGCCGGTGGTCGGCTCGTCCAGGACGTACGTCGTGCCGGTGCGGTGCAGCCGGGTGGCCAGCTTGATGCGCTGGCGCTCGCCGCCGGAGAGCGTGCTCAGCGGCTGCCCGAGCGTGAGGTAGGTGAGGCCCACGTCGCGCAGGGCGCACAGGCGGCGGCGTACCGACGTGTCGTCGAAGCGCTCGAAGAAGTCCAGGGCCTGCCCGGCGGTCATCTCAAGGACGTCCACGACGGACCGGCCGTCCACGGTGAGCCGCAGCACCTCATCCTTGAACCTGCGCCCCGCGCACTCCTCGCACGTCGTGGTCACCGGATCCATGAACGCCAGGTCGCTGTAGATGATCCCGCGCCCTCGGCAGCGCTCGCACGCACCATGGGAGTTGAAGCTGAACAGGCTCGCCTTCGCGCCCGTCTCCCGCGCGAAGAGCCCCCGCACCGTGTCCATGATCCCGAGGTACGTCGCCGGGGTGGAGCGGCCCGAGATGCCGATGGACGACTGGTCCACGACCACGGCGTCCGGGTGCGCCGCGGTGAACGCCTGCGACACCAGCGTGCTCTTGCCGGAACCCGCGACGCCGGTGACCGCCGTGAGCACCCCGGCCGGCACCCGCACGCTCACGTCCTTGAGGTTGTGCAGAGCGGCCTTCTCGATCCAGTGGCCGCCGCTCGCCTCCCGCGGGCGCTCCTTGACGCCGGTGGCGCGCCGCAGATGGCGCCCGGTGAGGGTGTCCGCCCGCCGCAGTTCGTCCGGCGTGCCCTCGAAGACGACCAGGCCGCCGCCCGCGCCGGCCCCGGGGCCCATGTCGACGACGTGGTCGGCGACCGCGATCACGTCCGGATCGTGCTCCACGACCAGGACCGTGTTGCCCTTGTCGCGAAGCCGCAGAAGCAGGTCGTTCAGGCGCCCCACGTCGCGCGGGTGCAGGCCGACGCTCGGCTCGTCGAAGATGTACGTCATGCCGGTGAGGCTGGAGCCGAGGTGGCGCACCATCTTCAGGCGCTGCCCCTCGCCGCCGGAGAGCGTGGACGTCTCGCGGTCCAGGCTGAGGTAGCCGAGCCCGATCGCCTCGATCCGTTCGAGGGCCGCGACGGCTGCCCGGGCGACCGGCCCCGCCACCGCGCCCTCGACGCGCCCCAACTCCGCGATGAGGTCGGTCACTTCCATCCGGGCGCAGTCCGCGATGGACAGGCCGTTGACGCGGGTGGCGAGCGCCGCCGGATTGAGCCGGGCCCCGCGACAGGCCGGGCAGGCGCCTTCGCGCAGGAACTCCCGCACCAGGTCACGGGTTTTCTGGGAGAGCGTCGAGAGATCGCGGTTGAGGTAGAGCCGCTCGAACCGGTCGGCGAGCCCCTCGTAGTCGATGTCCCGCGCGCCACCCGTGTTGTTGACGTTGACCTTCGTCTTCCCGCGGCCGCCGCGCAGCAGGAACTGCCGTTCGGCGTCGGTGAATTCACCGACCGGCTTGTGCGCGTCCAGGTCGGGCGTGTTCGTGTACGTCTGGCCCTGCCAGGTCCCCGCGGTGAACGGCGGGAAGAGGATCGCGCCGTCCGCCAGGGACCTGGCAGGGTCGATGATGCGGTCGTAGTCGGGCCGCACGGTGCGGCCGAGACCGTCGCATCCGGGGCACATGCCCGACGGGTCGTTGAACGAGTACGCCGCCGCCGGGCCCGCGCTCGGCGTGCCGTGCCGGGAGAACAGCACCCGGATCACCGAGTAGATGTCCGTCATCGTGCCCACGGTGGAGCGGGAGTGGCCGCCGATCGGCTTCTGGTCGACGACGATCGCGGGTGAGAGCTCCTCGATGGCGTCCGCCTGCGGCCGCTCGTACTTCGGCAGCCGGTTGCGGACGTACCAGGTGAACGTCTCGCCCAGCTGGCGCTGCGACTCGACCGCGATCGTGTCGAAGACGACCGACGACTTCCCGGACCCGGACACCCCCGTGAAGACCGTGAGCCTGCCCTTCGGAATGCGCAGGCTCACGTCCCTGAGGTTGTTCTCGCGGGCTCCGTCGATGGTGATGTATTGGTGTGTGTCCTGGTACATGCACTCGACGCTAGGCGCAATACCCGACAGCTTCTGTCTTCTTTTCCTGGGTGATCTCCTTCAGTTCCCCGTCCAGGAGCAGCCACCGCGTGATGCCGATGGACTCCAGGAACGGCAGGTCGTGACTGGCCACGATCAGCGAGCCCCGGTACGACTCCAGGGCCGTCGAGAGCTGCTTCACGCTCGCCATGTCGAGGTTGTTCGTCGGCTCGTCGAGCATGAGGAGCTGCGGCGCGGGCTCGGCGAGCAGCAGCGCCGCGAGCGTCGCACGGAACCGCTCGCCGCCCGACAGGGTCGCCGCTCGCTGGTCCGCCTTGGCCCCCTTGAAGAGGAAGCGGGCGAGGCGCGCCCTGACGCGGTTGTTCGTCGCGTCGGGGGCGTACGCCGCCACGTTCTCGGCGACGGTCAGCTCGCCGTCGAGCACGTCGAGGCGCTGCGGCAGGAAGCGCATCGGGACGTGGGCAAGGGCCTCCCCGGAGACCGCCGGCAGCTCCCCGGCGATGGTGCGAAGGAGCGTGGTCTTGCCCGCGCCGTTGCGCCCGATCAGTGCGATCCGCTCCGGGCCGCGCAGCTCGAACTCGCCCTTCACCCGCGCTCTGTAGCGCAGTTCGAGGCCGCTCAGGGTGAGCACGGTGCGCCCCGGGTGGACGAGGGTGTGCGGCAGGTCGACGCGGATCTCGTCGTCGTCCCGCACCGCCTCCACGGCGTCGTCGAGGCGCTCCTTGGCCTCGGCGAGCTTCTCCTCGTGCATGACGCGGTGCTTGCCCGCGGACTCCTGTGCGGCCCGTTTGCGCGCTCCGATGAGGATCTTCGGCTGGCTTCTGCTGTCCTGGATCTTCTGGCCGTACCGCTTGCGGCGGGCCAGCTTCACCTGGGCGTCGGCCAGGTCGCGCTTCTGCTTCTTCAGGTCGGACTCGGCGACGCGCACCATGCGCTCGGCCGCCTCCTGCTCGGTGGCGAGCGCCTCCTCGTACGCCGAGAAGTTCCCGCCGTACCAGGCGACCTCGCCGTCCCGCAGATCGGCGATCTGGTCGACGAGGTCCAGGAGCTCCCGGTCGTGGCTGACCACGACGAGGACCCCGGACCACGCCTCGACGGCCGCGTACAGGCGCCGCCGTGCGTACAGGTCGAGGTTGTTGGTCGGTTCGTCGAGCAGCAGCACGTCGGGGCGGCGCAGCAGCAGCGCGGCGAGACGCAGCAGCACCGACTCGCCGCCCGACACCTCGCCCGTGGTCCGGTCGAGGCCGATGTGGCCGAGGCCGAGCTGGTCGAGGGTGGCGAGGGCGCGCTCCTCGACGTCCCAGTCGTCCCCGACCGCGGCGAAGTGCTCCTCGCGCACGTCGCCCGCCTCGATGGCGTGCAGCGCGGCGCGGGTCGCGGCGATGCCGAGCACGTCGTCCACGCGCAGGCCGGTGTCGAGGGTGACGTTCTGCGGCAGCCAGCCGATCTCGCCGGAGACGCGGACGGTGCCCTCGGTGGGGGTCAGCTCACCGGCGATCAGCTTCAACAGGGTTGACTTTCCTGACCCGTTGGCGCCGATGAGGCCGGTCCTGCCGGGGCCGAAGGTCACCTGGAGGCCGTCGAGGACGGTGGTGCCGTCGGCCCAGGCGAAGGTGAGCGACGTACAGGCGATGGAGGTGGGGAAAGTAGACATACAGGCCTCGCGATTGCGTGGTGTGGAGCGCGGTCAGGGGCAACGCGTTCGAGACACCGCGGCAGGGGTGTGAGGCCGGAGAAACGAGAAATGGCCTGTGCCGGGGGACGGGACGGCTCGATATGCCGAGGTCGCACGCGACGTGCACGACAGCGAAAGCTGTGTGACGCGGTGTCTCATGACCTCAGACGAGCAACGTCCTTCTCCTATCGACGGCAACAGAACCGTTCTAGACCGTAGGAGGCACCGCGGACCGTGTCAACGCTTTATCGTGAAGGCCGGGGAGGACCGTGAGGGCTCGCGACATCCGAAGAGGAGGCGCCAGTGCACTTCGGAACGCTGTCCCTGCCCGCCAGGCTCTACCTGCTGACATGGCACCCGGAGAAGCGCAGGTTCACCGGGGGGCCCGACCTCCACCTCGTGGTCCGCGCCGGTGCCCTCGCGGAACTCGCCCAGCGCGGCATGCTCATGGAGGCCGACGGCATCGTCACCCCGGTCGTCGACGCCCGCACCGGCGACCCGGTCCTCGACGCCCTCCTCGAACTCGTCGAGCAGTCCCGGCCGCGCACGTGGCGCGGGTGGATGGCACACCGCTCCCGCGCCACCCTGCGGGCGGTCCGCGACCAGCTGGCCGTCCACGGCTATGTGCGCGAGGGACGCAGGCGTGTCCTCGGTCTCTTCCCCGCCCGGCACTGGGAACTGGAGCGCGTCGGATACGCCGAGGCACTGCACGCGGAGACGCTCGCCGTCCTGAGCGGCCCGCAGGCGGTCACGGAGATCGCCGAGAGCGACGCGGCGCTCGCCGTCTGCGCCGCCACCGGCAAGCTGCGTCCCGTCGTCACCGGCGGGGACCGCAGGCGCTACCAGGACCGCACCGAGGCGCTGACCGACCGCAGCGGCGGCGACTCGCCGGAGCTGCGGACCCTGATGGACCACCTCCGCAAGGCGCTCGCCTCAGCCGTCGCGGCGGCCGAGGCGGCACGGTCGTCCGGCGGCGGAGGGGGCGGCTGACCGGGCGGGACGCGTCAGCAGGCGTCCCGCATCAGCTCGGCGAGATCCTGGTCGAGGTCGACGTGGCGGTGCTCCTGGCCGACCGGGACCAGCGCCGTCGTGCGGTGCAGGAAGCGGTGGAGATCGCCGGTGCGGATGTGGACGATCGCGGTGCCCTCGGGGGCATGGAACTCCACGACCGTGCGGTCGAAACCGTACGGCCGCACGCGCACGTCCCCTTCGCCCACCGCCCGCTCCACGCCGTGCGTGAGCAGCTCGCGGGCAAAGGTCCAGTAGACCTCGATGCCTTCCAGGGTCGCGGGCGCGGGGAAGCTCATGCGCACGGCGAAGGGGTCCTGCGGGTCGTAGTGGAGGGTCGCGGGAATGGTCGGCATCCGCGGTGCGGCGGCGACGAGGCGGGCCTCTACGGCTTGCTCGATGACGGTGGACAACGCCTGCTCCCTCACTGACTGCTGGACGACTGGGTCGGCACTTGACTAGACGACGGAAAGACGGAATCCGTGCACACGGAGAGTGGGTCGGACCGAGTGACCTCTGTCACCGCGACACCGTGGCAGCGCCCGCGGTTCCCGGCGCCCGTCGCACGGGGGACACCTTCAGGCCATCTGGACGAGCCTCCGCGCGTCGGCTAGCTTCGGCCGCCATGAGGGGCATGGGGAAGACGAAGTCGACGAGGCGGACGATACTCACGGGACTCTGCGGGGCGGCGCTCGCCGGGGCCGTCCTCGCGGCGCCGGGCACGGCGCGGGCGGACGGCCCGGCACACCACCCGGACCGCAGTCCGCGCTGGCAGCTGGGGGACAGCGGCACCGACGCCCGCTTCCGCGGCCTGGCCGCCGTCAGCCGGGACACCGCCTGGGTGGCCGGGACCAAGGGAACCGTCCTGCGGACCTCGAACGGCGGCAAGACCTGGCGCGAAGTCTCCCCGCCGGGCGCGGCCGGTCTCGAATTCCGGGACATCGAGGCCTTCGACGGCCGACGCGCTGTGGTGCTCGCCATCGGCGAGGGCGAGGCCTCACGGGTGCTGCGCACCGAGGACGGCGGCACGACCTGGACGGAGTCCTTCCGTAACACCGACGCCAAGGCCTTCTACGACTGCATGACCTTCTTCGACCGCCGCCACGGCCTGGCGATGAGCGATCCGGTCGACGGCAAGTACCGCATTCTCTCCACCGCCGACGGCGGCCGCTCCTGGAAGGTCCTGCCGAACGCGGGCATGCCCGCCGCGCAGGAGGGCGAGGCCGGCTTCGCGGCGAGCGGCCAGTGCCTGGTGAGCTCGGGGCCGCGCGACGTGTGGCTGGCCACCGGCGGAGCGGCGCGGGCGCGCGTCCTGCACTCCGCCGACCGCGGCCTGACCTGGACGGCCACCGACGCGCCGATCCCGGCGGGCGACCCGGCCCGCGGCGTCTTCGGGCTCGCGTTCCGCGACCGTGCGCACGGCATCGCGGTCGGCGGCGACTACCGCGCCGACCAGGCCTCACTGAAGGCGGCGGCGGTCACCCGGACCGGCGGTCGCCACTGGGACCCGGCCGGGCGCCCGCCGCCCGCCTATCGCTCGGGCGTGACGTGGTTCCCGCACAGCCGCTCCACGGCCCTCGCCGTCGGACCGACGGGCACGGACGTCACCACGGACGGCGGCCGGAGCTGGCGGACGGTCGACACGGGGTCGTACGACACCGTGGACTGTGCCCGGGACCGGGGCTGCTGGGCGGCGGGGGAGAAGGGGCGCGTCGCCCGCCTGGAGCGGGGCTGACCGGGCACGGGTCGCGGGCAGCGGCAGCGGCAGCGGCAGCGGTCAGGCGGGGAGCTGCTCGCGGTACGGGGCGAGCTCCGGTGCCGTCTTCGTCGCGTAGAACTCGGTGATGCGGTACTCGCAGACCCCGGCCAGTGTGAAGGGGTCCGTCGCGACGAGCTCCTCGATCCGCGCCCGGTCGTCCGCGACGGCGATGATCACGCCGCCGTCGCGCGGGTTCTTGCGGCCGGAGGCGATGAAGACGCCCGCCTCGTACTGCTCGTCGAGCCAGTCGACGTGGGCGGCCAGCTGCTCGTCGACGGCGGCGACCGGCGCGGTGTAGGTCAATTCGAGAATGAACATGATCGCGAGGCTACCGGGCTCCGCGGCCGCCCTGCCGGGGGACCGGGGACTACCTCGCCAGTTCCGCGCGGATCGTCTTGCCGGTCGGATCGAGCGTGACACCGACGGCCCTGGCCAGCTGCTGGACCATGGGCCAGCCGAAGCCGCCGGTGCCGCCCTCCAGGTCGGGGGCGCGCTGCAGCGGTGGGCGCGGGTCCGCGTCAGTGACGGCGATCGTGATGACGTCGTTCTGGGCGTGCAGGCGCAGCGCGCACAGGGCGCCGCGGGCGTGCCGCACCACGTTGGTGACGAGCTCGGAGACGACGAGCTCGATGCTCGCGGCGTTCAGGTCGTCCACGGCCGGGCTGAGTCCCTCGACGAAGCCGCGGGTGAGCTCCCGCGCGTCGGAGACCGCCTCGGGGCTCTTGTCGAAGGTGGCCGTGGCCGGCGGTCCGGTGCCGAGTGCCATGTGCTGTGTCCGCATGAGCCTCCTCCTTCAACGGGTTGGCCAGACCGAACGGTGGCCGTACGAGGAGAACTCCTGCCCGAAAAGTGGCGGGTTCAACGCCCTGTTGCGCAAGAGAAGCGCCGGACTCCGCTCAGGCGCGCCCTCGCCAGTCCAGGCACACGACCATCGCGTCGTCCTCGGCGTCGATCGGCCCGCGGTACCCCGCGAGCTCCCCAAGGACCGCGCGCGGCACCTGCGAGGGCGGCAGGAGCCGGGTGCTGGTCATCGCGCGGCTCAGCGCCCGTTCGCTGTAGCGCTCGCCCGTCGGCGACGCCGTGTTGTAGACGCCGTCGCTGACGAACAGGAGGCGGTCGCCGGGCCTGACCCGGAAGTGCTCGGTGGTGTACGGGGTGTCCTCGGACATGCCGAACGGAAGCTGCGCGTCCAGGTCGACGGGCTCGGGCCTGCCGTCGCGCATCCGCCACATCGTCGGCGAGCCCGCGTCGATGATCTCCGTCTCTCCCGTGCCGAGATGGAAGCGCAGAAGCAGTACGGAGAGGTGGGCCGCGCCCTGGAAATGGCCGTAGACGGCCTGGTCGGCCAGGCAGGCCTGGTCGACCAGGGACAGTCCGGCACGGCGGGCGTTGCGCATCGCGTTGACGGCCAGGTTGGTGAGCAGGGCGGCCTCGATGCCCTTGCCCATCCCGTTGGAGACGGTGAGGGTGAGGTGGTCGGCGGAGGTCGACCAGTCGAAGTTGTCGCCGTAGATGGCGTACGCCGGTTCGAGCTGGGCCCCGATCTCGTACTCGGGGCGGGAGCAGGAGCGGCCGGGCAGCAACTGCCACTGCATCTCGGCGGCGAGGGTGAGCCGTTCGGCCCGCCGGGCCTGGAGGTAGAGGTCGGTGTCGCGCTCGGCCACCACGATCGCGTGGCCCAGGACCTCGGCCACGTCGGCGAGTTCGCGCACGGTGGCCGGGTCGCAGGCCCGGGTGGGGAGGTGCACGGTGAGGATGCCGATGCGGTCTCCCCGTACGGTCACGGGGAGATGGACGGTGGTGAGGTCCGCGGGGCCGTCCGGCTCGACGTACGGTTCCTGGGCCCCGAACGCACGGCCGGGCGCGCTGGTGTGGACCGGAACGGGAGTCGCGGTAAGCGGAAGGGCGTTGACCGGTTGGAGTATGGTCATCGCGTAGTCGGCCATGAGCAGATCGGCGGAGTCGGCCGCGTAGTGAACAGCGAGCGCCTCCCGCACTGCTTCGAGGAGAGCGTGCGGTGCGGATCTGCGCAGAGCACGTTCCACGGCCGTGAATCTGTCCACCTGTCTGATACCACCTGTTCCGGTTCGGGATGAGAGCTTGCGAAGGAGCCGTGGGCCTGCCATGCCTCAGCGACTGACAGGGTCATTGCGAAGTGTCACAGTTGGAGGCATGGATTTTGAGACTTCCGTCGGGGGCAAGCAGGATGCGGCCGCGCATGCTGCCCGGGAAGTGATCGAACTGCTCGAGGTGCTGTGGAGCAGGGGCAGGGACATCACGCCGACAGCGCCGGTGTCGTCGTCACAGCTGCGCGTGCTGTACGCCCTGGACGGTGCTCAGGGGATCAATCTCCGCACCCTCGGCGAGTACTTGGGGTCGACGCCGTCGTCGGTGAGCCGTATGTGTGACCGCCTTCACGCCCTGGGCTTCATCGAGCGGTCCCTCAGCTCCGTCAGCCGCCGAGAGCTCGAACTGAGCTTGTCGAGCCGGGGAGAAAATTACCTCAACGAACTGCGGGCCCGCCGGGAAAGCGCGCTGCTCGAAGCCATCTCGGCCATGCGGCCCGCGGAGCGCTCGGCCCTGGTGAAGGGGTTGAGCGGCTTCCACGACGCGGTGGAGTGCACCACTCCCAGGCCGGGCCCGGTGGGCGGCCGTGCGGCGGAGCTCGCCTGACGCGCTGAGCGGCACGACGTCGCGGACCGCGCGGTGCCCGTTCGCGGGTTTACATCGGGCGTATCCAGGTACACGCAGACGATCGTGAAGAACCGAGAGCTGTGAGGTTCGGGTGAATGAGGCGTCATGGTCCGACGAGTGGCCGGATCGCGACGCCAACGGTGCCGCTGAATCGAGTAGTTGACGCGTCGTAGCCTCTGCCTTCGGAAGATCGTCGACCGGTTAACATTTGCCGTGCGACAACAATTGCTAAGGTGGATGGAATGAACACCAGTGAACCCGAGGCCCGGTCGCGCGTCATTGCCGCCCTGCGCGAGCAGGGGGAGAAGGTCGCCGACCGCTGGGTACAGCTCCAGTCGGCACAGGCGGTCCTGGAGACAGGAATCACCGAGGCCGAACTGAACGAGGAAGCCGACTCCCTGGTCGAGACGCTGCTCGCCGGCCTGGAAACCGACTATCCGGTGCAGCAGGTCGTGGCCTCACACCAAGGCCTCCGGCAGGCCATCGCCGACCTCTCGCTGCGCCGTGCCAGGGGAGGCGCCTCCGCCTCCGCCACCTACATGGCCGTGCTCACCCTCAAGGAAGCGCTGCTGGAAGCGGTGCAGTACGAGACGCGTGACGTCACCGCGCTCTACCAGGCGGCCCTGTTCATCAACCGCCTCCTCGACACCGCGGGCGCCAAGTCCTTCGAGATCTTCGTCGAGGGCCGCGAGGAGATCATCCGGCGCCAGAACCGCCAGCTCCTCGAAGTGTCCACTCCGGTGGTGCGCATCTGGGACCGGGTCCTTGCCGTCCCGCTGATCGGCACGCTCGACACGACCCGCACCCAGGTCGTGATGGAGAACCTGCTCGAGGCCATCGAGCGGGACGAGGCGCAGGTCGCCATCATCGACATCACCGGCGTGCCCACGGTGGACACCGCGGTGGCGCACCACCTGATGCAGACGGTCAACGCCGTACGGCTGATGGGTGCCGACTGCGTGATCAGCGGCATCCGTCCGCCGATCGCCCAGACCATCGCCCAGCTCGGCATCGACCTCTCGCGCATCCTGACGCGCGCGACGCTGGCCGACGCCCTCGCCGCCGCCATTCCCCTGCTCACCGACCAGTCGGAGCAGCGGTCCTCCTTCGCGGACGCGCGGTGAGCGGCGGCTTGAGCGGCGTACCGATCCTGCGACTCGGCGACGTCCTCGTCACCGGCCTCCTGAACGAGCTCGACGACAGGGCGGCGCTCGCCTTCACCGAGGAGCTCACGGAGCGCATCGTCGCCGACCGTGCGCGCGCCATCCTGATCGACACCTCGCGTCTGGAGATCATCGACTCCTTCGTGGCCAGGACCCTGATGGAGCTGACGACCACGGCGCGGCTCCTCGGGGCGCGGGTGATAGTGGCCGGCATGCGACCGGCGGTCGCGATAACGCTGGTGGAACTGGGACTGCAGCTGTCCGGCGTGGAGACCACGCTCAACGCGGAGCAGGGGATGATCGCGCTGGGTTGGCAGCCCGCCTCGCGATCACCCGAGGGGAGCCCAGTTGTCCCTCTACGGTGACCTCGACAACAAACCTGCCGTCCCCGCCCCCGCCCCCGCCCCCGCCCCCGCCCGCGGTGAGCGGTCGTCGGCGAGCCGGCCGGCGGGCCGTGACGAGCACGCCATCCGAGCCGAGGAGGACCTGCTCTCGGTGCGCCACGCGGTACGGGAAGCGACGCTGCGGGCCGGTTTCGGCCTGGTGGACCAGACCCGTATCGTCACGGCCGCCAGCGAACTGGCCCGCAACGCCTATGTGCACGGCGGCGGGGGCTCCCTCAGCCTGGAGATCATCGGCCAGGGCGAGAGCCAGGGGCTGCGCCTCACGGTGAGCGATCAGGGGCCGGGCATCGCCGATCTCGACCGGGCGTTCACCGACGGTTACACCACCGGCGCCGGTCTCGGCCACGGCCTGGGCGGCGCACGCCGCCTCATGGACGAGTTCACGGTGCAGTCCACCCCCGGCCGGGGCACGACCATCACCGCCGTGCGCTGGAACGGACGACGGTGAACGCCTGGGCGGCGGCGCGCACCCTGCACATCGCCATAGACCATCCGAGCGCTGTGCAGAGCGCGGCCGACCGGGCCCGCTCGGTCGCGCGCGGCATGCCCGGGGCGCTGCCCGACCAAGCGGCCGTGCTCGCCAGCGAGTTGGCCAGCAACATCCTCAAGCACGCCAAGAACGGCGCCCTGTTCGTCCAGCGATCGCCCCTCGGCGGCAGCCTGGACGTCATCGCCGTCGACAGCGGCCCCGGCATGCCCGACATCGGCCTGAGCCTCACGGACGGGTACAGCACCACCAAGACGATGGGCGCGGGCCTGGGCGCCGCGCGCCGGATCGCCACCGACTTCGCCATCCGCTCGGACGCGGGCCTCGGCACGCTCGCCCACGCCCGCCTCGCCGAACCGGACGCGCCGCGCACCCCCGCCGCCCTTGGGGCGCTCTGCCTGCCCGCTGACGGGGAGGACGAGAGCGGCGACGGATACGCGGTCGCCGATCACGACGGCGTACGGACCGCGCTCGTGATCGACGGCCTCGGCCACGGCCCCGAGGCGGCGACGGCCGCCCAGCGCGCCGAACGCACCTTCCTGGCGAACCCCGTCGCCCCGCTCGGGGACCTCATCACCGCACTGCACAAGGCACTGCGCCACACGCGCGGCGCCGCCGTGGCCGCCCTGCGCGTCACCGGCGGCCGCGCCGAGTTCTGCGGGATCGGCAACGTCCGCGCCGCGGCCGTCGCCCCGCACGGCGTCCACCACCAGCTCAACGGACAGGCCGGCATCGTCGGCTACACGCTGCCCACGCCCAGGAGCCAGTTCGTGGACCTGACCGAACGCAGCACCCTGGTCCTGTACACCGACGGGATCGACCACCGGTGGACGTACACCCCTTCCGACACGCGCCTCACGCTGCCCCCGATGCTGCTCGCGGCCTCCCTGGCCCACACGCACCGCCGCCGTCGTGACGACGCCACCGTCCTTGCCCTCGGCCCGCACCTGGGAATGAGATGACCCGCGAAACCTTCCGTACGCTCAAGGCTCTGCGGCACACCGTACGGAGCATCGCCCTGGGGCACCGGCTGCCCGCCGACGAACGGGCACGCCTCGTCCTGTCCCTGAGCGAGGTGGCGGCCGCGGCCCTCGGCGGCGGCCGTCCCGTCACCCTGCTCAGCGGACGGGAGACGCGGGAGGACGGTGCTCACCTGCTGACCCTCGCCCTGCGCCTGCCGCACCAGTGCACCGGCGCGCAGGTGGCGACCGACCGCCTGCCGCTGCGCGCGCGGACCCAGCCCGACGGCACCTTCGTGTGGAACCTGCCCCTGCCGTCCGGCGGCCGGCCGGCGAACCGGGCGCCGCTCACCCCCGCCGCGGCGGCGCAGCACGGCCAGTCCGACGTCGCCCTCCTCGAGGAGGAGCTCCGGGCCGCGCTGGCCCGCGCCGACACCCTGGCGGGCGAACACCAGCGGCTCAAGCACGAACTGGCCGAGACCAACAGCGGCGTCCTCGCCCTGTACGTGCAGCTCGAAGAGCGCGACGAGCAGCTGCGCACCGCGCACGGCCGCACCCTGCGCGCCCTTGAGGACGCGCTGCGCCCCAGGCCGCTGCACGTCGACGGCCTCGAACTGGCCGTGCACTACGCCCCGGCCAGCGACGACGCGCCCACCGGCGGAGACCTCTACGACTGGTTCACCCTGCCGGACGGAACGGTCCACATCACCGTCGTCGACGCGATCGGGCACGGGATCACCAGCACCCGTACCGCGCTGACCGTCACCCACGCGGTGCGCACCCTCGCGCTCGAAGGCCACCCGCTGGAGAGCATCGTGGCGCGGACCGACACCATCCTGGCGCCCTTCGACCAGAACGTCATGGCCACCCTGCTGCTCGCCCGCCTCGACCCGGCGACCGGCACGCTCTCGCTGGCCAACGGCAGCCACCCCCCGGCCCTGCTCGCGCACGCGGACGGCAGCGCGACGTACCTGGAGGTGCGCGGGCGAGGAATCGGTTTTCCACTGCCCGGCAGCGACCGCGTCCTGACCACGACCATGCAGGACGACGACGTGCTGCTCCTCTACACCGATGGCCTCACCGAGAGCCGTCGGGACCCCATCGAGGGCGAGGCCCGGCTCAAGGAAGCCCTGTGCCGCCACCGCACGCGACCGACGGAGCAGGTCCCCGGCCTGCTGGCCGAGGACCTGCTCAGCGATGTGCTGCACCTGGACGACACCCTGGCGATCGCGGTGCGGCGTACGGGGATCGGTACGGGGATCGGCGGTGCTAGTCGGTCACTTCGATCCGACCGTTGACGGCGGTGGCGGGGGCGGAGGCCGGTGCCTTTCCACCGGTCAGGCCCTTGCCGCCGGTGAGGTTCTTCAGGAGCTCGGCGAGGTCGACTCCCGTGGTGGAGTTGAGGAGTTCGACGCCCTGGGCGACGTTGTCAGCGACCGTGCGGGACAGCTGGCTCGCCCCGTCCGTCGAGATCACCGTCATCTTGTCCACGGCGCTGAGCGGCTCGGACGCCTTGGCGACCACGCTCGGCAGCACCTCGACGAGCATCTGCAGGACGGCGGCGTCCCCGTACCGCGTGAACGCGTCGGCCTTCTTGTGCATCGCCTCAGCCTCCGCGGAGCCCTTCGCGCCGATCGCGGCGGCCTCCGCCTCACCCTCCAGGCGTACGGCGTCGGCGAGCGCGGCACGGTGCGCCTTCTCGCCCTCACCGGTGAGCCGGGCCCGCTCCGCGTCCGCCTCCGCCTGCTTGACCAGGCCGATCCTGCGGGCCTCCGCCTCCTGCTCGGCCTGGTAGCGGGCGGCGTCGGCGGGCTTGCGGACCTTGGTGTCCAACTCCCGGTCGGTCAGGGCGGCCTGGCGCTGGGCGACCTTCTCCTGCTCGGACAGGACGTCCTGGCGCCTGGCCGCCTCGGCGAGCGGCCCCGCGGCGCCGGCGCGCGCCGCCGCCTCGTCCGTCTCGGCCTTGATCTCGGCCTGCTTGAGCGCGAACGTCCGCTGGGCGATCGCGATCTCCTCCTCGGCCTTCAGCCGCGCCTGCTCGGCGGCGCGCCGCGCCACCGCCTCGGCGATGTCCGCCTCCTGCTTGGCGCGGGCGGCCTCGGGGCGCCCGAGGTCCTCCAGGTAGGAGCCCTCGGTGGTGATGTCCTGGATCTGGAAGGCGTCAAGGACCAGGCCCTGCCCGGAGAGGCTGGCCTCGGCCTCCTCGGCGACCTGACCGGCGAACGCGGCACGGTCGCGGATGATGTCCTCGACCGACATCCGCCCGACGATGGAGCGCAGGGCGCCGGAGAGCACCTCCTGGGTGAAGCCGACGATGCCGTTCTGCTGCACCAGGAAACGCTGGGCCGCGGCCCGTATCGAGTCCTCGGTGCCGCCGACCTTCACGATGGCGACGCCTTCGAGGTTCGCCTTCACGCCGCGCAGCGTGACCGCACCGCGCACGGCGACCGGGATGTGCCGCGAGGACAGGTCGAGGGTGAACTTCTGCTGCACGAACGGCACGACGAAGACGCCGCCGCCGACCACGACCTTCTGACCGCTGTTGTCGGTCATGACCCGGCCGGTGTCCGGATCGGTGGACTTCTTGCCGCGCCGCCCGGTCACGATGAAGGCCTCGCTGGGCCCGGCGACCTTGTAGCGCGTGATGACGACGAGCGCCAACAGCACGAGGAGTACGACGACTCCGATGACGGCGGTCAGGACTGGACTCATGGTGCATTCCCCCCTGCCACCCGGGGACGGCAGATCGGTTACGTGAGGTGGTGCGGTCGATGCGTGGGTCAGCGCTGAACGGGCCGCACGGCCACCGAGGTCGGCGACAGCGCCGCGTCGACCCAGACCTCGGTGCCCCGCGCCACGGCGGCGGAGCTGCGGGCCGCGAACTTCACGGGCTGGCCCGCGAGGCGCAGCAGCACCTCGCCGTAGCCGTCGGCCGGGATCGCGGTGACCACGAAGCCCGCCGTGCCCACGAGGTCGTCGCCGCGCGGGGTACGGGCGGTCTGGTCACGCATCAGGGCCCGGGTGAACTTCCATGTCACCCAGCCCGCTCCGGTTCCGGCGCAGGCACCCGCGACGGCGGCGGGGCCCGCGCCGAGCCCGGTCGTACCGAGGACGAGCGCTCCGCCGAAGCCGAGCATCGAGACGAACCCGGCCACGACGGGCAGTGAAAGGAGCCCGTCGAAGACCCCGTCCAGGGCGCCCGCCCCGCCGAAGAGCCCTTCGAGCACGCCGTCCAGGGCGAGCGAGAGCGCGAGCAGCACGATCCCGGCGATGCCGAGACCAAGAAACACCGTCATCGGATCACTTCCCCCGTCCGTGCCGTTCACCTCGGTACGGGGCGATGGTGACATGACAGGCACGGTCGGCACATTGCCGGATCCTGGCAATCTTTACGCGTCTTTGATGCCGGTCGGCAGGGGAGGGGGCAATGGGCGGCCCACTAGGCTGCCCCGCACGATGACCAGCTACACCATGCCCTCCGACTGGCCCACCGACGAGCGGGCGGCGCGCGCCGTCCAGGACGAGCTGCGCGCCCGGGTCGTCCTCGATGAGACGGGCCCGCAGCCCGGCACGGGCCATGTGACCGGGGTGGACGTCGCCTACGACGACGAGCGGGACGTCGTCGCCGCGGCCGTCGTCGTCCTCGATGCCGCGACGCTCGACGTGGTCGAGGAGTCGACGGCGGTCGGCACGGTGGCGTTCCCCTACGTGCCGGGCCTGCTGGCCTTCCGTGAGATCCCGACGGTCCTCGCCGCGCTCGCCGGTCTGCGGGCCGACCCAGGCCTGGTCGTCTGTGACGGCTACGGCATCGCCCACCCCCGACGCTTCGGCCTCGCGAGCCACCTCGGAGTGCTGACGGGGCTTGCGACGATGGGCGTCGCGAAGAACCCGTTCACCTTCACGTACGAGGATCCGGCCGCCGCGCGGGGGAGCGCGGCGCCGCTGCTTGACGGCGCGGAGGAGGTGGGCCGTGCGCTGCGTACGCGGGAGGGCGTGAAGCCGGTCTTCGTCTCGGTGGGCCACCGGGTGGGTCTGGCCAACGCCTGCGAGCACACCCTGCGCCTCACGCCTCGCTTCCGGCTGCCGGAATCCACCCGCCGCGCGGACGCCCTGTGCCGCTCGGCGCTGCGCGAGGCGTGCGCGGGGCACCGGGTTGAACGATCAAATGACGGGCGAGTTAGCATATGAGCGCCGCCTAGCTCGAAAGATACTCCTGTGACTGTCAATGACGACTCGTTCACCAATTGGAAGCACCGTGAGGAGATCGCGGAGTCGATGATCCCGATCATCGGGAAGCTGCACCGCGAGCGGGACGTCACGGTCCTGCTGCACAGCCGCTCCCTGGTGAACAAGTCGGTGGTCAGCATTCTGAAGACCCACCGATTCGCCCGGCAGATCGCCGGCGAGGAGCTCTCGGTCACCGAGACGCTGCCGTTCCTGCAGGCTCTCACCACCCTCGATCTCGGCCCCTCGCAGATCGACCTCGGCATGCTCGCCGCGACGTACCGCGCCGACGACCGCGGTCTGTCGGTGGCGGAGTTCACCGCCGAGGCCGTCTCCGGCGCCACGGGTGAGAACAAGATCGAGTGCCGCGAGGGCCGCGACGTCGTCCTCTACGGCTTCGGCCGCATCGGACGCCTCGTCGCCCGCCTGCTCATCGAGAAGTCCGGCTCGGGCAACGGCCTCCGGCTGCGCGCCGTCGTCGTCCGTAAGGGCGGCGAGCAGGATCTGGTCAAGCGCGCCTCGCTGCTGCGCCGCGACTCCATCCACGGCCAGTTCCAGGGCACGATCACCGTCGACGAGGCGAACAGCACGATCGTCGCCAACGGCAACGAGATCAGGGTGATCTACGCCAACGACCCGTCCGAGGTCGACTACACGGCGTACGGCATCAAGGACGCCATCCTCATCGACAACACCGGCAAGTGGCGCGACCGCGAGGGCCTCTCGGAGCACCTGCGCCCGGGTATCGACAAGGTCGTCCTCACCGCGCCGGGCAAGGGCGACGTCCCGAACATCGTGCACGGCGTGAACCACGACACGATCAAGCCGGACGAGCAGATCCTGTCCTGCGCCTCCTGCACCACCAACGCGATCGTGCCGCCGCTGAAGGCGATGGCGGACGAGTACGGCGTCGTGCGCGGCCACGTGGAGACCGTCCACTCGTTCACCAACGACCAGAACCTTCTGGACAACTTCCACAAGGCCGACCGCCGCGGCCGCTCCGCGCCGCTGAACATGGTCATCACCGAGACCGGCGCCGCCTCCGCCGTCGCCAAGGCGCTGCCCGACCTCAAGGCGCCGATCACCGGCAGCTCGATCCGCGTCCCGGTCCCGGACGTCTCGATCGCGATCCTCAGCCTGCGGCTCGGCCGCGAGACCACCCGCGAGGAGGTCCTCGACCACCTCCGCAACGTGTCGCTGACCTCGCCGCTCAAGCGCCAGATCGACTTCACCAGCGCCCCCGACGCGGTCTCGAACGACTTCATCGGCTCGCGCCACGCCTCGATCATCGACGCCGGCGCCACCAAGGTCGACGGCGACAACGCGATCCTCTACCTCTGGTACGACAACGAGTTCGGCTACTCGTGCCAGGTCATCCGGGTCGTCCAGCACGTCTCCGGAGTGGAGTACCCGACCTACCCGGTGCCGGTGCTCTGATCCGCCGGTAGGTTCCGCGCCGGTCGAACGCGATCCGGCACGAACAGCGCGCCGCCACGGCATCGATCCTCACCGGATCGGTGCCGTGGCGGCGTTCTCGGAAGAAGTTCCGGCAGCCCGTCGGGTTGCGACCAGGGCCAGCACCCCGAGCACGATCAGTCCGGGCGCGCCGGATACGGGATAGAGAACCTGGAGCGGCACGCCGATGGCGAGCAGATACCAGCCCAGCTGTGCCGGGAGCCTGCCGGTGTCACGGACGACGCGCCCGCTGAGGGTGCCGAGGGCCAGAAGACCGAACCCGGCGAGGAAGAACCACATCTCGTACTCACGCTGCGGTGTTCCGGTGGCAGCGTTCCAGAATCCGTCGCGCGCCATGTCGTCGAAGGTTCTTGAGGCGATCAGGCCGACCGCGAAGTGCACTGCTGACAGCCCGATCACCAGGCGGGGTATCAACCGGATCATTGTCAACGTCCTTGCTTCTCGCGGCCCTTGAGCTTCCTGACGGCACCGGCGACGACTCCATACACCGTTGTATGGAGGGACCATACAGTACTGTACGGTCATGGCGAGAGAGCACCTCACACCTCAGGACTGGTCGACCGCGGCGCTGCGTGCGATGGCCCGCGGCGGAGTCGCCGCAGTGTCGGTCAACGCACTCGCGGGCGAGCTGGGGGCGACCCGGGGCAGCTTCTACTGGCACTTCAAGGATCGCGACGCTCTGCTGACGGCCGCGCTGGAAGCGTGGGAGGAGGGCAACACCACCGCCCTGATCTCACAGTTGGGCGACATCACCGACCCCCGGCAGCGATTGACGGTCCTGTTCACCACCGCGCTGGGGGAGCAGGACATCAACGGCCTGGAGCCCGCGATCGTCGCCCACGCCGACCACCCCGCCGTCGCCCCGACCCTGCGCCGGGTCACCGACCGGCGGATCGCCTACCTCACCGACCTCTACGTCGACCTGGGCCTGACCGCCGCACCGGCCCGGCGCCAAGCGGTCGCGGCCTACGCCGCCTACCTCGGATGGCTCGAACTGCGCCGTTCTGCCGGCGACATCGTTCCCGAGGTCGCCACCACTGGCACCGCCGCACTGGAGCATCTGATCGCCGAGCTGGCCCGCCCCGGCGGGCACCGGGCGCAGCCGGAGCACGATGCCGCCCCGCACGTCACCGTGCGGGGTCGGCGTCGTACCGGTGGATGAGGGCTTGTCGCGCTACCGCACCGACGCCACCCGGAACGTAAGCCCCACGGCGCGCAGCCGCTCGATCAGCGCGTCGCCCATCGCCGCCGCCGTGGTGACCTGTCCGGCCGTCGGCGGCAGGTCGTCGAGGGCCAGGCACAGCGCCGACTCGCCCAGCATCCGTGCCGTCTCGTCGTAGCCGGGGTCGCCGCCCGAGACCTCGGTGAATACCCGCTGGCCGCCGCCCTCGCCGACGAACCGCACCGAGAACCACGACGCGGCCCGCCGCTCCTGGCCCGGTCCGTCGCCCGGCTTGAGCCGCCCGGACAGCCATCGCCGTACGGGCGGCAGCTGCGCGGCCGTGAGCAGGCCGCCGAGGACTGCCGGGGCGCCCAGCGCGACCGGCAGCGACTTCACGGCCGCGTAGTGCCGGTAGCGGAAGTCCGGCCCGTACCGCTCAAGGGCGCGCGCCGAGCGCTGCACCACCTGCGGGTCGATCGTCGGCAGCGGCAGCGCCCACGCGCCGACCTCACCCGCGTACCGGGGCGCACCCGGCGGGGCGTACGCCTTGCGTCCCACGAGGCGCGGCTCGTGCTGCTTCCGGTCCCGCGCGGCGGCAAGGAGCTGCGGCCCCCGCCCGAACTGGTTGAGCGCGGAGGCGAACGTGCCGCCGGAGAACCGCGCGCCGACCCGGACGAACCCGTCGACGCGCAGCGGCACTCCCTCGGGCAGTTCCCGCACGGTGAAGTAGGCCCCCAGGTCGTGCGGGACCGAGTCGAAGCCGCAGGAGTGCACGAGCCGTGCGCCCGTCTCCCGCGCGCGGGCGTCGTGCCGCACGTACATGAGGTCGACGAACTCGGGCTCACCCGTCAGGTCCACGTAGTCCGTGCCCGCCTCGGCGCACGCCGCGACCAGATCCTGCCCGTACGTGAGGTACGGGCCGACCGTCGAGGCGACCACGCGCGCGTGGGAGGCCATTTCCCGCAGCGAAGCGGGGTCCGCCACGTCGGCGTGGACCAGGGGCAGTTCGGCGCACGCCGGGTCGATGGCGGCGAGCCGCTCCCGCAGCGCCTCCAGCTTCGTGGTGTCGCGCCCCGCGACGGACCAGCGCACCCCTTCGGGGGCGTGGGCGGCGAGATGCTCCGCGGTCAGTGTCCCCACGAACCCTGTCGCTCCGAAGAGCACGATGTCGTACGTGCGGTCGCTGTTCTTGCTCTGCTGGCTCTTGCTGTTACCACCGGTCATGGCAGTCATGGCACCTTTCCGCCGTGCTCCGAGTGCAGTCGTGGGTGGCCGAGGCTACCGCCGGATTCCGGTGGCGGACCGAAATTGGCTAAGCGCTTGCTCGCCAGGGGCTTGTGCGCGGTGGAACACGTTCTTAGCATCACTGGTGTTACATCAGTTGTGTCATAGTGCTGGGGGCTCAATGGCTGTGCCGGACAAGGGCGTTCACGGACCGCTGGCCGGGGTGCGCGTGGTGGAGCTCGCAGGCATCGGGCCCGGCCCGTTCGCGGCCATGCTCCTCGCCGATCTCGGCGCCGACGTCGTACGCGTCGACCGGCCGGACGGCGGCGGCCTCGCGATCAATCCCGAGTACGACGTGACCAACCGCAACAAGCGCTCCGTCGTCATCGACCTCAAGGCCGACGACGGCGCGGCCCGCGTCCTCGACCTGGCCGAGCGCGCCGACGTGCTCATCGAGGGCTACCGGCCCGGCGTGGCCGAGCGCCTCGGCGTCGGCCCGCAGGAGTGCCGGGCCCGCAATCCGAGGCTCGTCTACGGCCGGATGACCGGCTGGGGCCAGGAGGGCCCGCTCGCCCGGCGCGCCGGGCACGACATCGCGTACATCGCCATCACCGGCACCCTCGGCATGATCGGCAACCCCGGCGAACCGCCCGCGATCCCCGCGAACCTCGTGGGCGACTACGCGGGCGGCTCGCTCTATCTCGTCGTCGGCATCCTCGCGGCACTGCACCACGCGCGCGTGCACGGCGCCGGGCAGGTCGTGGACGCCGCGATCGTGGACGGCGCGGCGCACCTCTCCACCATGATCCACGGCATGCTCGCGGCCGGCGGCTGGCAGGACCGCCGCGGCGCCAACCTCCTCGACGGCGGCTGCCCCTTCTACGGGAACTACGAGACCGCCGACGGCGGCTACATGGCCGTCGGCTCCCTGGAGCAGCAGTTCTACGACGAGTTCATCGAGCTCCTCGGCCTCGACGGGGACGTGCCCGCCCGCAAGGACCTGGCCCGCTGGGGCGAGCTGCGCGAGGCCGTCGCCGCCCGCTTCAAGCAACGTACCCGCGACGAGTGGACGGCCGTCTTCGAGGACTCCGACGCCTGCGTGGCGCCCGTGCTGTCCCTGCGCGAGGCCCCAGGACACCCGCACCTCGCCGCCCGCGGCACCTTCGTCGACCACGGCGGCATCACCCAGCCCGCCCCCGCGCCCCGCTTCTCCGCCACCCCGACACACGTCCGCACCGGACCCGCGCGGCCCGGCGCCGACACCGCCGAAGTGGCCCGCGACTGGGACGTACCGGCCCTCGCGCGGCCCGCCGGGGAACCCAAGGAAGAGGAAGGCCACTGATGCGACTCTCGTCCCCGCTCGCCTACGCGGGCGACCCGCGCGAGGCCGCCGACGACATCGCGGCCCTGGAGTCCGCGGGCCTGGACGCGGTGTGGGTCGCCGAGGCGTACGGCTTCGACTCGCCCACCGTCATGGGCTATCTGGCGGCGCGCACGGAGCGCATGAAGATCGGCGCCGCCATCCTCAACGTCTACTCCCGCACGCCCGCCCTCATCGCCCAGACCGCCGCCGGGCTCGACGCGGTCTCCGGCGGGCGCGCGATCATCGGCCTCGGTGCCTCGGGCCCGCAGGTCGTCGAGGGCTGGCACGGCAAGGCGTATGACAAGCCGCTCGGCCGCACCCGCGAGGCCATCGAGCTGACCCGGCGCATCCTGCGCCGCGAGGTCATCGACCACCACGGCATCACGGACATGCCACTGCCTCCGGAGAAGGGCGGCAGGCTCGGCAAGCCCCTGAAGATTCTCACCAAACCGGTACGCCCCGAAGTCCCGCTCTACGTGGCCTCCCTGGGGCCCGCCAACGTGACCATGACGGCGGAGATCGCCGACGGCTGGCTGCCCACCCTCTTCATCCCGGAGAAGGCCCACGAGGTGTGGGGCGCGGCGCTCGCCGCGGGCAGGGCGCGGCGCGACCCGTCCCTCGGGCCGCTGGAGACCGTCGCAGGGGGACTGCTGGCCATCGGCGACGACGCGGCGGCCGTGCGCGACGCGGCCCGCCCGCAGATCGCCCTCTACGTAGGAGGCATGGGCGCCAAGGGGAAGAACTTCTACAACGACCTCGCGGTGGCCTACGGCTACGGCAAGGAAGCCGCGCGCATCCAGGAGCTCTACCTCGCGGGGAAGAAGAAGGAGGCCGAGGCCGCCGTCCCGGACGAGTTCTGCGAGCTCATGTCGCTGTGCGGGCCCGAGGGCTATGTACGCGAGCGCATCGAGGCCTTCCGGGCCGCGGGCGTCACCATGCTCAACGTCATACCGGTCGGCCCCGAGCCGGCCAAGTCGATCGAAACCGTCAAGGGCTGGCTCTAGGCCCCAGCAGGGCTCGTCGGTTCTCACAGGGCTCCAGGAGGCCACGTACAGATGAAGCGGCAGATCTTCTCCGCCGAGCACGACGCGTTCCGCGAGAGCGTCCGCACCTTCCTTGCGAAGGAGGTGCTCCCGCACTACGAGCAGTGGGAGAAGGACGGCATCGTCTCCCGCGAGGCGTGGCTCGCGGCCGGCAAGCAGGGGCTCCTCGGCCTCGCCGTGCCCGAGGAGTACGGAGGCGGCGGGAACGCCGACTTCCGCTACTCCGCCGTCCTCGCCGAGGAGTTCACGCGCGCGGGCGCCGCCGGTCTCGCCATCGGCCTGCACAACGACATCATCGGCCCCTATCTGACCTCGCTCGCCACCGACGAGCAGAAGCGCCGCTGGCTGCCCGGCTTCTGCTCCGGCGAGACGATCACCGCCATCGCGATGACCGAGCCCGGCGCGGGCTCCGACCTCCAGGCCATCCGCACCAGCGCCGAGGACCGCGGCGACCACTGGGTGCTCAACGGCTCCAAGACGTTCATCTCGAACGGCATCCTCGCCGACCTCGTCATCGTCGTCGCCAAGACGGCTCCCGACGGCGGCGCCCACGGCCTGTCCCTCCTCGTCGTCGAGCGCGGCATGGAAGGCTTCGAGCGGGGCCGCAACCTCGACAAGATCGGCCAGAAGTCCCAGGACACCGCGGAGCTCTTCTTCGACGACGTACGCGTCCCCAAGGAGAATCTGCTCGGCGAGCTCAACGGCGCGTTCATCCACCTGATGACGAACCTCGCGCAGGAGCGCATGGGCATCGCCGTCGCCGGGATCGCCGCCGCCGAGTACCTCCTGGAGATCACCACGACGTACGTCAAGGAGCGCGAGGCCTTCGGGCGGCCGCTGGCCAGGCTGCAGCACATCCGCTTCGAGATAGCGGAGATGGCCACCGAGTGCGCCGTCACCCGCACCTTCCTCGACCGGTGCATCGTCGACCACTCGAACGGGGAACTCGACGCCGTGCACGCGTCGATGGCGAAGTGGTGGGCCACCGAGCTGCAGAAGCGCGTCGCCGACCGCTGCCTGCAACTGCACGGCGGCTACGGCTACATGACGGAGTACCGCGTCGCGAAGGCCTTCACCGACGGTCGCATCCAGACCATCTACGGCGGCACGACCGAGATCATGAAGGAGATCATCGGCCGTTCCCTCCTCGGCTGACCCGGCCCCCGAAAACCCCGACATCCCGGACACCCCCGAAAGGCTCACGCGTGACCACCGAAGCGTACGTATACGACGCGATCCGCACCCCGCGCGGACGCGGCAAGGCCAGTGGCGCCCTGCACGGCACGAAGCCCATCGACCTCGTCGTCGGCCTGATCCACGAGATCCAGGCCCGCTTCCCCGGCCTCGACCCGGCCGCCATCGACGACATCGTCCTCGGCGTGGTGGGCCCGGTCGGCGACCAGGGCTCCGACATCGCGCGGATCGCCGCCATCGCCGCGGGGCTGCCCGACACGGTCGCCGGTGTCCAGGAGAACCGCTTCTGTGCCTCGGGCCTCGAAGCGGTCAACCTCGCCGCGATGAAGGTCCGCTCGGGCTGGGAGGACCTGGTGCTCGCGGGCGGCGTCGAGTCGATGTCGCGGGTGCCGATGGCCTCCGACGGCGGCGCCTGGTTCGCCGACCCGATGACCAACTTCGAGACCAACTTCGCGCCGCAGGGCATCGGCGCCGACCTCATCGCCACCATCGAGGGCTTCTCGCGGCGCGACGTCGACGAGTACGCGGCCCTCTCCCAGGAGCGCGCCGCCGCGGCCTGGAAGGACGGCCGCTTCGGGAAGTCCGTCGTGCCGGTCAAGGACCGCAACGGCCTGGTCGTCCTCGACCACGACGAGCACCTGCGCCCCGGCACCACCGCCGACTCCCTCGCCAAGCTGAAGCCGTCCTTCAAGGACATCGGCGACCTGGGCGGCTTCGACGCGGTGGCGCTGCAGAAGTACCACTGGATCGAGGAGATCGACCACGTCCACCACGCGGGCAACTCCTCCGGCATCGTCGACGGCGCCTCGCTGGTCGCCGTCGGCAACAAGGAGGTCGGCGAGCGCTACGGCCTGACCCCGCGCGCCCGGATCGTCTCCGTCGCCGTCTCGGGCTCCGAGCCGCTGATCATGCTCACGGGGCCCGCGCCCGCGACCCGCAAGGCGCTCGCCAAAGCCGGTCTGACCATCGACGACATCGACCTCGTCGAGATCAACGAGGCGTTCGCCGCGGTCGTGCTGCGCTTCGTCAGGGACATGGGGCTCTCCCTGGACAAGGTGAACGTCAACGGTGGCGCGATCGCGCTCGGTCACCCGCTCGGGGCGACCGGCGCGATGATCCTGGGCACGCTCGTCGATGAGCTGGAGCGGCGTGACCTCCGGTACGGGTTGGCCACGTTGTGCGTCGGTGGCGGTATGGGCATCGCCACGATCGTGGAACGGCTGTAGGGCTGGGCGTCGCGGGGGCGGGGGGCGCGCTGCCGACTGCGGGTACGCCGTGGTTGCTCGCGCAGTTCCCCGCGCCCCTGAAGGCGCACTCCGTGCGCCCCTGGGCGCGGCGCAGCCGCATGCCTCAGGGGCGCGGGGAACTGCGCGACCAGCCCCCACCGGCGGTCACACGGCCACGAAACCCTTCCGCCCTCCCCCGAATCCGCCTGCCGCACACTTCACGGAGACAAAGACATGACCGCAAGCACCACCATCCGCTGGGAGCAGGACGACACCGGCGTCGTCACGCTCGTCCTCGACGACCCCAACCAGTCCGCGAACACCATGAACCAGGCGTTCAAGGACTCCATCGCGGCGATCGCCGACCGCGCCGAGGCCGCCGTCCAGGCCGACAAGGACGCGATCCGCGGGTTCATCTACACCTCCGCCAAGAAGACCTTCTTCGCGGGCGGCGACCTCAAGGACATGATCAAGGTGGGACCGGAGAACGCCCGGCAGGCGTTCGAGACGGGCACCGCGATCAAGAACTCGCTGCGCCGCATCGAGACCCTCGGCAAGCCCGTGGTCGCCGCCATCAACGGCGCGGCGCTCGGCGGCGGTTACGAGATCGCCCTCGCGTCGCACCACCGCGTCGCCCTGGACGTGTCCGGTTCCAAGATCGGCCTGCCCGAGGTCACCCTCGGCCTGCTCCCGGCCGGTGGCGGCGTCACCCGCACCGTACGCCTCATGGGCATCACGGACGCGCTCCTGAAGGTGCTCCTCCAGGGCACCCAGTACAACCCCGAGCGCGCCCTGGAGAACGGCCTCGTCCATGAACTGGCCGCCACCCCGGAGGAGATGATCGAGAAGGCCCGCGCCTTCATCGACGCCAACCCCGAGTCGCAGCAGCCCTGGGACAGGCCGGGCTACCGCATCCCGGGCGGCACCCCCGCCCACCCGAAGTTCGCGGCGAACCTCCCGGCCTTCCCCGCCAACCTCAAGAAGCAGACGGCGGGCGCCAACTACCCCGCACCGCGGAACATCCTCGCGGCGGCCGTCGAGGGCTCCCAGGTCGACTTCGAAACGGCGCTGACCATCGAGGCCCGGTACTTCACCGAGCTGGTCACCGGCCAGGTCGCCAAGAACATGATCCAGGCCTTCTTCTTCGACCTCCAGGCCGTCAACTCCGGCGCCAACCGCCCCAAGGGCATCGAGCCGCGCCAGGTCCGCAAGGTCGCCGTGCTCGGCGCCGGGATGATGGGCGCCGGCATCGCGTACTCGTGTGCCCGCGCGGGCATGGAGGTCGTCCTGAAGGACGTCTCGGCGGAGGCGGCGCTGAAGGGCAAGGGCTACTCCGAGAAGCTCTGCGCCAAGGCCGTCCAGCGGGGACGCACCACGCAGGAGAAGGCCGACGCGCTGCTCGCCCGCATCACGCCGACCGCGGACCCGCAGGCCCTCGCGGGCTGTGACGCCGTGATCGAGGCGGTTTTCGAGGACACCTCGCTCAAGCACAAGGTGTTCCAGGAGATCCAGGACGTCGTCGAGCCGGACGCGCTGCTCTGCTCCAACACCTCGACCCTGCCGATCACCGGCCTGGCCGAGGGCGTCACGCGCCCGGGCGACTTCATCGGCCTGCACTTCTTCTCGCCCGTCGACAAGATGCCGCTGGTCGAGATCATCAAGGGCGAGCGGACGGGCGACGAGGCGCTGGCCCGCGCCTTCGACCTGGTGCGCCAGATCAACAAGACGCCGATCGTCGTCAACGACTCGCGCGGCTTCTTCACCTCGCGCGTCATCGGGCACTTCATCAATGAGGGCGTCGCGATGGTCGGCGAGGGCATCGAGCCCGCCTCCGTCGAGCAGGCGGCGGCCCAGGCGGGCTACCCCGCCAAGGTGCTCTCCCTCATGGACGAGCTGACGCTCACCCTGCCCCGCAAGATCCGCAACGAGACGAAGCGCGCCGTCGAGGAGGCGGGCGGCACCTGGCCCGGCCACCCCTCGGACGCCGTCATCGACCGCATGGTCGACGAGTTCGAGCGCCCCGGCAGGAGCGGGGGAGCGGGCTTCTACGACTACGTGGACGGCAAGCGGGCCAAGCTGTGGCCGGGGCTGCGCGAGCACTTCACCAAGCCGGGGCACGAGATCCCGTTCGTGGACATGCAGGAGAGGATGCTCTTCTCCGAAGCGCTCGACACCGTACGCCTGGTGGAGGAGGGCGTCCTGACGTCGGTCGCCGACGCCAACATCGGCTCCATCCTCGGCATCGGCTTCCCGGGCTGGACGGGCGGCGTGCTGCAGTACATCAACGGCTACGAGGGCGGGCTGCCCGGCTTCGTGGCACGCGCGCGTGAGCTGAGCGAGCGCTACGGAGAGCGGTTCGACCCGCCCGCGCTGCTGCTCGAAAAGGCGGCGAACGGGGAGACGTTCAGCGACGGCTGACCCTGCCGGTGCCTGCGGGCCGGTGCCTGCGGTTCCGCCTGGTCAGGGGCGGAACCGGAGGCATCGCTGCCGCGTCGTATCTTGCCGAAGAGCATGATCACGACAACTGAAGGGTGACCGCTGTGCGGATCCGGTGGATCCGGCCGGTCCGGTGGATACGACAGGTCCGGCGGATACGGCAGGTCGGGAGGCAAGGGCACCGGCACCGGCACCGGATCGCTGAGCGGCGCCCGGCAGGCCGAGGCGATCCTGCCGCCCCTCGACACGATGCCCACCACTCTGCGCCACGTCACCACCGAACTGCGCAGCCGCGCCAAGGCGCCCTCCGTGTGCAAGGACCCCGGCGGCAGGTGCAAGGGCGCCGTGGCCAACGGCCGGGTGGGCTACCTCAGCAACGACAAGGCCGAGGGCGCGCGTTACGACGTGATCGTGTACCGAAACACGTGTGCCGCCGAGCGCACCTTCACCGCCTGGAAGAGCTACGCGGACAGCAACAAGCACGCGGTCACGGTCCTCGACGGGCCGCGGCAGGGCAACGCGAGCATCACCTACGCGTACAAGAGCCCCGTGAAGAAGAACACCCTGACGCTCGTGGTCCGGCGGGACCAGTACATCGGCACGCTCGACCTCCGGGACACCTCGGGGGCGGCGGCCGGCCGGACCGACCTGGCAGCTCTCTCCGAGGTCTACGCCGAGCGGCTGTCGCAAGCCGCGCGGGGCGGGACGCCGAGCGCGACAGCGGCCGACGTCAAGGTGTGACCGAGGGCCCGTGGGGGGCGGCTCAGCTCTCCTTGAGCCACTCCCGCAGCTCCTCCTTGAGCGAGCGCTGGAACGCGGTCACCAGCGCCTGGACCACCAGCGGCTGCATATGGGCCGAGAGCGAGCGCATCGCCGCTACGTGCTCGGGGTCCGACTCGCCCGCGCGGTAGGGCCCCCAGACCTCGTCTCGGAAGAGCCGGGACAGCTCGTGGGCGGCCGAACGCGTGTGCTCCATCAGGACCGTGCGCGCCGCGAGGATCGTCTCGTGCGCGATGGGCACGTCGAGGAGTTGCACGCCCAGGCGCAGCAGCCCCGGATCCACGCGGTACGTCCCCGCCGCCCGGGTCCTGGCGATCACCCCCATCGCCGCGAGCCGGTCCAGCTCCGCCTCGCCGAGCGGGCGGCCCGACCGGCGCTCCAGCTCGGCGAGGGGCACGTCCTCCGCAGAGTCCGGTGCCCACGAGGCCACCACGGCGCGGTGGATGGCCAGATCGTGGGCGCTCAGGTCCGCGGGCAACTGCTCCAGGTACCGCTCGATCGCGGCGAGCGTCATGCCCTGGTGCTGCAACTCCTCGATGAGCGCGAGCCGGGACAGGTGGTCCGGGCCGTAGTGGCCGACGCGGCGCGCGCCGATCACCGGCGGCGGCAGCAGCCCCTTGGTGCTGTAGAAGCGGATCGTGCGGACCGTGACGCCTGCGCGTGCGGCCAGTTCGTCGACCGTGAGCGTCGGCTCCTCGGTGTCCGTCGCCATGACGGCGCCCTCCCTCCCCGGCCGGCTCTCCGGATGTCTCCCCGTCTGCGCAGCGGTCCGGTGCCTGTCCGGGCGTGCATCAATCCGGTGCAACAGTATTGCTGGCACACCAGTGTTGTGAAACCCTCCGGGCCAGTCACCTGCTCTCCCACAGCTCGTCAACCGCTCGGCCCTCGCTCCTCACGCACCCGTCCGCTCACGCACAGCCGATGGCGCCAGGAGGCGGTCATGACCACGATCCTGCGGCTTCCCGGGGACCCCGCCGACATCACGCTCCCCGCCCTGCTGCTCCGCAATGCCGAGGACCACGGGGATCTTCCCGCGCTCTCCTGGCGCGCGGGCGGGGAGTGGTCGACGCTCACCTGGCGCGAGGCGCGCCGCAAGGTGGCCGTCCTGGCCGCCGGTTACGCGGCGCTCGGCGTCGAGCGGGGCGAGCACGTCCTGATGATGATGGGCAACCGCCCCGAGCACTGGCTGAGCGACCTCGCCCTGGTGCACCTCGGTGCCGTGCCCGTCACCGTGTACGGCACCGCGGCCCCCGAACAGGTCGCGCACATCGTCCGGCACAGCCGGGCCCGCTTCGCGATCGTCGAGGGCGCCCGCGAACTGCCGCGCTGGGAGCCGCTGTTGACGGACGACACCGCGCCGCTGGAGCGCCTCGTCGTGGTGGAGGGGGCGGCAGCGGGCACCCACCGCACCTACGGTTCCCTGCACGCCACCGGCGGCCGCCTGCACAACCCCGACGCCTTCGAGAAGTCCTGGCGCGAGAGCCGCCCGACCGACCCGCTCACCGTCGTCTACACCTCGGGCACCACGGGCGACCCCAAGGGCGTCCGCCTCACCCACCGCAACGTGCTCCTGGGCGGCATCGCCCTGGACGGCGTCGTCGAGTTCCCCGAACACGTCGGACACATCTGCTACCTGCCCTTCGCGCACATAGCGGAGCGGCTGCTCGGCATCTATCTGCCGGTGCTGCGCGCCGCCCACGTCTATCTGTGCGCTGACCCCGCCCAGGTGGCCGCCACTGCACGCGAGCTGCACCCCGTGCAGTTCTTCGGCGTCCCGCGCGTGTGGGAGAAGCTCGCGGCCTCCGTACGGGCCGCGATCGCCGGGCTGCCGGAGGAGCGCCGCCGCGCCATCGAGGCCGCCAACGACACGGCACGCGCGCACGTCGCCTGCCGGGAACGGGGAGAGGAGCCCTCGGCGGCGCTGCGGGCCGCGTACGAGCGGGCCAAGCGGGACGTACTCGATCCGCTGCTCGCCCTGGCCGGATTCGACCGGCTCGTGTGGACGGCGAGCGCCTCCGCGCCGATGCCCCTCGACGTATCCAGGTTCTGGGCCGGCTTCGGTCTGGTGATCATGGACGCGTGGGGGCTCACCGAGACCTCCGGGGTGGTCACGACCAACGGCCCCGACGGGTTCCGGCTCGGGTCGGTGGGCCGCCCCCTCGAAGGCCTCGACGTCCGCATCGCCGACGACGGCGAGATCCTGGTGCGCGGCGCGACGGTCTTCGACGGCTATCTGCGGCCCGACGGCGGAGTCGACGGCGCCTGCGACGCGGACGGCTGGTTCGCCACCGGCGACATCGGACGGCTCGACGAGGACGGCTACCTCTGGCTCACCGACCGCAAGAAGGAAATGATCGTGACCTCGACGGGCAAGAACGTCTCGCCCGCCCTCGTCGAGAACACCGTCAAGGAGCACCCGCTGATAGGGCAGGCCCTCGTCCACGGGGACGGCCGCTCCTATCTCGTGGCCCTGCTCGTCCTCGACCGGGAGATGGCGCCCGCCTGGGCCGCCGCGCACGGGATAGCGGGAGATCCGGCCACGCACGAGGCCGTGCGGGCGGAGGTGGCGCGCGCGGTCGAGGCCGCCAACGCGCGCCTGAACCGCACCGAACAGATCAAGCGCTACCGCCTGCTCACGGAGGAATGGGGCCCGGAGACCGGCGAGCTCACCCCGTCCCTGAAGCTCCGCCGCCGAGTGATCCGCGACAGGTACTGGCAGGTCATCGAGGCTTTGTACACCCCTTGATCACCATGTGAGAAGTTCCGCTATGTGACGTGCGACACCGCGTGGGGCGCGGTGGGTGGGGGAAGGTGTCCCGTCGGTCCGCGCGCGTCAGGGGTGCGCGGACCGGAGCACATCCGGACCCCGGAGCTCTTCCGGGCACCAGAGAGTAGATCCACCACGTGAGCAAGGAAGCAGTGGATTCGGCCACCCTGGAGGCGTCCCGCACGGACGCTCCCCAGGCCCCCGCGGACGCGGGCGACGCCGGATACAGCAAGGACCTCAAGGCCCGTCACGTCAACATGATCGCGATCGGTGGCGCGATCGGCACCGGCCTCTTCCTGGGGGCGGGCGGCCGCCTCCACACGGCGGGCCCCGCGCTCGCCCTCGCGTACCTCGTGTGCGGCATCTTCGCGTTCTTCGTCGTCAGGGCGCTCGGCGAGATGGTCCTCTACCGGCCGTCGTCCGGTTCGTTCGTCTCGTACGCGCGTGAGTTCCTCGGCGAGAAGGGCGCGTTCTTCGCCGGTTGGATGTACTTCCTGAACTGGTCGACCACCTGTATCGCCGACATCACGGCGATCGCGCTCTACACGCATTACTGGAGCTTCTTCACCGACATACCCCAGTGGGTGCTCGCGCTGATCGCCCTCGCGATCGTGCTCTCGGTGAACCTCGTCTCGGTGAAGTACTTCGGCGAGATGGAGTTCTGGTTCTCGATCATCAAGGTGGCCGCGCTGAGCGCCTTCATGATCATCGGCATCTGGCTGCTTGCCAGCCAGCACAAGGTAGGCGGTGAGACGCCGGGCCTCAACATGATCACCGACCACGGCGGCCTCATGCCGAACGGCCTGATGCCGGTCGTGATCGTGATGCAGGGCGTCGTCTTCGCGTACGCCTCGCTCGAACTGGTCGGCGTCGCGGCGGGCGAGACCGCCGAGCCGCACAAGATCGTCCCGCGCGCGGTGAACTCGATCATGTGGCGCGTCGGCATCTTCTACGTCGGCTCCGTGATCCTGCTCGCGCTGCTGCTCCCGGGCGTGATGTACACGGCCGACCAGAGCCCGTTCGTGACGGTCCTGTCCAAGATCGGCGTCCCGGCCGCCGGCGACGTGATGAACTTCGTGGTCCTCACCGCGGCGATGTCCTCGCTGAACTCCGGTCTGTACTCCACGGGCCGCATCCTGCGCTCGATGGCGATGTCGGGCTCCGCCCCGCGGTTCACGGCCAAGATGAACCGCAACCAGGTGCCCTACGGCGGCATCCTGCTGACCGCGTCTCTCGGCGTCGTCGGCGTCGGCCTCAACAAGGTGGTCCCTGGCAAGGCCTTCGAGATCGTCCTGAACGTGGCCTCGCTCGGCATCATCGGCACCTGGATCACGATCATGGTCTGCCACCTCGCCTTCGTGCGCAGCGCGAAGCGCGGCGAGATCACCCGGCCGAAGTTCCAGCTCCCCTTCAGCGGTGTCACCGAGTACGTGACGATCGCGTTCCTGCTCGCCGTCCTCTGCCTGATGTGGAAGGACGCCGAGGTCGGCCGCAAGACGCTGTTCCTGATCCCGGTCGTGGGTCTGGCCCTGGTCGCGGGCTGGTTCGGCGTCCGGCGCCGGGTGGGCCGCGAGGCGCAGAGCCTCTCGGGGCGGAAGAGCCAGTAGCCCGGTAGCGGGCGGGCGTCAGGCCTGAGCGCGCGACTGATCCGTACAACTGCTGAGCAGGTGTGCGTTGTTGCGCACGGATGAGCGGGTAGAGCACCGGCATGCAGCTCATCCCCATGGAACTCGGGCCGACCGGTCCGAAGGCCCAGGAACTGGCGCTCGCCGCCGTTCTGTGCGGCGCTCTCTGTCTCCTCGCCGGACGCCTCTTGCCCCGCTTCGGCCGCGCCCTCGAAGAGCGGGCGCTGATCCTCGCGGGCGCCGGGGACGAGGTGCGGGCCCAGGGAAGGCCGCACGGCCAGGCGCTCAGCCAGGCACACAGCCAGGCACACCGCGAGGCGGCGCCCGAGCGCGGGCCGGTCGGGGAGACCGCCGGGGAGACCGCCGACGGGGAGAGCGACGCGGCGCTCGCCACCGGGCAGGCCAGGGTGGAGGCGGAACGCGCCGCGGCGGAGGCGGAACTGCGCGGCCAGGTCTCCGAGTGGGCGTCCGAGCTGGCGAGCCGCATCGCGTCCGAACCGCTCACCGCGCCGCCGTCCGCGCCGGACTTCGGGCCGTGCGGTGAACTGGACCACCGGCCCGGCGCGCCCGACGTCGGCCCGGCGGGTTCCGGCCGCTAGATGTATGTATTCGCGCCCTCGTCCGCCGTGGCCCCTGGCGGCACCCTTCTTGCCCCCGGACACTCGGTGGCATGGACGTCATGGTCTCGGTCAAGGACGGCGAACTGTGGGCGCACGACTCGGGTGACCCGGGCGGCGCGGGCGGCCGGGCAGGTGAGGACCCCCCTCTGATCCTGCTGCACCCCGGCGTGGCCGACTCCCGCGTGTGGGACGGCATTCTGCCCCGCCTCACGGAACGGCACCGAGTGATCCACTACGACACACGGGGGTACGGCAGGTCCCCGGCTCCGACCGCCCCGTTCTCCCTGGTCGAGGACCTGATCGCCGTCCTCGACCACTTCGGGGTTGCCCGCGCGGTCCTCGTCGGGTCGAGCATGGGCGGCGCGACGGCCATCGGCCTCGCGCTCCGCGACCCCGCTCGGGTGGCGAGCCTCGCCCTGCTGGTGCCGGGCGTCACCGGCGCCGACGAACTGACCTCCCCGGAGTTCATGGCGGAGGTGGGCAGGCTCGCCGAGGCGGGTGACATCGACGGCATCGTGGCCCTGATGCGGCGCACCGCGGGCGCCGCGGGCACCGGGGACGACCAGGAGGTCGAGGCGTTCCTGCGGGCGGTGATCCCGGCGTGGTTCGCCAACGTCCCGCACCACGTGCCGGACCCGCCCGACTACGACCGGCTCGGCGAGCTCGACGTGCCCTGCGTCCTGGCCGTCGGGGAGCGGGACAGGCCCGATGTGATCCGCGTGAACGAGGCGATGGCGCGACGCATCCCGGGCTGCCGCCTGGTGCGGCTCGCACACAGCGACCACTTCCCGACGGTGCGCGAACCGGACGCGGTCGTCGACGTCATCCTGGACGCGTACGCCGAAGCTCGCTGACGGGGGCGCCGCGCACGGCCGCATACTGGACGACGCACGAACCAGGCACGGCCGAGGAGCACGTCGCATGAACCCCGCCGACGCACGCGACACACGCGACACACGCAACGCATCCGACATATCCCACGACCGCGGCGCCCGCCGCGACCAGGACCCTGCCCCGCCACCCCCCGGCGGCATCCTGTGGAGCATCGCCGGAGACATCCGCATGGTCCTGATGCTGCCGCCCGCGCTCACCCTGCAGGTGGCGCACCCGGCGGTCGGTGCGGGCGTCGACGATCACTCGGTGTTCCGGACCGACCCGTGGGGGCGGGGCGAGCGCTCGGTGCGCTCGCTCCTGCTCTGGGTGTACGGCGGGGACGAGGCCGCCGCCGAAGGCCGCAGGCTGCGCGCGCTGCACCGCACCATCCTGGGCACGGACGCCCACGGCCGCCGCTACCACGCGCTGACGCCCGCGTACTACGCCTGGGTGCACGCCACCGGCTTCCCCGTCTACCAGCACGCGCAGAAGTACCTGGGCCGCCGCTTCACCGCGGCGCAGGAACGGCAGTTGTACGCGGAGTGGCTCCAGGTCGGGCGGATCCTCGGCATACACGACCGGGACATGCCGCAGACGCTGGAGGAGTTCTGGCCCTACTACCGCAAGGTGCTCGCCGAAGAGATCGAGCTCACGGCGGTGGCCGCGGAGCTGACGGCCGCCGACGCCGCCGTCCCGCCGCCGGACCGGGGCCCGCGCCTCCTGCGGATCGTGCTCCGCGCCCTGTGGCCGCTGCTGCTGCCTCCGCTGGCCCGCTTCCGCCACTTCGTCACCGTCGGCCTGCTGCCGCCGGACGCCCGCGCGGCGATCGGCCTGCCGTGGACGGCCGAACAGGAGCGCAGGCTGCGCAGGCTCGGCAAGGCGGTCCGCACGGTGGTGCCGCTCCTGCCGGAGCGGCTGCGCTATCTGCCGGAGCCCCGAAAGGCGCGGGCGCGGTACCGAGCCGCCGGGCGGTGACCCCGGACGGCGGCTCGGCACCGCCGGTCGTCAGTGACCGTGACCGTGCTCGTGCTCGTGCACGCCGTTCGTCGCCGCGATCTGCTTCCACGATTTCGGCTTGGCCGGGGCCGCGGCGGACCGGGCGATCCCGGCGTCCCGCACGGCGGGAGCCGCCGGGCGCGACGGCTGGTAGAGCCACGTGTCGAACAGCTCCGCCAGCGGCTTGCCCGAGACCTTCTCCGCGAACTTCACGAAGTCGTTCACCTTGGCGTTGCCGTACGCGTGCTCCTGCGGCCACCTTTTGAGGATCGCGAAGAACGTCTTGTCCCCGACCTCGTTGCGCAGCGCCTGCAGGGCGACCGCGCCCCGGTCGTAGACCGCGCCGTGGAACTGGTTGTCCGGGCCCGGGTCACCCGGCTTGACCTGCCAGAACGGGTCGTCGGCGGGGTGCTGGGCGTACACGTAGTCCGCCAGCTCCTGCGCGGTGCCCTCGCCTTCCTTCTCCGACCACAGCCACTGGCTGTAGCGGGCGAAGCCCTCGTTGACCCAGATGTCCTTCCAGCCGTCCACGGACACGCTGTCGCCGTACCACTGGTGGGCCAGCTCGTGGACGACGATCGACGCGTTGGCGCCGTTCGCGAACGCGGCGGGGCTGTAGAAGGGCCGCGTCTGGGTCTCCAGGGCGTAGCTGCTCTTCACGTTCGGCACGTACCCGCCGAGCGCGTTGAACGGGTACTTCCCGTAGACCGTCTCCAGCCATTCGGCGACCTCGGTGGTCCGCTCGATGCTGGCCCGCGCCGCGCCCGCGTTGTCGCCGAGGTCCTTGCTGTAGGCGTTGAGGACCGGCAGCCCGCTCTCGGTCTTGTCGGTCGTGATGTCGAACTTGCCGATGGCGAGCGTGGCGAGATAGCTCGCCTGCGGCTTGTTGGACCGCCAGTTGTAGCGGGTCCAGCCCAGCTTCGAACTCTGCGACTGCAGCACGCCGTTGGAGATGGCCTGGCTGCCGTCGGGCACGGAGACGGACACGTCGTACGTCGCCTTGTCCAGCGGGTGGTCGTTGGAGGGGAACCACCACACGGCGGCCTCCGGCTCCTGGGCCGCGACACCGCCGTCCGGCGTCCGGTGCCAGGCGTTGTAGCCGTTTATCTTCAGCTCGGACGGCTTGCCCGCGTACCGCACGACGACGGTGACCGCCGCGCCCTTGGGCAGTCCGGCGGGCGGCGTGATCTCCAGCTCCTGGTCGCCGGTCTTCTGGAACTTCGCCTTCTTGCCGTTGACCCGCACCTCGGAGACCTTGAGGCCGAAGTCGAGGTTGAAGCGCGAAAGGTCCTGCGTGGTGCGGGCGTTGATCGTCGCCGTGCCTTCGAGCAGGTCGGTCTTGGGCTGGTACTTCAGCCGCAGGTCATAATGCGAGACGTCGTATCCGCCGTTGCCGCTGGCCGGGTAATAGGGGTCGCCGATGCCCGGGGCCCCGGGGGTGAAGTCCGCGGCCGATGCCGGGATCGCCAGCAGCAGAGAGGCCGCGAGTGCGCCCGGGGCGATGAGTCTGCGGTGCACGTCAAGCTCCAAGTCGTAGGGGCTGAAGATCTGTTCGTCTTGCTCGACGAGCCTATTCAGCCCCTACTGCCCACGTCATGTCCATGGCCCCATACGTCATACGACCGCCATACGGCCGACATGTGCCTCAATGTCCCATGCACCTGACGTGACAAGGGGCGGCCCTCTGTCGCACGGCAGTTCACCGGTGTACCTTCCGCGCCATGCCGATACGTGCGCGACGCACCCGCCTTCTGTGGAGAACGCTCCTCGCGGCCGCCCTGGCCGCTCTGATCGCCACCCTCATGTCCCCGGGCGCAGCGCAGGGGGCCGCACCGGCCCCGCGCACGCCCGGCCAGGCCCCTCGCACCCAGGGCGAGAGCAGACCCGTGTACTCGTACGAGGACGCGATACGCGAGTCCGTCTGGGTCGACATCGGAATCGACGGCGACGCGGACGGCAGGACCGACCGCGTCGCCGTCGACATCGTCAGACCCCGTGAACTCGACCGCACGGGCCGCCGCATACCCGTGATCATGGACGCCAGCCCGTACTACGCGTGCTGCGGGCGGGGCAACGAGAGCCAGAAGAAGACGTACGACGCGGACGGGAATCCCGTCCGATTCCCCCTGTACTACGACAACTACTTCGTGCCCCGCGGCTACGGCTACGTCGCCGTGGACCTCGCGGGCACCAACCGCTCCGACGGATGCGTCGACGTCGGCGGCCGCTCCGACGTCCAGTCCGCCAAGGCCGTCGTCGACTGGCTGAACGGCCGCGCGCGCGGCTACACCAGCCGTGCGGGCAACGACCGTACGAAGGCGTCGTGGACCAACGGCGCCACCGGAATGATCGGCAAGAGCTACGACGGAACAGTCGCCAACGGCGTGGCTGCCACCGGCGTCAAGGGTCTGAAGACCATCGTGCCGATCGGCGCGATCTCCTCCTGGTACGACTACTACTTCGCCCAGGGCGCGCCCCTCTACGGCAGCGGCCCCGACGGCCTTTCGAACGGCGTGGAGAGCCCCGAGGCCCGCGCCCGCTGCGGCGCCGTGCAGCAGCGCCTGATCGACGGGGCGCCGCGCTCCGGCGACTGGACCGGCCTGTGGAGCGAACGGAACCACGTGCCGGACGCAGCCAAGGTGCGCGCCAGCGTCTTCGCCGTGCACGGCATGCAGGACCTCAACGTCCGCTCCAAGCACTTCGGGCAGTGGTGGGACGCCCTCGCCGAGCACGGCGTCGACCGCAAGGTGTGGCTCAGCCAGGCCGGTCACGTCGACCCGTTCGACCTGCGCCGCGGCGACTGGGTGCGCACGCTGCACCGCTGGTTCGACCACGAACTCCTCGGCTACGACAACGGCATCGACCGCGAGCCGATGGCCGACATCGAGCGCGCCCCGGACCGCTGGACCACCGACCGGGTCTGGCCCCCGCGCGCCGCGCGGCCCGTCGCACTCCACCCCGCCAAGGGCACCGCACCCGGCGTCGGCACCCTCGGCACGCGCCCCGGCAAGGGCACCGAGGCCTTCACCGACGACCGGCGGCTCGGCGAGACGGACTGGGCCGCTCACATCGACACGTCCACCCCCGCCAAGGCGGGCTTCGTCAGCAAGCCCCTCGGGCGCGACCTGCGCCTGTCCGGCTCCTCCACGGTGACCGTCACCGCGACTCCGAACACCCGCACCGCCCACCTCTCCGCGGTCCTCGTCGACGTCGGCCCCGAGACCATCCGCGACTACTCCGCGCCGGGCGAGGGCATCACCACCCTTCCCGAGCGGACCTGCTGGGGCGCGAGCACCACGGGCGACAGCGCCTGCTTCAAGGAGACCCGAGCCAGGACCGCCGCCGTCGACTACACGGTCTTCAGCCGCGGCTGGGCCGACCTCGGCAACTGGGCGGACGCCGGACACGGCCGCCCGCTCACCCCGGGCAAGGCGCACACCATCACCCTCGACCTCGCCGCGAGCGACCACGTGGTGCCCAAGGGCCACCGTCTCGCGCTGATCGTCGCCGGCACCGACAAGAACCTCATCGAGCCGCCCGCCGACACCCCGACGCTCACCCTCGACCTGGCCCGCACCTCGGCGAAGCTGCCGCTGGTCGGCGGTGCGGGCGCCTTCACCACCACCGCACCCGTGACGCCGCGCGAGTCCCGCCTCGACGGCGTGGCCCCGCCGCGTCCGGCCAACCCCCGCCCGGGAGGCAGCACTTCATGAGACCCCGCATCCGCACCCTGGCGCTCGCCTGTGCCGCCACCGCGCTGGCCGCGCCGCTCCTGACGGTGCCCGCGCAGGCGACGCCGACCCCGCCCCGTACCGGATTCGAGGAGACGGACGGGGCGCGCTGGACCAGCCAGGCCGAGGAGCAGGACCTGCTCGCCACCGTGGACAGGGCTGCCCGGAGGGTGTCGGTGAGCCGCATAGGCACCACCGGACAAGGCCGCCCCCTCCAACTGGTCCGCATCGGCGAACGCCCCGCGAAGAACACCGTGTTGCTGATCTGCAGCCAGCACGGCGACGAGCCGTCGGGCCGCGAGGCCTGTCTGTCCACGGTCCGCGACCTGGCGTACGCGAAGGACAAGAAGACCAGGCGCTTCCTCTCCCGCACCACGCTCCTGGTCGTGCCCACCGCCAACCCCGACGGCCGCGCCGCCGACACCCGCGGCAACTCCGACGGCGTGGACATCAACCGCGACCACCTCGCCCTGCGGACCGCCGAGGCCCGCGCGATGGCCGCGGTGATCCGCGACCACAGGCCCGACGTCATCTACGACCTGCACGAGTACGGCGCCACGCCCAAGTACTACGACAAGGACCTGTTCGACCTCTGGCCGCGCAACCTCAACACCGACGAGGCCGTGCACAAGGAGGCGCAGACGCTGTCCAAGGCGTACGTGCGGCCGGCCGCCGAGCACGACGGGCACACCACCGGCACGTACGGCATCTGGACCGACCCCGTCACCGGCGATCCCATCAAGCAGACCGCGGGCGACGGTCAGGAGCGCATCCTGCGCAACATGTCCGGCATCAAGCACGCCGCCGGGCTGCTGATCGAGAGCCGGGTGGACCCGATGACCGAGGCCGAGGAGAAGGACGAGGCGCTGAACAACCGGCGGCGCGTGGCGTCCCAACGCTCCGCGCTCGGCGGCCTGGTCGCGTTCACGGACGAGCGCCGCGGGCAACTGGAGGCGGCCACCGGCGCGGCCCGCGCCGAGGGTTACCGCGACCGGGGTCCGGTCTACGTCGGCGGCGCCGACAACGACCCCGCCGAACCGGCCGAGATCATCCAGGACCCGCCCTGCGGCTACCGCCTGGACGCCGCCCAGTACCGCGACATCAAGGACGAACTGGCCCTGCACGGGGTCACCGTGAAGCGTCTGAAGTCCGGTGCCTACGTCCCGATGCGGCAGTCCGCACGGGGTCTCGTGCCGCTCCTGCTCGACGAGCGCGCGCCGTATCACATGGTCACAGCTCGGCCCGACCTGGCCTGTTGAGGAAGTGAGAGGTGCGTCACATGTGGTAGGGGGTAGCGGAGGACAAAGTCCGGAATCAATCGACCCCTTGAAAGGTGTCACTTGTGACGCAGGATCAGCATAAAGCGGACGGCGGGGGAGGGGCGCACGAGATCATGACGCCCGCCCACGACGGCCGGTCCCCACAGACGGACCGGGTGGTGTTCGGCGTGACCGCCGTGCTCACCCTGGCGTTCGTGGTCTGGGGCGCGGTGTCGACGGACTCGCTCAAGGATGTCTCCACGGACATGCTCGAGGGTCTGATGCACAACGGCGGTTGGTTCTTCATGCTGACCGCCACCGGGTTCGTCGTCTTCGCGCTCTGGCTGGCCGTCAGCCGGTACGGAAAGATCACTCTCGGACGGGAGGGTGAGGATCCGGAGTTCCGCACCGTCTCCTGGGTCGCCATGATGTTCAGCGCCGGTATGGGCATCGGCCTGATGTTCTACGGAGTGAGCGAGCCCCTGGCCCACTTCACCTCGCCGCCGCCGGGCACCGATCCGGCCGACGCGCCCGCGGCGATGGAGACCGCGATGGCCACCACCCTCTTCCACTGGACGCTCCACCCGTGGGCGATCTACGCGGTCGTGGGCCTCGCCATCGCGTACAGCACCTTCCGGCGCAACCGCCGCCAGACCATCAGCGCCGTCTTCGAGCCGATCATCGGCAAGAAGCACGCCCACGGCGCCTGGGGCCGGGTCATCGACATCCTGGCCATCTTCGCCACGCTCTTCGGCTCCGCCGCGTCCCTGGGCCTCGGCGCCCTGCAGATCGGCAGCGGCATCGAGGTGCTCGACTGGATGGAGGACGCGGGCACGGGCCTGCTCGTCGTCATCATCGCCGTGCTGACCCTGGCCTTCGTGGCGTCCGCCATCTCCGGTGTGGAGAAGGGCGTCCAGTGGCTGTCGAACATCAACATGGTGCTCGCCGCGCTGCTCGTGGTGTTCGTCTTCATCGCGGGGCCGACGGTCATCATCCTCGACATGGTCCCGACGTCACTCGGCGCCTACCTCGACGACCTGCCCCAGCTGATCGGCCGCACCGAGGCGTCCAGCGGCAAGGGCGTCGCGGACTGGCTGAGCAGCTGGACGGTCTTCTACTGGGCCTGGTGGATCTCCTGGACGCCCTTCGTCGGCATGTTCATCGCGCGCATCAGTCGCGGCCGTACGATCCGTCAGTTCGTCGGCGGCGTCATCCTGGTGCCCAGCACCGTCAGCCTCATCTGGTTCGCCGTGTTCGGCGGCAGCGCCATGACCGTCGCCGAACGGGGTGGCCTCAAGGGCGAGACGACCCAGGAAGCGCAGCTCTTCGGTCTGCTCCACGAGTATCCGATCGCCACGGCGACCAGCCTCCTGGTGATGATCCTCGTAGGCATCTTCTTCGTCTCGGGTGCCGACGCCGCGTCCATCGTCATGGGCACGCTCTCCCAGAAGGGCGCCCTGGAGCCCGGCCGGTTCGTGGTGATCTTCTGGGGCATCGTGACCGGCGCCGTCGGCGCGGTCATGCTGCTGATCGGCGACGGCTCGGACGACGCGCTCACCGGCCTGCGCAACCTCACCATCCTGGTCGCCGCACCCTTCACCATCGTGATGATCGGCATGTGTGTGGCCCTGATGCGGGACCTACGCCACGACCCGCTGATCGTGCGCGGTGAACACGGCACCGAGGTCCTGGAGAAGGCCGTCATCGCCGGCCACGAGCACCACGACGGTGACTTCGAGCTCCGGATCGGCCCCGCAGGCGACGACAACGGCGAAGGACCGGAACAGGACAACGACCCGGTCACCCCCCGCTGACCGACCGCGTCAGGAGGCGGCGCCCGCCAGCCGCGCCGCCTCCTCGGCGCACCCCCACGCGACCGTGACACCGGCGCCACCGTGCCCGTAGTTGTGCACGACGACGCGGCCCTCCGCGGTCCGCTCCCGCTCCAGCCGCACCCGGTGCCTGGCGGGCCGCAGCCCCACCCGGTGCGCAAGGACCCGCGCCCCCGCGATCTCCGGCCGCACGGCCGCGCACCGCGCGACGATGGCGTCGGCCACGGCGGGATCCGGCTCCCTGGACCAGGCACCGTCCTCGGCGGTCCCGCCGAGCAGCAGCCCGCCCGGCTGCGGAAAGAAGTACGTGGTCGTCCGCGACCCGGCATCGGCGGCCGTGAACCACGTCTCGACCCCCGGGTTCTCCACGACGACGAGCTGCCCCCGCACCGGGTACACCGCCTCGTCCCCCACCAGCTCGCGCGCCCCGAGGCCCGAGCAGTTGACCACCACGGGCGCCTCGGCCAAGGGCTCCGCGAGCCGACCGACCGTCCGCTCCTCCACGACCCCGCCCGCCGCGCGCAGCCGCTCCCGCAGCCAGTCGAGATGGACCGGCATGTCGATGAGCGGCAGCCGGGCCCACAGCCCCTGCCCCGCGTACTCACCGGGCTCCGCCGCCCGCAGACCCGCCACCCGCGCCGCCCAGGGCCCCAGCGCGTCCAGCCGCTTCCCGGCGAGTACGCCCTCGACCATGCGTACGCCGCCGAGCCCGCCGCGAGCCGCCGACTCCTCGTACACGGCGAGGGACCGCAGCGCCCAGTCACCGGCCGCCGCCACCGGCTCGATCCGGTAGGGCCACCACAGGGCGCCCGCGACGGCCGAGGTGGTCCGCTCGGCGGGCTCCTTGCTCCACACCCGCACCCGGCGCCCGAGCTCCGCGCACACGACGGCGGTGGTGAGTCCGACGACCCCACTGCCCACCACGATCACATCGTCATCCCTCATCCCAGGAACGTAGCCGAATGTGCGATGCCGTGCTCACATCACATGTCAGGTGGGGATACTCACAGCATGTCTGCCGAGTACGCGACCTTCGGTCTGGCACCGGCCATGCGCGCCGGTGGGGTTCTCGCCAACGGTGGCTACCAAGTGCACCGCGATTTCGTCGACTTCATCGTGGACGGCCGTCCCCTCCTCTTCCAGCTCTCCGACCTCGACGCGGTGTCGCCGCTGGCCGCCGACATCCCGCCGGCGATCTTCACCGCCCACGTCCGCCGACTGCTCCTCGAAGCGCGGGCGCCGCTGCGCGACGGGCGGTACGTCATCTACGGCTGCCCCGAATGCGAGGGCCTGGAGTGCGGCGCGGTCACGGCGGTGATCGAGAAGAGCCCCGACGGCGCCGACGACTTCGTCTGGCGCGACTTCGCCTGGCAGACGTCCGAACCGGCCGACCTCGTCCGCAACGGCTACCACGGCATAGGGCCGTTCCGCTTCCGCGGCGACGAATACCGTTCCGCACTGGGCCAGTTGCTCACCGACGGCGAGCAGCGAGCCCGCCGCCGGGTCCTGCTCATCGGCCCCCGCGTGGCGCTCCTCGCCAAGCTGGCCGCGGCGCTGCGCACGATCGGCATCGGCGCGGAGATCGCGGCGGACGCGGCGGGCGTCCCACCCGACGAACTCCGCACCTACGGCGCGGTCGCCTTCGGCCGCGCGGTCCCCGACGCCGTCCGCCATTCCGTCCGCGCCTCCTTCGACCGGGCCGACGTCCAGGTCGCCTACGTCGACGGCCTGGCTCCGGTCATCCCGCTCCTCCTCGCCCAGATCGAGTACGCGCTGGACCGCAGCCCGCGTGAACAGCGCCGCCTCACCCGGCTCGCCGCCGGGCCGCACGCGGCGGACCTCGAGGTGACGTCGGCGTGCCGGGTCCGGCTGACGGCCTACCGGGTGGACCGCCTTTCGCGCACCCACGTCCACGAGGTCCTCGACGAGGTACTCGTACCGGGCTTGCACCAGGTCCCGCTCCCGGCCAAGGCCACGAAGGGCCACTCTTACGTAGTGGCGCGAACCTCCACGAACGTGCTGGTCACCCCGGTCCCCACGTAACAGCCCCCTCGCGACGGGCGCAGCGCGGCCGCCCCGCCCCGCGACCTACAATCATCCCCTGATGACCGCAACCCTCGTCGCCAAAGATCTCGCCGCCGGCCACGGCGACCGCACCCTCTTCTCCGGTCTTGACCTGGTCGTCGCCCCCGGCGACGTCATCGGTCTGGTCGGGGCCAACGGAGCGGGGAAGTCCACGCTGCTGCGGCTCCTCGCGGGCCTGGACACCCCCGAGGGCGGTGAGCTGAGGCTCTCGCCGCCCACCGCGTCCGTGGGGCACCTGCCCCAGGAGCCGGAGCGCCGCACGGGCGAGACGATCCGTGCCTTCCTGGCCCGCCGCACCGGCGTCGCCGAGGCCCAGCGCGTCATGGACGAGGCCACGCAGGCGCTCGTCGACGGCGCCCCGGGCGCGGACGACGCGTACGCCACCAGCCTGGAGCACTGGCTGGCGCTCGGCGGCGCGGACCTCGACGAGCGCGCCGAGGAAGTCACCGACTCCCTCGGTCTCGCCGTGAGCCTTGACCAGCCGATGACGTCCCTGTCGGGCGGCCAGGCGGCCCGCGCGGGACTCGCCTCCCTCCTCCTCTCCCGGTACGACGTGTTCCTGCTCGACGAGCCGACCAACGACCTCGACCTGGCGGGCCTTGAGCGCCTGGAGAGCTTCGTACGGGGTCTGCGGGCCGGCACGGTCGTGGTCAGCCACGACCGCGAGTTCCTCACCCGCACGGTCACCAAGGTCCTCGAACTCGACCTGGCCCAACAGCAGATCAACCTCTACGGCGGCGGCTACGACGCGTACCTGGAGGAGCGGGAGACGGCCCGCCGGCACGCCCGCGACGACTACGAGGAGTACGCCGACAAGCGGTCCGCGCTCCAGGGCCGCGCGCAGATGCAGCGCGGCTGGATGGACAAGGGCGTCAAGAACGCCCGCCGCAAGGCGGGCGACAACGACAAGCTCGGCCGGAAGTTCCGCAGCGAGGCCAGCGAGAAGCAGGCCTCGAAGGCCCGTCAGACGCAGCGGATGCTGGAACGCCTCGACGTCGTCGAGGAGCCCCGCAAGGAGTGGGAGCTCCGGATGGAGATCGCGGCGGCCCCGCGCTCCGGCTCGGTCGTCGCGGGCCTGCGCGAGGCGGAGGTGCGCCGTGGCGCGTTCACGCTGGGCCCGGTCACCCTGCAGATCGACTGGGCGGACCGCGTGGCCATCACCGGGGCGAACGGCTCCGGCAAGTCGACGCTGCTCGCCGCCCTCCTGGAGCGCGTTCCGCTCGACGCGGGCCACGCGGCCCTGGGCTCGGGCGTCCTGGTGGGCGAGGTCGACCAGGCCCGCGCGCTGTTCCACGGCGAGGAGTCGCTGATGGACGCGTTCTGCGCCGCCGTACCGGACACGGAACCGGCCGAAGTCCGCACGCTGCTCGCCAAGTTCGGCCTGCGCGCGGACCACGTGCTGCGTTCGGCGGCCACCCTGTCGCCCGGCGAGCGGACCCGCGCGGCCCTCGCCCTGCTCCAGGGCAGAGGCGTCAACCTCCTGGTCCTCGACGAGCCGACGAACCACCTCGACCTGCCCGCGATCGAGCAGTTGGAGTCGGCCCTCGAGTCTTACGAGGGCACGCTGCTCCTCGTCACGCACGACCGCAGGATGCTCGACGCGGTCCGCGTGACGCGCCGCCTGGAGGTGGCGGAGGGCAAAGTGACCGAGCTGTCACTCTGAGAGCCCGTCTTCGACCTCCGCGACCTCCGCCGGGCCTTGTGGGCGTCAGCGCTGCTTGGGGTCCACGAGACCGGCCCGTCGCAGCGCCTCGGCCATCGCGTCGTTGGCGGGCGGCGGGCCCTTGCGCTGCGGCTTCTGCCCGCGCTGACCACCCCGCTGGCCCTGGCCCTGGCCACTGCCCTGACCGCCACTGCCCTGCCCGCCGCCGCCCTGCCGCTGCTGGGGCGGACGCCCCCCGCCCCGCTTCGGCTGCTCCCCGCCGGAGCCGGCCGCGGCAGGCTCGTCATCCAGGCGCAGCGTCAGCGAGATCCGCTTGCGCGGAATGTCGATGTCCATGACCTTCACCTTGACGATGTCGCCGGGCTTGACGACGTCGCGCGGGTCCTTGACGAAGGTCTTCGACATGGCGGACACGTGCACCAGACCGTCCTGGTGCACGCCCACGTCGACGAACGCCCCGAACGCGGCCACGTTGGTGACGACACCTTCGAGCACCATCCCGCCGGCCAGGTCGGAGATCTTCTCCACGCCGTCCTTGAAGGTCGCCGTCTTGAAGGCGGGCCGCGGGTCGCGTCCGGGCTTCTCCAGCTCCTTCAGGATGTCCGTGACCGTGGGCAGGCCGAAGACCTCGTCCACGAACTCGTCCGCCTTCAGCGAGCGCAGCGCGCCCGTGTTGCCGATCAGTGAACCGACCGCGCCGCCCGCCGACTTCACCATCTTGCGCACCACGGGGTACGCCTCCGGGTGCACGCTGGAGGCGTCCAGCGGGTCGTCGCCGCCGCGGATGCGGAGGAAGCCCGCGCACTGCTCGTAGGCCTTCGGGCCGAGCCGGGAGACGTCCTTGAGGCCCTTGCGGTTCTTGAACGGCCCGTTCGTGTCGCGGTGCGTCACGATGTTCTCCGCGAGGCCCGCGCCGATGCCGGAGACCCGGGCGAGGAGCGGGGCGGAGGCGGTGTTCACGTCGACTCCGACGCCGTTCACACAGTCCTCGACGACCGCGTCGAGAGAGCGCGAGAGCTTCATCTCCGACAGGTCGTGCTGGTACTGGCCGACGCCGATCGACTTCGGGTCGATCTTCACCAGTTCGGCCAGCGGGTCCTGCAGGCGCCGGGCGATGGAGACCGCGCCGCGGATCGACACGTCGAGGTCGGGCAGCTCCTGGGAGGCGAAGGCCGACGCGGAGTACACGGAGGCGCCCGCCTCGGAGACCATCACCTTCGTGAGGTTCAACTCGGGGTGCTTGTCGATGAGTTCGGCGGCGAGCTTGTCGGTCTCGCGCGACGCCGTGCCGTTCCCGATGGCGATCAGGTCGACCGCGTGCTCCTTCGCCAGCTTCGCGAGCGTGGCCAGGGACTGGTCCCACTTGTTGGCGGGGACGTGCGGGTGGATCGTGTCGGTCGCGACGACCTTGCCGGTGGCGTCGACGACGGCCACCTTCACGCCCGTACGGAATCCGGGATCCAGGCCCAGCGTCGCGCGCGTGCCCGCGGGCGCCGCGAGCAGCAGGTCGCGCAGGTTCGAGGCGAAGACCCGCACCGCCTCGTCCTCGGCGGCGGTCCGCAGCCGCAGTCTCAGGTCGATCCCGAGGTGGACGAGGATCCGGGTCCGCCAGGACCAGCGCACCGTGTCCTGCAGCCACTTGTCGCCGGGCCTGCCGCGGTCGGCGACCCCGAAGCGGTGGGCGACGATGCCCTCGTACGAGGACGGGGTCCCCGGCGTGGCGGCGGGCTCCTCGGGCTCCAGGGTGAGGTCGAGGGCCTCTTCCTTCTCGCCGCGCAGCATGGCGAGGACGCGGTGCGAGGGGAGCTCGGTGAAGGGCTCGGCGAAGTCGAAGTAGTCGGCGAACTTGGCGCCCGCCTCCTCCTTGCCCTCGCGGACCTTGGCGGCGAGGCGGCCGCGCACCCACATGCGCTCACGCAGCTCGCCGATGAGGTCGGCGTCCTCCGAGAACCGCTCGGCGAGGATCGCCCGGGCGCCGTCGAGGGCGGCCTGCGGGTCGGCGACGCCCTTGTCGGCGTCCACGAACGCGGCGGCCGCGGCCTGCGGTTCCACGGTCGGGTCGGAGAGCAGCCCATCGGCCAGCGGCTCAAGGCCCGCCTCGCGGGCGATCTGCGCCTTCGTGCGCCGCTTCGGCTTGAAGGGCAGGTAGATGTCCTCCAGGCGCGCCTTGGTGTCCGCTTCGCGGATCCGCGTCTCCAGCTCGTCGGTGAGCTTGCCCTGTTCGCGGACCGAGTCGAGGATGGCGGCCCGCCGGTCCTCCAGCTCGCGCAGGTAGCGCAGCCGCTCTTCGAGCGTGCGCAGCTGCGCGTCGTCGAGCATCTCGGTCGCTTCCTTGCGGTAGCGCGCGATGAAGGGCACCGTGGACCCGCCGTCGAGCAGGTCGACGGCGGCCTTCACCTGCCGCTCCCGTACGCCGAGCTCCTCGGCGATCCTGCCTTCGATGGTCGCAGGGGTGGACGTCTTCAAAGCTGCCACGTTCCGGTACCGCCTTCTCGCTGAGGTTGCCGGGCAATTGTGGCAGGTGGCGCCGACAGAGGGTGATCAGACCCGGCGGGTCCGCCCCGAACGGCCGGGCCGCCGGCCGGTGCTCCGCCCGCCCCGCCCCGCGGAACGGGAGGCTCCGCCGAACAGCCGCGCCACGGCCCGGAACGGCAGGGTGACCACGGTGGCGATGGCACCCGCGATCTGGCGCAGTACGTCCGCTATGGCACGGAACATGGGTGTCCCCTCTCGTCTCCGGGCGCGGCCGGTGTGCCGGCCCGGAGACGTCCGGGTACCTCGGTGCGGCGAAGCCATGCCCGGAAGTGCGGCGGAGCCATGCCGCAAGGGCGGCCAAGCCGTGCCGGACCGGCCGTCAGCGCTTGCCGAGCAGGTCCGCGGGGAACGCCCCGGCCTGCAGCGCGGTCCCGGTGATCAGGGTGCCGAGTTCCGTCAGCCGCTCGACGCCCGCGGCGCCCAGGTGCTCGTAGGGCGCCCGGTCGAGGCGGTCCGTCTCGGCCTCGACGTCCCGGCGCAGCGCCGCACCGGCCTCCGTCAACTCGCCCTCGCCGTCGAGGAGTCCGCGGCCGCGCAGCCGCTGCACCGCGGCGTCCCACTCCTCCTGGTTCCAGCCCCGGGTGGCGAAGACCCACTTCGGGCGGGTGCCCTTGCCGGTGGCGGCGTGGGTCACCATGGCCTCCAGGCCGTCGAGTTCGGCGGAGAGCAGTACGGCCAGGTGGCCGTCGCCGCGGTGTTCGCGAAGGAGCGTCGCCGCGTGCCAGTACGCGAGGTGCGGCTCGTCGGGGACGGGCAGGTCGGCGTGCGCGGAGTAGAGGGGGCGGGCGCCGCGGCTGCAGGCCTCGGTGGCGCGCAGCGCGAGACCGGCGGCCTCCGCCATCTCGGGTGAGCCGACGAGCTCGTCGCCGAGGAGCCGGCGCAGCGTCGTGTCGACGGCGCGCAGGCGTGCGCCGCGCACCTCCGCGGGGACGGCGGTCTTCCACACCTCGGGCACGTGCGCCGCGACGAGCTCGTACTTGTAGTTGTAGAAGGTGGCGGCCACGGTCCCGGGGCCGACGGCGCCCAGGGCCGCCGCGCGCAGGGCGAAGTTGACCGCCGCGGGGTGCGTCACGCCGAACGTGGCCATCTCCCGGGCGGCGTCGGGCGAGAAGTAGTGCGTCGAGTGCAGCGCGTTGAGCACGCTGTGACAGCGGCGTCCCGCGCGCGGGGGCAGCGCCGCGGCCGTGGGGGAGGTCGTCGAAGAGGTCATGGGTGCACGGTACCTACTGGTTGGTATGTCCTCCGTAGGGAGCCCTCGCGAAGGGCCCTCCCGAGGCGATCCGATGGCAGGATCCGATGGCAGGAAAGGTGGGGAACTCGTCATTGCGGCCATCGCGGGCCGGGCGAAGAATCAGGGCATGGAGCAGCGAACCGTCCTGGTCGTCCTCTTCGACGACGTCCAGAGCCTCGACGTCACGGGCCCCGTGGAGGTCTTCGCGGGGGCCGGGCCCAGCCTCGGCGACCCGGAGAGCGGCTATCGCGTCCGCACCGCCTCCCTGGACGGCGCTCCCGTGCGCACGTCCAGCGGCCTCACCCTGGTCCCGGACTCGACCCTGGCCGACGCACCCGCGGCGCACACCCTGCTGGTGCCCGGCGGTCCCGGCACCCGGCCCGCCGACCCGGCTCTGACCGACTGGCTGCGCACTCACGGCCCGCGCGCGGAGCGCCTCGTCTCGGTCTGCACCGGTGCCATCCGGCTCGCCGAGGCGGGCCTCCTGGAGGGGCGCCGCGCGACGACGCACTGGGCCTACTGCGAGAAGCTGGCCAGGGACCATCCGGGAATCGACGTCGACCCGGACCCCATCTACGTGCGCGACGGCCGGGTGGCGACGTCCGCGGGGGTCACCGCGGGCATCGACCTGGCCCTCGCGCTGGTCGAGGAGGACTTCGGCCGTGCGGTGGCGCTGACCATCGCCCGGCACCTCGTGGTCTTCCTGCGGCGCCCGGGCAACCAGGCGCAGTTCAGCGTGCAGCTCGCCGCGCAGACCGCGCGGCGTGAGCCGCTGCGCGAGGTCCAGCAGTGGATCACCGAGCATCCGGCCGACGACCTGTCGGTCGAGGCGCTCGCCGTCCGCGCCCGGCTCTCGCCCCGGCACTTCGCCCGCGCCTTCCAGGCGGACACGGGGTCCACCCCGGGCAAGTACGTCGAGCGCGTCCGCATCGAACACGCCCGCCGTCTCCTGGAGGACACCGACGACGGGGTCGAACAGGTCTCGCGCGCCAGCGGCTACGGCACTCCGGAGGCCATGCGCCGCGCCTTCGTCAAGACGCTCGGCGCGGCCCCGGCCGAGTACCGCCGCCGTTTCCACCCCGCGCCGCTCGTACCGGCCGGGACACCCACCAGTCACACCGACCGATAGGGACACCATGCAGATCGCCATCGCCCTGTACGAGCGCTTCACCGTCCTGGACGCCATAGGCCCCTACCAGACCCTGAACTCCCTGCCGGGTTACGAGACCGTCTTCGTGGCCGAGCAGGCGGGACCGGTGCGTGACGACAGCGGCTCCCTCGCCCTCGTCGCCGACAAGACCTTCGACGAGGTGCGGAGCCCCGACATCGTGGTGGTGCCCGGCGGCCCTGGGCAGAGCGACCAGATGGAGAACGAGGCGCTCCTGGACTGGCTGCGCACGGTCGACGCCACGAGCACCTGGACGACTTCGGTGTGCACCGGCTCCCTCGCCCTGGCCGCCGCGGGCCTCCTCAAGGGCCGCCGCGCCACCTCGCACTGGTGCGCCCTGGGCGAGCTGGAGCGGCTCGGCGTCGAGCCGACGGGGGAGCGGGTCGTCTTCGACGGCAAGTACGTCACGGGGGCCGGCGTCTCCGCGGGCATCGACATGGGCCTGACCCTGGCGGGCCGGATCGCGGGCGACGAGCACGCGCAGAGCGTCCAGCTGATGACCGAGTACGACCCCCAGCCGCCCTACGACGCCGGGTCCCCCGAGAAGGCGCCCGCGCACATCGTCGCGAAGTTCCGCGACCGGAGCCGCTTCGAGCAGTAGGCGCCCGGCCCGGCGCCTCAGTCGCCCGGTACGGCCCAGATGAAGCGCGGCGGCCTGCGCTCCAGGAAGGCGGCGACACCCTCAGCGGTGTCGCCGCTGGCGCGTGCCTGCTCGGCCCAGTACCCGTCCCGGTCCGTGCGCCCGGCCACGAACTCCTTCGCCGCCGCCTGGGTGAGCCGCGAGCGCGCCGTGAGGGTCCCGGCGAAATCGGCGACCCGCTTGTCGAGGCCGCCGGGCGGAAGCACCTCGTCCACAAGACCGGTGCGCAGCGCCCGGTCCGTGTCGATCAACTCCCCTGAGAAGAGCAGGTACTTGGCGGTGGAGGGACCCACGAGCGAGACCAGGCGCCGGGTGGACGACGCCGGGTAGACGATGCCCAGCTTGGCCGGTGTGACGCCGAAGGAAGCGCCCTCTTCGGCGAACCGCAGGTCGCACGCGCCCGCCAGCTGGGCGCCGCCGCCCACGCAGTAGCCGCGCACCGCGGCGAGCGTCGGCTTGGGAAAGGCCGCCAGGGCTTCCTCGGCCCGCACCGCGAGGTCCTGCGCCGCGCCCGGCGACTCGCGCAGCGTCGAGATGTCGGCTCCCGCGCAGAAGGTGTCGCCCGCGCCGGTGAGCATGACGGCGCGCACGGCCGGGTCGGCGGCGAGGGCCGCGAAGAGCGGCGGTACCTGGCCCCACATGTCCGCGGTCATGGCGTTGCGCTTGGCCGGATGGTCGATGAGGACGGTGGCGACGCCGTCCGTGACGGCGTGCCTCAGCTGCGGCTCCATGCGCCGGATGCTATCCGTACCCCTCGAACGTACGATCAAGAAGGGGTGGGACGGAAGCGAGAGGGAGACGCTGATGGCCGGACGCAGGGACGCCAGACCCACCGGGCCCACCGGACCCGCCGAGCCAGGGACCGGCAGAGCCGGAGCCCAGGGCGCCCGGGTCAGCCGCAGCTTCGGCTGGCTCGCGCTGCTCGGCGTGATCCTCGCCGTCGCCGGGCTCGTCGGCCTCGTCTACACCGGTGTGGCCACGCTGACCTCGATGCTCCTGTTCGGCTGGCTGCTGCTCGTCGGCGGCGTCGTGGGTCTGCTGCACGCCGTCCAGTCGCGGGGCACCAGCTTCTTCTGGCTGGGCGTGGTGGTCGCCGCGCTGAACCTCGCGGCGGGTGTCGTGATCATCCGCAGGCCGGACGTGGCGGCGGAGGCGCTGACCATGTTCGCGGCCCTGCTCTTCCTCACGGGCGGGGTGTTCCGCCTGGTCGGCAGCCTCGTGGTGCGCGGCCCGCAGTTCGCCCTGACCCTTCTGCAAGGCGCTTTCGGGCTGTTGATCGGCATTCTGGTCCTCGCCGAGTGGCCCAGCAGTAGCCAGTACGTGATCGGGTGCTTCTTCTCGCTGGCGCTGCTCTTCGACGGCCTCGGCCTGATCGCCACGGGCATCGGAGGGCGCCGCATCGTCAGCCTCGTACAACCTGAAGAACAATTGAAACCGAAACAACAGGGGCAGGATCAGTCGCACAACTGACGGTGTCATACGCCACCGATCAAATCCCGTCGATAGTCGCTGACTTCTGGTCAGCGAGGTGGTCCGGGCCGGAGCGTTGCCAACACTCAAGGTGTGGCGACAATCGAGCGCAAGGGCGGCGACCGGACGATGGAGAGCGGCGGGAGGCGGCCCGGCTTACTCCCCGGCGACGATGGACCACTGCCCTATGAGGGCGTATGGCGCTTCACCGCACCCGCCGTCGACGCCTCCGTGCCCCAGGCGCGGCACGCCGTGCGCGACCTACTGGCCCGGCAGGGCGTGCCGGCCCCGGACGACCTCGTCCACGGCCTGCTGCTCATCGTCTCCGAGCTGGTCACCAACGCGGTGCGGCACGCGGCCCTGCTCTCGCCGATGCTCGCGGTGGAGATCGCGGTCGGCGCCGAGTGGGTGCGGGTGTCCGTCGAGGACAATCACCCCTACCGCCCGACGGCCCTCGTGGCGGACCACGGCCAGACGGGCGGCAGGGGACTTCTCCTCGTCCGCGAGATCACCGAGGAGGCGGGCGGCGCCTGCGACGTCGAGCACACCGCGAGCGGGGGCAAGGTCATCTGGGCGGCGCTGCCCCTCAAGCCGGGCGACTAGCGCGCAGTGGCACCGAGGCGCCTCAGGAACCGGCCGAGACCGGTGAGTCGGTCCTGTCGCCCACCGAGTCCTGGGTGGCGGCCTTCGGTATGGCCCGGTCCTCGCGCAGCGCGTTCCAGACCTGGTGAGAGGCCTTGTCCAGCGGCTTGACCCGGCCCGCGTCCTGCGCGTCGTAGGTGACCGGCATCGTCACCATGTCGGTGCGCTCGGGGCTGATGCCCTTCAGCTCCTTGGCGAGGCCGAGGAGCTTGTCCGCGGAGGCCAGGTCGGAGTCGGCGCTGACGGTCTTGGTCGCGGTGTCCGCCAGGTCGTAGGACTTGCCGGGGTCGCTGAGCGGGTCGACGGTGTTGGCGCGGTGGATCAGGGCCTTGATGAAGGCCTGCTGCAGCTGGATGCGGCCGAGGTCACTGCCGTCACCGACGCCGTGCCGGGTGCGGACGAGCGCCAGCGCCTGCTTGCCCTTCAGCGTGTGCTTGCCGGGCGTGAGCGAGAGACCGCTGTTGTGGTCCTTGACGGCCTTGTGGGTGGTGATGTCCACGCCGCCGAGCTCGTCGATGAGCTTCTGGAACCCCTTGAAGTCGACTTCGAGGTAGTGGTCCATACGGACGCCGGACATCTTCTCGACCGTCTTGACGGTGCAGGCGGGCCCGCCCACCTGGTAGGACGAGTTGAACATGGCCTGCTGGGCGCCCGCCGCGCCGCCGCCGTGGGGCTGTGCGCACTGGGGCCGCTGGACCATCGTGTCCCGCGGAATGCTGACGACCGAGGCCTTCTTGTGGGTCTTGTCGACGTGCAGGACCATCGCCGTGTCGGCACGGGCCCCGCTGACGCCACTGCCGTACTCGCCGTGCGTTCCCGCGCGGGAGTCGGAGCCGAGCAGGAGGATGTTCATCGATCCGTCGCGCTGCTCGGCGGGCCGGTCCTTGCCCAGGGCGGCGTCCACGTCCGTGCCCTGGATGTTGCCGTTGAGGTGCTGCCAGGCGTAGGCGACGCCTCCGCCACCGACGATGACCGCGCCCAGGGCGCCCCACGCGACGTAGCGCAGAGCTTTCTTCCGGGGCTTGCGTCGGGAGCGGCGTACCCGCGCGGGCCCGTACTCGGGCGCCGGGGGGCCGTCGGCCGGGTGCGCCGTGTGCTCGTTCCCGCTGTCGTGCGGCATGCGCTGACTCTCCTCGTCGACCGGGGGGCTGCTCAGTAGGCGGAGTCGACGTTGTCGATGGAGCCGTACTTGTCGGCGGCGTAGTTGGCGGCCGCGGTGATGTTGGCGACCGGGTCGGTCAGGGTGTTTGCGGTGCCGTCGACGTGGTAGGCGTCGAAGGTCGGCTGGATGACCTGCAGCAGGCCCTTGGACGGGGTGCCGTTCTGCGCGTTGACGTCCCAGCCGTTCTGGGCGTTCGGGTCACCGGCGGACTCGCGCATGATGTTGCGGTGCAGGCCCTCGTAGGAACCGGGGATGTTCTTCGACTTCATGATGTCGAGGGACTCGCGGATCCAGCCGTCGAGGTTGTCGGCGTGCGGCTTCTTGGCGGCCTGCGCCTGCGAGGCCGCCGTGCTGACCTTGGCCGGCTCCGCGGCGTGCGCGGCGGAGGGCGCCATCGTGAGGGCCGCTGCCGCGGCACCGGCGGTGGCTATGCCGGCGACGGAGAACTTGCGGAAGCGGGCGGCACGGTTAGGCGTCTGGGTCGTGGCCATGCGGGGATAACTCCTCAGTGGGGACGTGTGGGGCTCGATCGGAAGCGGGCGTCTGAGCCCGGTGGGGATCCGGGAGCCCCGGAGACCTCAGCCAGAGTTAGGGGTGCCCGGGGCTTGGCGCAATGGTGTGACGTACTACCCCGGTACGCAGACGTCCCCGGGCAAAGCGGACCGTATCCACGCCCCGGCCCCCGGCCGTCGCCCCCGCCCCGCTACTACCGTCCTTAGCATGTGACGTGGCCCCTATGAGTGGGCTCACAGCCCCCGGCCCCGCAAGGTGGCCTGGGTCACCGACATGGCGACGGCCCGGACGGCTTTCGCCGGCCCGAGCCGTCTCCCGGGTCTCCCCGGTGCTGTGTCCCCCGTGGTGCCGGGGCGTCGTCCCCTGTGGCGCCTAGGCGCCGGTCTCCGAGCGGTCACCGCCCCAGAGCGTGTGGAACGACCCCGCACGGTCGACCCGCCGGTAGGTGTGCGCGCCGAAGAAGTCCCGCTGGCCCTGGGTGAGCGCGGCGGGCAGCCGCTCGGCGCGCAGCCCGTCGTAGTACGCGAGCGCCGCCGCGAAGCCCGGCGTGGGCACGCCCTGCGTGGTCGCGGCGACCAGCACGGCCCGCCAGTCGTCCTGCGCCCCCGCGATCTCGTCCGCGAAGCCCTTGTCCGACAGAAGCGAGACCAGGCCGGGCTGCGCCTCGTAGGCGGCGGTGATCCGGTCGAGGAACGCCGCCCGGATGATGCAGCCGCCGCGCCAGATGCGGGCCACCGCGCCCAGGTCGATGTCCCAGTCGTACGTCTCGCTGCCCGCGGCGATCTGGTGGAAGCCCTGCGTGTACGACACGATCTTCGAGGCGTACAGCGCCTGCTCGACCCGGTCGGCGAAGGCACCGGCTTCCGTTTCGCTCAGGGCCTTCGCCGTGGGGCCCGCAAGCTCCTTCGACGCGGCGCGCAGGTCGGCGTGGCCCGACAGCGAGCGGGCGAACACCGCCTCGGCGATGCCCGACACCGGCACGCCCAGGTCCAGCGCGATCTGCACCGTCCAGCGCCCGGTGCCCTTCTGCTCGGCCTGGTCCTGGACGACGTCCACGAAGGGCTTGCCGGTGGCGGCGTCCACGTGGGAGAGGACCTCCGCCGTGATCTCGATCAGATACGAGTCGAGGCGGCCCGTGTTCCACGTACGGAAGACGTCGGCGATCTGCGCGGGGGAGTACCCGGCCACGTCCCGCAGCAACTGATAGGCCTCGCCGATGAGTTGCATGTCGGCGTACTCGATGCCGTTGTGCACCATCTTCACGAAGTGACCGGCGCCGTCCGGGCCGACGTGCGTCACGCACGGGGCGCCGTCCTTCGCCTTCGCGGAGACCTTCTCCAGCATCGGGCCGAGCGAGGCGTACGACTCGGTGCTGCCGCCGGGCATGATGCTCGGCCCGTGCAGCGCGCCCTCCTCGCCGCCGGAGACGCCGGTGCCGACGAAGTGGATGCCCTGCTCGCGCAGCTCCTTCTCGCGGCGCCGGGTGTCGGCGAAGTGCGCGTTGCCACCGTCGACGATCATGTCGCCGGGTTCGAGGAGCGGCGCGAACTCCTTGATCACCGCGTCGGTCGGCTCACCGGCCTTCACCATGATCACGAGGCGTCGCGGCCGTTCGAGGGCGGCCACGAAGTCCTCGGCGGACTCGGTCGGCACGAAGATGCCCTCCTCACCGAACTCCCGCACCAGGTTGTGGGTGCGGGAGGCGGTGCGGTTGTGGAGGGCGACCGCGTACCCGTTGCGGGCGAAGTTGCGGGCGAGGTTGCGCCCCATGACGGCGAGGCCCGTGACCCCGATCTGGGCTGTAGTGCTCATGCCTGTCGCTCCTGGGAAGAGGGGTGGAACGCCGTTGTCCGGCGCGGCGGCTGCCGCACATGGTGCCCTCTTCCCGGGCAGCGTGGGCGTAAAGACGGGCTCTGGGGCGTGCGCGTGGCGCGCCGCTCAGTTGCCGGTCGTCACGTGGACGTAGTCGACGACGAGTCGCTGGGGGAACGAGGTGCTGCCGTTCGGGTCGCCTGGCCAGTAGCCGCCGACCGCGAGGTTGAGGATGAGGAAGAAGGGCTTGTCGAAGACCCAGCGGTTGCCGTTCAGGTCGGCCGGGGTGCGGGTCTGGTAGACGGTGCCGTCCACGGACCAGCTGACGCGGTTCGGCGACCAGTCCACGGCGAACGTGTGGAACTTGTCCGCGAACGCCTGGCCGCCGGGCAGCGTGTAACCCGCGCCGATCCCGCCCGAACCGGAGTAGCCGGGGCCGTGCAGGGTCCCGTGCACGGTGCTCGGTTCGAAGCCGACGTTCTCCATCACGTCGATCTCGCCGCTGTTCGGCCAGCCCACGCTGCCGATGTCGGCGCCGAGCATCCAGAAGGCGGGCCACATGCCCTGGCCGCGCGGCACCTTCATGCGGGCCTCGACGTGGCCGTAGGTCTGGGTGAACTTGCCCGCGGTGTTCAGCCGGGCCGAGGTGTACTCGCACCTGCCGTACCAGCACTGGTAGTTGCCGGGATTCTCCTTGCGGGCGGTGATGACCAGGTTGCCCTGGCCGTCGAGCGCCGCGTTCTTGTTGCCCGAGGTGTAGTACTGCCGCTCGTGGTTGTTGACGTTGTCGCCCGTCTCGATCTGCCACTTGGAGCCGTCGACCGCCGACCCGGCGGGGCCGTTGAAGTCGTCGGTGAACGAGGCGGCCGCGGCCGCCGGTGCGGTGGCGGGGGAGCGGGGCGGGGGCTCGGCGGAGGCCGAGGGGAGCACGGCGAGGCTCGCGGCGCCGCAGGCAAGGGCGAGCGCGCAGAGCTTGGTGCGGCGGCGGGGGGAGGTGTGCACTGTCATCACATCGCTTCGCGTGGGGGCGGTGGCGGGTGGGGCATGCGCATGACAAATTACGATCAAGAACTGAACGCGGCGAGGAAACGCCGCGTTCACTTTGTTCAGTACTTGATTTAAGGCCGACGCCCAGGCCGCGTCAAGGAGTTGGTGCGGACCAACCGCGTCCCGCGTGGACGCGTGCCCCCGTCACCAGCGAACCGCCGTGCGGGCCTACCAGCCCGCGGCGGGGCCGGTCAGCTCCTTGACCGCGGGCCGGGCCGCGTCGAGCACGGTCATGAACCAGGCGGAGAACGGCTCCCGCTCGTGCCGCTCGGCCAGCTCCGCGGCCGTCACGAACGCGGTCCCGCCGATCTCCTCGGGATCCGGGCTCAGCGGAGCCTGCACCATGCCCACGAAGAGGTGGTTGAACTCCTGCTCCACGAGCCCCGAGTCCGGGTCCGGGTGGTTGTAGCGCACCGTGCCCGCCTCGGCGAGCAGCGACGGCGAGACCCCGAGCTCCTCGTACGTACGCCGGGCGGCCGCCGCGAACGGGGCCTCGCCCGGATAGGGGTGGCCGCAGCAAGTGTTCGACCAGACGCCGGGGGAGTGGTACTTGCCGAGAGCGCGCTGCTGGAGCAGCAGGCGCCCCTGCTCGTCGAAGAGGAAGACGGAGAACGCCCGGTGCAGCTGCCCGGGCGCCTGGTGCGCGGAGAGTTTCTCCGCCGTGCCGATCGTCCTGCCGTCCTCGTCGACGAGTTCGAGCAAGATCGCTTCTCCGGCGCCGTTCGACGATTCGTTCGCCGCGGTGGCAGGTGTGATCGGCATACGCATCCTTCGCTTCGGTCTTCGAGCCCCAAGTCTGCCGTACGTTCCGGACGCCCCCGGCACTCCGGGGACCCGCATGTCCCGCCGGGCCGGAGCACGGCGGGACCCGCGGAGGGCGCTCCCGGGGGAGCGCCCGGTGGGGCGATCAGACGCCGAAGGCGGCCGGATACTGGATCGTGCCCCGCGGCAGCCCCGCGGAATCGTCGGATCCATCGAGTACGAGTGCCATCATCGCCTCATCGGGAACCTCGAAACCTGGCCGGATTCCGTACCCGGAAGCGGGCTCGAAACCGAACCGCGGATAGTACGAGGGGTGCCCGAGCACGACGACGAGCCGCTCCCCACGCGCGCGTGCCGCATCGAGCAGGGCCCGGACGACCGCCGACCCCGCCCCCGTCCGCTGGTACGCGGGCAGTACGGCCACGGGGGCGAGTGCCAGTGCGGGCGCCCCGCCCACCAGACAGCGGGTGAGCAGCGCGTACGCGGCCACGGCACCGTTGGGCGCCTCGGCGACGTACGACAGGCCCGGCAGCCAGGCCCCGGGGTCGGCGCGCAACGCGTCGACCAGGTCGGCCTCCGCCTCGGTCTCGAAGGCGGCCGCGTTCACGGCGTGCACCGCGGCGACGTCCGACGCGGTCTCCGGCCGGGTCGGCCAGGAGTCCGTGGGACGCAGGACGTAGCCCGTGTATCCGAACTCCGTCCCGTGCTCGCGCCGCATCGCGATCTCCTCGCGGGTGGCGGCGAGCGCCTCGGCCATGCCGGGAGTGCTCGGGTCCGCCGCGTCCGCGCGGGCGGCCAGCGGCCCGTAGTACTCGTCCCAGTCGGACTCGGGCTGCGCGTGCACGCCGAGCACGGAGTACCCGGCGCCGGTCGAGGCCCGGAGGTTCTCCTCGCCGGTACGGAGGGCGTAGTGCCGCTCCCAGAAGGCGCGGGCCGCGGCGGAGGGCTCGCCCGTCGTCCACTCGCACTCGGTGAGGACGAGCGCCCCGCCCGGAGCGAGCAGCCGCCGCCAGCCGCGCAGCGCGCTGTCGAAGCCGATGGAGTAGGCCGAGCTCTCGGCCCAGACCAGGTCGAACGAGCCGTCCGGGAAGGGGAGTTCGGCCATGTCGGCATGGAGGGCGGTGATCGAGTCGGTGAGCCCGAGCGCCCGCGCGGACGCGCGGAGCTCGTCGAGGAACGGCTCGTGCAGATCGACGGCGGTCACCTCGGCGCCGGCCTCGGCGGCGAGGAGGAGCGCGGCCCGGCCGGGGCCGCAGCCCAGGTCGAGGACGCGCGGCCGCGCGGGCAGCGCGCCCGCGAGGGCGAGCAGCCGCCGGGTGGTGGCATCGGAGCCGGGGCCCTGCCGGTCGAGCCCGTGGTGCAGGGCGAAGAAGGCACGGATGAGCGAAGTGTTGTCGGTCAACGTGGGAAACCCTTGAGTGGGGGACCCGCGGACGTGACGAGCGTCAGACGCGAGCCCGGGAAGTGGGGATGCACGTGTCGCCGCGCGGAGCAGCGTCGGCCGCGACAGTCATCAACCCACCTCCAGGGAACTCAAGAACTCCGGCCACGGTAACACCGGCCGTGACCCCGGCGTACGGAGCCGGGCTCAGTGGCAGAGCTTCGCCTCGTGCTCCGCGTGTCCGCTCGGTTCCAGCTGGAAGGTGCAGTGCTCGACGTCGAAGTGGTCGCCCAGGCAGCCCTGCAGCTCGTGCAGCATCTTCTCGTGGCCGATCGAGTCGAGGGTGGAGGAGCTCACCACGACGTGTGCGGAGAGCACGGGCATGCCCGAGGTGATGGTCCAGGCGTGCAGGTCGTGGACCTCCTCGACGCCCGGCAGACCGAGTATGTGGGCCCGCACCTCCGCCATGTCGACCCCCTGGGGAGCCGACTCAAGGAGCACGTTGAGGGTCTCCTTCAGGAGCTTGACCGTACGCGGGACGATCATGAGGCCGATGACGAGCGAGGCGATCGGGTCGGCGGCCTGCCACCCGGTGAGCATGATCACGGTGGCCGCGATGATGACCGTGACCGAGCCGAGGGTGTCCGCGACGACCTCCAGGAAGGCACCCCGCACGTTGAGGCTGTCCTGCTGGCCGCGCATCAGCAGTGACAGCGAGATCATGTTCGCGACGAGACCGAAGACGCCGAAGTAGATGGCGAGACTGCCCTCGGTCTGCGCGGGCGTGATGAACCGCTCGACCGCCTCGTACAGCACGTAACCGCCGACGCCGAGCAGCAGCAGACAGTTGGCGAGCGCGGCGAGTATCTCCGCGCGGGCATAGCCGAAGGTGCGGTTCTCGGTCGGCGGCCTGTTCGCGAAGTGAATCGCGAGCAAAGCCATGCCGAGGCCCAGGGCGTCCGTGGCCATGTGTGCCGCGTCCGCGACGAGTGCGAGCGAGTCCGCCATGAGGCCGCCCACGATCTGCGCCACCATGATCGTGACCGTGATAATGAGGGCGATGCGGAGCCGACCCTTGTAGGCGTTGGCCGCCGTCCCCGTGGCCGGTACCCCGTGCGTGTGTCCGTGATCGTGCCCAGCCCCCATGGAGCCGCCTCCCCAGTGGTCGTCGGTCCTGCCGTTCGCTGGTCGCGCTGCCACAGTGAACTACGGGTGGGGGGTACCTGGCAACGCGGCACTGAACACCGTTGTCATCTCCCTGACCTGCGAAAATGGCAACGATTGCCGTCTGGGGGAGGGGTGCAGGTCAGGGAGTCGCGACGATCAGTCGCGGTGCGCTCCGGGGTGGTGCAGACACCATCCCGCCCAGGCGGACTCGACCATCTCGCGCACCCCGCGCCGCGCCGTCCAGCCGAGCTCCTCGGCCGCCCGGCGGGCGTCGGCCACGGCGCGCGGCGCGTCACCGGCGCGGGCCGGTTCCACGAGGGCGGGACGGGTGTCCCCGCTCACCTCGCCGATGAGGGTGACGAGTTCGCGTACGGAAACACCGTGCCCCCGCCCGATGTTCACCGTCAGATCACCCTCGGCGCCCGCCGCGAGCCTGCGGGCCGCCGCGAGGTGGGCCTCGGCGAGGTCGCAGACGTGCACGTAGTCGCGGACGCAGGTGCCGTCCGGCGTCGGATGGGTGTCACCGAAGATCCGCGGCGCCTCGTCGCGCCGCAGCCGGTCGAAGACCATCGGGATCACGTTGAAGATCCCGGTGTCCGCGAGTTCGGGCGACGCGGCGCCCGCCACGTTGAAGTAGCGCAGACAGACGGTCCCGATGCCGTGCGCCCGCCCGGCCGCCCGCACCAGCCACTCTCCGGCGAGCTTCGTCTCTCCGTAGGGGCTGACCGGGACGCAGGGGGTGTCCTCCCCTACGAGGTCGGCGTCCGGCGGATCGCCGTACACCGCGGCCGACGAAGAGAACACGAACCGCTTGATGCCTGCCTCGGCCACCGCTTCGAGCAGCGTCGTCAGGCCACCCAGGTTCTCCCGGTAGTAGCGCAGCGGCTGCTCCACCGACTCCCCGACCTGCTTGCGGGCCGCGAGATGCACCACACCGGTGACCCCGTGCTCGGCGAAGACCCGGCGCAGCAGCGCCCCGTCCAGCGAGGACCCCTTCACGAGGGGCATGTCCGCGGGCAGCCGCTGCGGTACGCCCGACGAGATGTCGTCCAGTACGACGACGCCCTCCCCGGCACCGGCCATGACCCGCGCCACATGGGCCCCGATGTATCCCGCTCCACCTGTGATCAGCCATGTCATGGGCGCCCACCCTAAGCGAACACGCCGCGGGGACAGCTGGTCGCTATGCGGGCAAGCCGGGCGCGGGGCGGGCGCGGTTTGTGACTGCGGCCCCCCATCCACCATGATGATCGCCAAGGCCGAGGCCCTCGCAGGCCGCTCTGAGAGCCTGTGTCATAACCCCGGCCGGGTGGTCGTCGTCTGGCACGCACGCTCGCCGCGTTGCCGAAACGCCCTAGTAGCTCCGCTACGAGGGAGTTCCGGCGCCTTGCGATCGCACGCACCAGACGACGCCCACTGATCCGGCCGGGGTTATGACACAGGCTCTTATCGGGGCGTGAACGGGTGATGAACGCCCGCTTCCCATCATCCGATAGCCTCAGCCGACGTGCCGCCCGGCCGCCATGGCCAGGGGCGCTCCCCTTACGCATGTGCCCGGCGCGAGCCGCGCCGGTACTCAAGGAGTGAGTTCGTCTGTCGACCGCCATCCTCACCGGTCAGCCGGTCCCCGGGTCGCCACTCGAAGGTGATCTGCGGTCCCTGGGCTTCGACGTGCGGGTCGCCTCCGACGCGGCGGACGTCGAGACGCTGCTTGCCGCCGTGCCGGGTGACCAGCGGATCGCGGTCGTCGACGCGCGCTTCGTCGGTCACGTCCACGCCCTGCGCCTCGGCCTCACCGACCCCCGCTTCGCCGCCAGTGCCGTCCCCGGCGCCGTCACGGCCAAGCCGGAGGCCCGCACGGAACTGACGCGCGCCCTGCGGGCGACCGCCGGGACCGCGGGCGGCGTCGTGACGCTCGACGCGCTCCCGCACGACATCGCGACGGCCATGGAGTCCGGCGCCGCCGACGTGCACCGCCCCGACCTCGGCACCCTCGTCGCCACCGTGCCCAGCGATCCGCAGGCCCGCAACGAGGCACGCCAGGCCGTCGCCGCCGTCGACGACGAGGCCGTCCGCCTGCGCACCGCGGTCAAGTCGCGCGACGGCTTCTTCACGACGTACTGCATCTCCCCCTACTCGCGCTACCTCGCCCGCTGGTGCGCCCGCCGGGGCCTCACCCCGAACCAGGTCACCACCGCCTCGCTGCTCACCGCCCTGATAGCGGCGGGCTGCGCGGCGACCGGCACCCGCGGCGGCTTCGTCGCGGCGGGCCTGCTGCTCCTCCTCTCCTTCGTCCTGGACTGCACGGACGGGCAGCTCGCCCGCTACTCCCTGCAGTACTCGACGCTGGGCGCCTGGCTGGACGCGACGTTCGACCGTGCCAAGGAGTACGCGTACTACGCGGGCCTCGCGCTCGGCGCGGCCAACGCCAACGGCGACGACGTGTGGGCGCTCGCGCTCGGCGCGATGGTCCTGCAGACCTGCCGGCACGTCGTGGACTTCTCCTTCAACGAGGCGAATCACGACGCGACCGCCAACACCAGCCCCACCGCGGCCCTTTCGGACAAGCTCGACAGCGTCGGGTGGACGGTCTGGCTGCGCCGGATGATCGTGCTGCCCATCGGCGAGCGCTGGGCGATGATCGCCGTGCTCACCGCGCTGACCACTCCGCGCATCACCCTCGTCGTCCTGCTCATCGGCTGCGCGCTCGCCGCCTGCTACACCACGGCGGGACGCGTCCTGCGCTCCCTGACCCGCAAGGCGACCCGCACCGACCGCGCCGCGCACGCCCTCGAAGAGCTCGCCGACAACGGCCCGCTCGCCGACGCCTTCGCCGCCCTCAGGCTCCGGGTCACCTGGCTGCGGCCCGCCCCGGTCCTCGCCTTCGTCGGCGGAGCCGTCGTCGTAGCCGTGGCCCTGACCGCGCCCTACGGCGGCCCCGCCGTCGTGGCCGCCGCCGCGCTCTACGTCGCCCTGTCGGGCCTCGCCCTGATCATGCCGCTCAAGGCGCCCCTGGACTGGCTCGTCCCGCCGTTCTTCCGCGCGGCCGAATACGGCACGATCCTGGTACTGGCGGCCAGAGCCGACGTGAACGGAGCGCTTCCGGCAGCTTTCGGGCTCGTGGGCGCGGTCGCCTACCATCACTACGACACGGTGTACCGCATCAAGGGCGGCACCGGCGCGCCCCCGCGCTGGCTGGTGCGGACGATCGGCGGCCAGGACGGCAGGACCCTCGTGGTCGTGCTTGCCGCGGCCCTGCTGCCCGCCACAGATTTCACCGTCGCGCTCACGGCACTCGCCGTGGCCGTGGCACTCGTGGTGCTCGTCGAGAGCATCAGCTTCTGGGTGACCGCTCACAAGCGTGGCGCACCCGCCGTACACGATGAAGGAGAACCCGCATGATCGGCCTCGTCCTTGCCGCAGGCGCCGGACGGCGTCTTCGTCCCTACACGGACACGCTGCCCAAGGCTCTGGTGCCCGTCGACGGGGAGACCACGATCCTCGACCTGACGCTCGGCAACTTCGCCGAGATCGGTCTGACCGAGGTCGCGATCATCGTCGGCTACAAGAAGGAGGCCGTCTACGAGCGCAAGGCGGCGCTCGAGGCGAAGTACGGCCTCAAGATCACCCTGATCGACAACGACAAGGCCGAGGAGTGGAACAACGCCTACTCCCTGTGGTGCGGCCGTGACGCCATCAAGCACGACGTGATCCTCGCCAACGGCGACACCGTGCACCCGGTCTCCGTCGAGAAGACGCTGCTCGCCGCGCGCGGCAACGGCCAGAAGATCATCCTCGCCCTCGACACGGTGAAGAACCTCGCCGACGAGGAGATGAAGGTCATCGTCGACGACGCCAAGGGCGTGCAGCGCATCACCAAGCTGATGGACCCCTCCGAGGCCACCGGCGAGTACATCGGCGTCACCCTCATCGAGGGCTCCGCCGCCGACGAGCTCGCCGACGCCCTGAAGACCACCTTCGAGCGCGACCCCGACCTCTACTACGAGGACGGCTACCAGGAGCTCGTCAACCGCGGCTTCAAGGTGGACGTGGCCCCGATCGGCGACGTCACGTGGGTCGAGATCGACAACCACGACGACCTCGCCAAGGGCCGGGAGATCGCGTGCCAGTACTGACGAGGCTCATCCCCTCGCCGGTCGTCGTCGACATCCGGTCGGGGGCGCTCGACGACTTGGCCGGTGTCCTCGCCGACCAGCGGATCTGCTCGTCGACCGGCAAGCTCGCCATCGCCATCAGCGGCGGCTCGGGCGCGGTGCTCCGCGAGCGGCTGATGCCCTCGCTGGGCGGCGCGGAGTGGTTCGAGGTCGGTGGCGGCACGCTGGACGACGCCATCAAGCTCGGTGAGGACATCAGGAAGTCGGGCCGCTACGACGCGATCGTCGGCCTCGGCGGTGGCAAGATCATCGACTGTGCCAAGTTCGCCGCGGCGCGCGTCGGCCTGCCGCTGGTCGCCGTCGCGACGAACCTGTCGCACGACGGCCTCTGCTCGCCGGTCGCGACCCTCGACAACGACGCGGGGCGCGGCTCGTACGGCGTGCCGAACCCCATCGCGGTCGTCATCGACCTCGATGTGATCCGTGAGGCGCCCGTCCGGTTCGTCCGTTCCGGCATCGGCGACGCGCTGTCCAACATCTCCGCGATCGCCGACTGGGAGCTCGCCGCCCGCGAGCGCGGCGAGGACATCGACGGCCTCGCGGCCGCCATGGCCCGCCAGGCCGGCGAGGCCGTGCTCCGCCACCCCGGCGGCGTCGGCGACGACGGATTCCTCCAAGTGCTCGCCGAGGGTCTGGTCCTCACCGGTATCGCCATGTCGATCTCGGGCGACTCCCGCCCGGCATCCGGCGCCTGCCACGAGATCAACCACGCCTTCGACCTCCTCTTCCCCAAGCGCGCCGCCAGCCACGGCGAGCAGTGCGGCCTCGGCGCGGCGTTCGCGATGCACCTGCGCGGTGCCCGCGAGGAGTCGGCGTTCATGGCCTCGGTGCTGCGCAGGCACGGTCTCCCCGTGCTGCCGGAGGAGATCGGCTTCACCGTGGACGAGTTCGTCCAGGTCGTGGAGTTCGCTCCGCAGACCCGGCCGGGCCGCTACACGATCCTCGAACACCTCGACCTGTCCACCGACCAGATCAGGGACGCATACGCCGACTATGCAAAAGCCATCGGTAGCTGAGCTCCGCCCGGTTGTTCACCCCCCGGGGGTGAAGGACCGGCGGAGCGGCGAACACTGGGCCGGCCGGCTCTACATGCGCGAGGTCTCCCTGCGCATCGACCGGCACCTGGTGAACACGAAGGTCACGCCCAACCAGCTGACCTACGTGATGACCGTGGCCGGCGCCCTCGCCGCCCCGGCTCTGCTGGTGCCGGGGATCACGGGCGCCGTGCTCGGTGTGCTCGCGGTCCAGCTCTATCTTCTGCTCGACTGCGTCGACGGCGAGATCGCCCGCTGGAAGAAGCAGTACTCGATGGCCGGGGTCTACCTGGACCGGGTCGCCGCCTATCTGTGCGACGCCGCCGTCCTGGTCGGCTTCGGTCTGCGGGCCGCCGACATCTGGGGCTCGGGGCGCATCGACTGGCTGTGGGCCTTCCTTGGCACGCTTGCCGCACTCGGCGCGATCCTGATCAAGGCCGAGACCGACCTCGTCGGCGTCGCCCGACACCAGACGGGCAAGGAGCCGGTGAAGGAGTCCGCGGCCGAGCCGCGCTCCTCCGGCATGGCGCTGGCCCGCAGGGCCGCCGCCGCGCTGAAGTTCCACCGGCTGATCCTCGGCGTCGAGGCGTCGCTGCTGATCCTGGTCATCGCGTTCGTGGACCAGGCCCGGGGCGACCTGTTCTTCTCCCGCCTCGGCGTGGCCGTCCTCGCGGGCATCGCGCTGCTGCAGACCCTGCTCCACCTCGTATCCATCCTCGTATCGAGCAGGTTGAAGTGAGCACCCCGGCACAGAATCCGAAGGTCGGCGCCGTCATCATCACGATGGGCAACCGGCCGCAGGAGCTGCGCGCCCTCCTCGACTCGGTCGCCAAGCAGGACGGCGACCCGGTCGAGGTGGTCGTGGTCGGCAACGGCGCCCCCGTGCCCGAGGTTCCCGACGGCGTCCGCACCGTCGAGCTGCCCGAGAACCTCGGCATCCCCGGCGGCCGCAACGTCGGCATCGAGGCCTTCGGCCCCGGCGGCACCGACGTCGACATCCTGCTCTTCCTCGACGACGACGGCCTGCTCGCGAACATGGACACGGCCCAGCTGTGCCGCGAGGCCTTCGCCGCCGATCCGGAGCTCGGCATCATCAGCTTCCGCATCGCGGACCCGGAAACGGGGGAGACCCAGCGCCGCCACGTGCCGCGCCTGCGGGCCTCCGACCCGATGCGCTCCTCGCGCGTGACGACCTTCCTCGGCGGCGCCAACGCCGTCCGTACGAAGGTCCTCGCCGAGGTCGGCGGTCTTCCCGGCGAGTTCTTCTACGCGCACGAGGAGACCGACCTCGCCTGGCGCGCGCTGAACGCCGGCTGGATGATCGACTACCGCTCCGACATGGTCCTGTTCCACCCCACGACGGCCCCCTCCCGGCACGCGGTCTACCACCGGATGGTGGCCCGCAACCGCGTGTGGCTGGCCCGTCGCAACCTCCCCGCACTCCTTGTCCCGGTCTACCTCGGCGTCTGGATGCTTCTCACCCTCGCCCGACGCCCCTCGGGCCCGGCCCTCAAGGCCTGGTTCGGCGGCTTCAAGGAGGGCTGGACCACGCCCTGCGGACCTCGCAGGCCGATGAAGTGGCGTACGGTGTGGCGGCTGACCCGACTCGGTCGACCTCCTGTCATCTGACAAGCTCGGGTCTGAGAGCATTCGGGCCATACCCCGGTCCCTGGCCCACGCCTACGCCCGACCGGCTGCGCATCTGAAGACGAAAGTTTCCACTCGTGAGTGAGACAACGCATGACGGCGGAGTCGCGGTGACCGCGTCTCCGTCGCCCGATGACGGGCTCTCCCGATCCGAACTCGCCGCCAAGTACGGTCTGACCGTCAGCGGCGCCCGGCCCGGACTTTTCGAGTACGTCCGCCAGCTCTGGGGACGACGCCACTTCATCCTCGCCTTCTCCCAGGCGAAGCTGACCGCCCAGTACAGCCAGGCCAAGCTCGGCCAGCTCTGGCAGGTGGCGACGCCGCTCCTGAACGCGGCGGTCTACTTCTTCATCTTCGGGCTGCTCCTCGGCGCGCGGAAGGGCATTCCGCACGAGATCTACGTGCCCTTCCTGGTGACGGGCGTCTTCGTCTTCACCTTCACGCAGAGCTCCGTGATGGCGGGCGTACGGGCGATCGCCGGAAACCTCGGCCTGGTCAGGGCCCTGCACTTCCCCCGGGCCTCGCTGCCGATCTCCTTCGCGCTCCAGCAGCTCCAGCAGCTGCTGTTCTCGATGATCGTGCTGGTCGTGATCATGGTGGGGTTCGGGATCTACCCGGCCTTCTCGTGGCTGCTCGTGGTGCCCGCCCTCGCCCTGCAGTTCGTCTTCAACACCGGGCTCGCGCTGATCTTCGCCCGGATGGGCAGCAAGACGCCGGACCTGGCGCAGCTGATGCCGTTCGTGATGCGCACCTGGATGTACGCCTCGGGCGTCATGTTCAGCATCCCCGCGATGCTCGCGGACAAGAAGGACGTGCCCAGCTGGATCGGGGACGTGCTCCAGTGGAACCCGGCCTCGATCTACATGGACCTGATCCGCTTCGCACTGATCGACGACTACGGCTCCTCCTACCTGCCGCCGCACGTGTGGATCTTCGCCGTCGGCTGGGCGGTCGTGATCGGCGCCGTCGGCTTCGTGTACTTCTGGAAGGCTGAGGAGCGCTACGGCCGTGGCTGACGACAACATCACCGACAAGGGGCACATCCCCACCGTCATCGCCGACGAGCTGCACATCGTCTACCGCGTCAACGGCGCGAAGACGGGCAAGGGCAGCGCCACCTCCGCGCTGAGCCGCATGCTCCGGCGCGGTGAGGAGCGCGGCGTCCGCAAGGTGCACGCCGTGCGCGGCGTCAGCTTCACCTCCTACCGCGGCGAGGCCATCGGGCTGATCGGCTCGAACGGCTCCGGCAAGTCCACGCTCCTGCGTGCCATCGCCGGGCTGCTCCCCGCCGAGCAGGGCAAGGTCTACACCGACGGCCAGCCCTCGCTGCTCGGTGTCAACGCGGCCCTGATGAACGACCTGACGGGCGAGCGCAACGTCATCCTCGGCGGGCTCGCGATGGGCATGTCGCGCGAGCAGATCCGGGAGCGCTACCAGGAGATCGTCGACTTCTCGGGCATCAACGAGAAGGGCGACTTCATCACCCTGCCGATGCGCACCTACTCGTCCGGCATGGCGGCCCGGCTGCGCTTTTCCATCGCGGCGGCCAAGGACCACGACGTCCTGATGATCGACGAGGCCCTGGCCACCGGCGACCGCAAGTTCCAGAAGCGTTCCGAGGCCCGCATCCGCGAGCTCCGCAAGTCGGCCGGCACGGTCTTCCTGGTCAGCCACAACAACAAGTCGATCCGCGACACCTGCGACCGCGTCCTGTGGCTGGAGCGCGGCGAGCTGCGCATGGACGGCCCGACCGACGAGGTCATAAAGGAGTACGAGAAGTTCACGGGCAAGTAGCCCGTTCGAGCCATCGGACGCCCACCCGTTCGGCAGCAGTGCCCCGCCAGGAGGAATCCAGCGGGGCACTGTCATGACATGGTGTCCCCCTGGGCCACTCGGGTCACTCAACTCGCGTGTGCCCAGGGAAGATTGAGGCCAATCGGTGTGTTGTCGTGATGCGCCGAACACCCCGACGATGGCTGAGTGGTTGTACAACGTAAGCTGTAGCAGTGCTGATTCGCGGCAAGTGGGGCGATATCGCGCGGCGCCCCGGCTCGGAGCACGGTCCACCTCGGAGAGAGCTGGGCGGCGTGTCCGAAATAGGATGTATTGGGTCGGCAGTGTAGAACGGGAGATGTGACGGCAATGGCTACGGATGATCTCCAGCTCCGCGATGCATCCGCCGTCCTCGACAAGGCCGCGGACGAGAACTTCCCGGTGGCTCCTTTCTTTCTGCCCCGGGCCTGGCGCGACGACCTCATGGCCGTCTACGGCGTCGTCCGCCTCATCGACGACATCGGCGACAGCGACCTCGCGCCCGGCGCGGCCCACGCCCGGTACCTCGGCGTCGACGGCCCCGGTGCCCCCGATGACCCACTGCCCCTCCTGGACGCCGTCGAGGCCGATCTGGGCAAGGTCTTCGGCGGCGCGGAGCCCGGCCACCCCCTGGTGCGGGCCCTTGCGCCGGCCGCCGAGCGCGGGACCCTGACGGTGGATCCCTTCCTGGGTCTGCTCGAGGCCAACCGCCAGGACCAGCGCGTCACCCGCTACGAGACCTACGACGACCTCGTGGCGTACTGCGCGCTCTCCGCGAACCCGATCGGCCGGCTCGTCCTGGCCATCACCGGTACGGAGAGTCCCGAGCGCATCCGCCGCTCGGACGCCGTCTGCACCGGGCTGCAGATCGTCGAGCACATCCAGGACGTCGCCGAAGACCTGCGGCGCGGCCGCATCTACCTGCCGGTTGAGGACATGAAGCAGTTCCACGTGAGCGAGTCAGATCTGTCCCGGCCGACAGCGGGTGCCTCGGTGCGCGCCCTGGTCGCATTCGAAACGGAACGCGCCCGCCGCCTCCTGAATGAAGGCACCCCCCTGGTGGGTAGCGTCCACGGCAGGCTGAAGCTGCTGCTTGCCGGGTTCGTGGCAGGGGGGAGGGCGGCGGCCCGGTCGATCGTCGCCGCGGGATACGACGTACTGCCCGGACCACCCAGACCCACCAAGCCACGCATGCTGCGCGAGGCGGGTGCAGTTCTGCGAGGAGAGGGGTGAGCCGGGCAGTGGAGACGGATCCGCGCGTGTCCGCGTCGGTGCTCGCCGCGTACAGCTACTGCGAGGCCGTGACCGGACAGCAGGCACGCAACTTCGCGTACGGCATCAGGCTGCTGCCGACGCCGAAGAGGCGGGCCATGTCCGCGCTCTACGCGCTCTCGCGGCGGGTGGACGACATCGGCGACGGCGGGCTCGCGTTGGAGACCAAGGCGGCCCGGCTCGACGACACCCGGGCCCTGGTCGCCCGGATCCGCGCGGGTGAGGTGCACGAGGACGACACCGACCCGGTGGCGGTCGCCCTCACGCACGCGGCGACCCACTTCCCGATCCCGATGGACGGCCTCGACGAACTCATCGACGGCGTCCTCATGGACGTACGCGGCGGGACGTACGAGACGTGGGAGGACCTGAAGGTCTACTGCCGCTGCGTGGCGGGGGCGATCGGACGGCTCTCGCTCGGAGTGTTCGGTACCGAACGGGGGGCGCTCCACGCCGAGCGGGCGCCGGAGTATGCCGACACGCTCGGCCTCGCGCTCCAACTGACCAACATTCTCCGGGACGTTCGCGAGGACGCGCAGGACGGGCGGACGTACCTGCCGGCCGACGACCTCGCCAAGTTCGGCTGCTCCGCCGGGTTCGCGGGAGCCGAGCCGCCCGCCGGTTCCGACTTCGCGGGCCTCGTCCACTTCGAGGTGCGCCGCGCACGGGCCCTGTTCGCCGAGGGCTACCGCCTGCTGCCCATGCTTGACCGGCGCAGCGGCGCCTGCGTCGCGGCCATGGCCGGCATCTACCGCAGGCTGCTCGACCGCATCGAGCGTGATCCCGAAGCGGTGCTGCGCGGCCGCGTCTCGCTGCCCGGCCGCGAGAAGGCGTACGTCGCCGTGCGCGGGCTGTCCGGGCTCGACGCGCGGAGCGTGTCACGACAGACCGTCTGGAGGCGTGCGTGATGCGCATCCGGAGTGATCGTGGGGCGGCTGGGGCGACGTCCGCAAAGCGGCGGGCAACCCTCCGCTCCGCGGCCGCGTCCCAGACTGCAACGGCCGAAGGGGTGGGTGCATGAAGAGCGAGGACATGCAGCCCGAAGGGGCGGACGTGGACGCCGAAGGCCGCTCCCCGGGGGCGGCCGCCGTAGTGGTCGGCGGCGGCCTCGCGGGCGTCACCGCCGCGCTCGCGCTCGCCGACGCGGGCCTGCGCGTGACGCTGCTCGAAGGGCGGCCGCGGCTCGGCGGGCTCGCGTTCTCCTTCCAGCGCGGCGCACTGACCGTCGACAACGGCCAGCACGTCTATCTGCGCTGCTGCACCGCCTACCGGTGGTTCCTCGACCGCGTCGAGGGCACGCACCTCGCGCCCCTGCAGGAACGTCTCGACGTGCCCGTCCTCGACGCCGACCGGAACCGGCTCGGACGTCTTCGGCGGGCCGCGCTGCCCGTACCGCTGCACCTGGCGGCGAGCCTCGCCACCTATCCGCATCTGTCGGTCGCCGAGCGCGCCAAGGTGGGGCGCGCGGCGCTCGCCCTCAAGGGGCTCGACCCGACCGACCCCGCGCTGGACGGCCAGGACTTCGGCAGCTGGCTGGCCCGGCACGGCCAGTCGCCGCGCGCCATCGAGGCCCTGTGGGACCTGGTGGGCGTCGCGACGCTCAACGCCGTCGCGGGAGACGCCTCGCTGGGGCTCGCCGCGATGGTGTTCAAGACCGGGCTGCTCTCCGAACCGGGCGCCGCCGACATCGGCTGGGCCCAGGTGCCCCTCGGTGATCTGCACGACAAACTCGCCCGCAAGGCGCTCGACGCCGCGGGAGTCCGTACGGAACTGAAGACACGAGTCACCTCCATCTCCCGTACGGACAACGGTGGTTGGCGCGTGGAGGTTCCCGGCGAGACCATCGAGGCCGACACCGTCGTGCTCGCCGTGCCGCAGCACGAGGCGCACGACCTCCTGCCGGACGGCGCGCTCGACCGGCCCGAGGAGCTGCTCGACATCGACACCGCGCCGATCCTCAACATCCACGTCGTATACGACAGGAAGGTGCTGAAGCGGCCGTTCTTCGCCGCACTCGGCTCCCCCGTGCAGTGGGTCTTCGACCGGACCGAGGCGTCCGGCCTTACCGAGGGGCAGTACCTGGCGCTCTCCCAGTCGGCCGCCCACGACGAGATCGACGCGCCCGTCGCCGCGCTCAGAGAGCGCTATCTGCCCGAGCTGGAGCGGCTGTTGCCCGCGGCGCACGGCGCCGAGGTGCGGGACTTCTTCGTCACCCGCGAGCGCACGGCGACGTTCGCGCCCACGCCCGGCGTCGGCAGGCTGCGCCCCGGTGCCCGCACCAAGGCCCGCGGTCTGTACCTCGCGGGCGCGTGGACCGCCACCGGCTGGCCCGCGACCATGGAGAGCGCCGTACGCAGCGGCATCAGCGCGGCCGAAGCCGCCCTCTCCACCCTCGACCGCCCTCGTGACCACCTCTTCGCGTTCGAGGAGGCGGCGGCGTGAAGCTCGACCTTCTGGGGTCAGGTCCCCAGAGAACCAGCACCGGAACAAGAGGAGAAACTGTGCCGACTGTGCCCTCGGCCGAGAAAACGGCTGCCGACACGGTGGACGTGACCTCACTGCTCGAGCAAGGAAGGACGCTGGCCACCCCGGTGCTGCGGGCCGCGGTGGACCGTCTCGCGCCGCCCATGGACACCGTGGCCGCCTACCACTTCGGCTGGATCGACGCCGAGGGCAACCCGTCCGACGGCGACGGCGGCAAGGCCGTGCGTCCCGCGCTCGCCCTGCTCTCCGCCGAAGCGGCGGGCGCGCCCCCCGAGGTCGGCGTGCCCGGCGCGGTCGCCGTCGAGCTCGTACACAACTTCTCACTGCTGCACGACGACCTGATGGACGGCGACGAGCAGCGCCGCCACCGCGACACCGTGTGGAAGGTGCACGGCCCCGCGCAGGCCATCCTCGTCGGCGACGCCCTCTTCGCACTCGGCAACGAGATCCTCCTCGAACTCGGCACCGTCGAGGCGGGCCGCGCCACCCGCCGCCTCATCACCGCCACGCGCGCGCTGATCGACGGCCAGGCGCAGGACATCAGCTACGAGCACCGCGACCGGGTCACCGTCGAGGAGTGCCTGGAGATGGAGGGCAAGAAGACCGGCGCCCTGCTCGCCTGCGCCGTCTCCATCGGCGCCGTGCTCGGCGGCGCGGACGACCGCACCGCCGACACCTTGGAGAAGTACGGCTACCACCTCGGCCTCGCCTTCCAGGCCGTGGACGACCTGCTCGGCATCTGGGGCGACCCGGAGGCCACCGGAAAGCAGACGTGGAGCGATCTGCGTCAGCGCAAGAAGTCGCTGCCCGTGGTGGCCGCGCTCGCCGCGGACGGCCCCGCGTCCGAGCGGCTCGGCGAGCTGCTCGCCGCGGACGCCAAGAGCAGCGAGTTCGAGAACTTCTCCGAGGAGGAGTTCGCCGCGCGCGCCGCCCTGATCGAGGAGTCGGGCGGCCGCGAGTGGACCGCCAAGGAGGCCCGGCGCCAGCACGCCATCGCCATCGAGGCGCTGGACGGTGTCCGGATGCCGGAGCGGGTGCGGGCGCAGCTCGTCGCGCTCGCCGACTTCGTCGTCGTACGAGAGAGATGAGCGTTATTGCGCGGACATCCGGGAGCTCCGGGGTGTGACCCCCTGGACACCCAGGCAGTCGCCGGCCGGCGCCCCGCGTCGGCCGACGGCGGACCCACAGCAGACGTAGCCACCGCACTGCACGAAGGGGAAGCCATGACAGCGACGACCGACGGAAGCACCGGAGCGGCCACGCCCCGCGCAGCCTCGGCCAGCCGACCGACCGAATCCGTGGACCGGGCCGATACGACCGTCGCGACGTCGGACCCCCGCGAAGCCGCCGCGGGCGCCATGCGCCGCTCCACGGCGTACCTGCTCTCCCGGCAGGATGCCCAGGGGTGGTGGAAGGGCGACCTCGAGACCAATGTGACCATGGACTCCGAGGACCTGCTGCTCCGTCAGTTCCTCGGGATCCGGGACGAGCCGACCACGCGCGCCGCCGCGCTGTTCATCCGCGGTGAGCAGCGCGACGACGGCACCTGGGCCACCTTCTTCGGCGGGCCCGGCGAACTCTCCGCCACGATCGAGGCGTACGTCGCGCTGCGCCTGGCCGGCGACCGGCCCGACGAGGCGCACATGGCGAAGGCCTCGGCGTGGATCCGCGAGCGCGGCGGCATCGCGTCGGCCCGGGTCTTCACCCGGATCTGGCTCGCCCTCTTCGGCTGGTGGAAGTGGGACGACCTGCCCGAACTCCCGCCGGAGCTCATCTACTTCCCCCACTGGGCGCCGCTCAACATCTATGACTTCGGCTGCTGGGCGCGGCAGACCATAGTGCCCCTGACCATCGTCTCCGCCAAGCGGCCGGTACGCCCCGCACCCTTCGCCCTGGACGAGCTGCACACCGACGCGCGCGCGGCGAACCCCACCAAGCCCCTTGCCCCCGTGGGCAGTTGGGACGGCCTCTTCCAGCGGCTCGACAAGGCGCTGCACGTCTACCGCAAGGTCGCGCCGCGCTTCGTGCGCAAGGCCGCGATGAACAGCGCGGCCCGCTGGATCATCGAGCGGCAGGAGAACGACGGCTGCTGGGGCGGGATCCAGCCGCCCGCCGTCTACTCGATCATCGCGCTCCACCTGCTCGGCTACGACCTGGACCACCCCGTCCTGAAGGCCGGGCTCGCCTCCCTCGACCGGTTCGCCGTGTGGCGCGAGGACGGCGCCCGCATGATCGAGGCCTGCCAGTCGCCCGTGTGGGACACCTGCCTGGCGACCATCGCGCTCGCGGACGCCGGACTGCCCGCGGACCACCCGCAGTTGGTCAAGGCCGCGGACTGGATGATCTCCGAGCAGATCGTGCGGCCGGGGGACTGGTCGGTGCGCAGGCCCGCCCTGACGCCGGGCGGCTGGGCTTTCGAGTTCCACAACGACAACTACCCGGACATCGACGACACCGCCGAGGTCGCCCTCGCGCTGCGTCGGGTCGCGCACCCGGACAAGGCGCGCCTGGAGAACGCCATCGAGCGCGGCATGCGCTGGACCCTCGGCATGCAGTCGAAGAACGGCGCCTGGGCCGCCTTCGACGTCGACAACACCAGCCCCTTCCCCAACCGGCTGCCGTTCTGCGACTTCGGGGAGGTCATCGACCCGCCGTCCGCCGACGTCACCGGCCACGTGGTCGAGATGCTCGCCGTCGAGGGCAAGTCCCACGACCCCCGCACCCGGCGCGGCATCGAGTGGCTGCTCGCCGAACAGGAGGAGAACGGCGCCTGGTTCGGCCGCTGGGGCGTCAACTACATCTACGGTACGGGCTCGGTGGTGCCCGCCCTCGTCACGGCGGGCCTCCCCGCCGCGCACCCGGCGATCCGGCGCGCGGTGAAGTGGGTCGAGTCGGTGCAGAACGACGACGGCGGCTGGGGCGAGGACCTGCGTTCCTACCGCGACCGGGGCTGGGTCGGGCACGGCACGTCGTCCGCCTCGCAGACCGCCTGGGCGCTGCTCTCACTGCTCGCGGCGGGCGAGGGCGGGTCCAGGTCGGCGGAGCGGGGCATCGCCTGGCTCGTCGAGAACCAGCGCCCGGACGGCTCCTGGGACGAGCCGTACTTCACCGGCACCGGCTTCCCCTGGGACTTCTCCATCAACTACCACCTGTACCGCCAGGTGTTCCCGCTCACCGCGCTCGGCAGGTACATCAACGGGGAGCCCTTCGCGAAAGGCCCCGCCGCACATCCGGTCAAGGGCGGCTGATGGACCGGACCCCGGCCGCGCGGCCGAGCCCCCTGCCGCTGCTGATCGCCTGCGCGCTCGGCATCGAGCGCCTCGCCCTGCGCACGGGTGACCGCAGCGGCGCCCCCCGGCCCATGACGGTGTTGCGCACCGGCATGGGCCCCAAGAACGCCGAGCGCGCCGTCAGCGACGCGCTCGGCGAGGAAACCCTGCGCGACGCGGCCGTCCTGGCCACCGGCTTCTGCGCCGGACTCGCCCCCGGTATGCGCCCCGGCGACCTCGTCGTCGCCGAGGAGACCAGGGACGCGCGCGGCAGCACCGCCTGCACGGGGGCCGGTCTGCTGGTCGAGGAGCTGGCGCGGGCCCTGCCCGGACGCGCCGTGCACACCGGACCGCTCACCGGCTCGGACCACGTCGTACGGGGCCAGGAGCGCGGCGAGCTCCTGGCCACCGGCGCGATCGCGGTGGACATGGAGTCCGCCGCGACACTGCGCTGTGCCGTACGCGCCGGAGAGCGGCCCGTTGCCGCCGTCCGGGTGGTCGTGGATGCCCCTCAGTACGAACTCGTCCGCATCGGCACGGTGCGCGGTGGAATATCGGCTTTCCGCGTTCTTCGTGCCGTGCTTCCCGCTTTTTTCGAATGGCACCGTTCTTCTTTGCTCCCTCGGAGGTGAGCCAGATGGCCATGCCGCTGCGCCAGACCGTCAAGGTCGCGACGTATCTCTTTGAACAGAAGCTCCGCAAGCGTGACAAGTTTCCTTTGATCGTCGAGTTGGAGCCGCTCTTCGCGTGCAACCTCGCGTGCGAGGGGTGCGGAAAGATCCAGCACCCGGCCGGTGTGCTCAAACAGCGGATGCCGGTGGCCCAGGCAGTGGGCGCCGTCCTCGAGTCCGGTGCGCCGATGGTGTCCATCGCGGGCGGCGAACCGCTGATGCACCCTCACATGGATGAGATCGTGCGGCAGTTGGTGGCGAAGAAGAAGTACGTCTTCCTCTGCACCAACGCCATGCTGCTGCGCAAGAAGATCGAGAAGTTCACGCCTTCCCCGTACTTCGCGTTCGCCGTGCACATCGACGGCATGCGGGAGCGGCACGACGAGTCCGTCGCGAAGGAGGGCGTGTTCGACGAGGCGGTGGAGGCCATCAAGGAAGCCAAGAGGCGCGGTTTCCGGGTGACCACCAACTCCACCTTCTTCAGCAACGACACGCCGCAGAACATCATCGAGGTCCTCAACTTCCTCAACGACGAGCTGGAAGTCGACGAGATGATGCTCTCGCCCGCCTACGCCTACGAGAAGGCGCCCGACCAGGAGCACTTCCTGGGCGTCGACCAGACCCGTGAGCTCTTCAAGAAGGCCTTCGCGGGTGGCAACCGGCGGCGCTGGCGCCTGAACCACTCGCCGCTGTTCCTCGACTTCCTGGAGGGCAAGGCGGACTTCCCGTGCACCGCGTGGGCGATCCCGAACTACTCGCTCTTCGGCTGGCAGCGCCCCTGCTACCTGATGAGCGACGGGTACGTCCCCACGTACAAGGAGCTCATCGAGGAGACCGACTGGAGCAAGTACGGCCGCGGCAAGGACCCCCGGTGCGCCAACTGCATGGCGCACTGCGGCTACGAACCGACCGCCGTCCTCGCCACCATGGGCTCCCTCAAGGAGTCCATCAGGGCGGCGCGCGAGACGGTCTCGGGGAACCGCGGGTGACGTACGTGAACGGGCGGGCCGGGGCACTCCGTCAGGGGTGCCCCGCGTCGCCGTGAGCTGAGCAGAACCAGAGAGGGGGCCCGAGCATGACCATTCTCGAGACCATCCGGGGGCCGCGGGACCTGAAAAGGCTTTCCGAGGCCGAGCTCGACGAACTGGCGGGAGAGATCCGGGAGTTCCTGGTGCACGCGGTCGCGAGGACGGGCGGCCATCTCGGGCCCAATCTGGGGGTGGTGGAACTCTCCATCGCGCTCCACCGGGTCTTCGAGTCGCCCGTCGACCGGCTCGTGTGGGACACCGGCCACCAGAGTTACGTGCACAAACTGCTCACCGGACGACAGGACTTCTCCAAGCTCCGCGGCAAGGGTGGCCTCTCGGGCTACCCCTCCCGCACGGAGTCCGAGCACGACATCGTCGAGAACAGCCACGCCTCGACCGCGCTCGGCTGGGCGGACGGCCTTGCCAAGGCGCGCCAGGTCCTCGGCGAGCGGGGCCACGTCGTCGCCGTCATCGGGGACGGCGCGCTCACCGGGGGCATGGCCTGGGAGGCGCTCAACAACATCGCGGCGGCGAAGAACCGACCGCTGATCATCGTGGTGAACGACAACGAGCGCTCGTACGCGCCGACCATCGGCGGGCTCGCCAACCACCTCGCCACGCTCCGTACGACGGACGGCTACGAGCGGGTGCTCGCCTGGGGCAAGGACATACTCCAGCGCACCCCCGTCGTCGGGCAGCCGCTGTACGAGTCGCTGCACGGCGCCAAGAAGGGGTTCAAGGACGCCTTCGCGCCGCAGGGCATGTTCGAGGACCTCGGGCTCAAGTACGTGGGGCCGATCGACGGGCACGACATCGGCGCCGTCGAGTCGGCCCTGCGACGCGCGAAACGCTTCCACGGGCCCGTGCTCATCCACTGCCTGACTGACAAGGGCCGCGGCTACGAACCCGCGCTCGCCGACGAGGCAGACCGCTTCCACACCGTGGGCGTCATGGACCCGCTCACCTGCGAACCGCTCGCGCCCTCCAACGGGCCGTCCTGGACCTCGGTGTTCGGGGACGAGATCGTCCGCATCGGCGCCGAGCGCGAGGACGTCGTCGCCATCACCGCGGCCATGCTGGGCCCGGTCGGCCTGACCAAGTTCGCGGAGGCCTACCCCGACCGGGTGTGGGACGTCGGCATCGCCGAACAGCACGCCGCGGTGTCCGCCGCCGGGCTCGCCACGGGCGGCCTCCATCCGGTCGTCGCCGTCTACGCCACCTTCCTCAACCGCGCCTTCGACCAGCTCCTCATGGACGTCGCGCTGCACCGGTGCGGGGTCACCTTCGTGCTCGACCGGGCGGGGGTCACGGGCGTCGACGGCGCCTCCCACAACGGCATGTGGGACATGTCCATCCTGCAGGTCGTGCCGGGGCTGCGGATCGCCGCGCCGCGCGACGCCGACCAGTTGCGGGCGCAGTTGCGGGAGGCGGTCGCCGTGGACGACGCGCCGACGCTGCTGCGGTTCCCCAAGGAATCCGTGGGGCCCGCGATCCCCGCCGTGGACCGGCTCGGCGGCATGGACCTGCTCCTTGCGGACGCCGACCCGGACGTGCTGCTCGTCGCGGTCGGTGTGATGGCGCCGGTCTGCCTGCAGGCCGCCGAGCTGCTCCGGGCGCGCGGACTGCGCTGCACCGTCGTCGACCCGCGCTGGGTCAAGCCGGTCGACGCCGAGCTGCCCGGCCTCGCCGCGCGCCACCGCCTTGTGGCGGTCGTCGAGGACAACAGCCGCGCCGCCGGGGTCGGCGCGGCGGTCGCGCTGGCCCTCGGCGAGGCCGAAGTGGACGTGCCCGTACGGCGGTTCGGCATCCCCGAGCAGTTCCTCGCGCACGCCAAGCGGGGCGAGGTCCTCGCCGACCTCGGGCTCACCCCGGTCGAGATCGCGGGACGGATCGGTGCCACGCTCGCGGCCAAGGAGGGCGTACAGGAGCAGGGTGCAGGCAAGGAGTACAGCGGTTCAGGCAAGGGGTACAGCGGTTCAGGCAAGGAGTACAGCGCATGACCAAGGAGTTCGACCTCGGCCGCCTCCTCGCCGAGCGGGGCGCCGAGCGGTACGAGCTGCACACGCGGCACCTCAACCACCAACTGCCGCGCATGCTGCACACCATCGGCTTCGACAAGGTCTACGAGCGGGCCGAGGGCGCGTACTTCTGGGACGCGCAGGGCAACGACTACCTCGACATGCTCGCGGGCTTCGGCGTGATGGGCCTAGGGCGGCACCACCCCGTCGTACGCAAGGCGCTGCACGACGTCCTCGACGCCTCGCTCGCCGACCTCACCCGCTTCGACTGCCAGCCGCTGCCCGGCCTGCTCGCGGAGCGGCTGCTCACGCACAGCCCACACCTTGACCGGGTCTTCTTCGGCAACAGCGGCACGGAGGCGGTCGAGACGGCGCTGAAGTTCGCGCGCTACGCGACCGGGAAGCCGCGGGTGCTCTACTGCACGCACGCCTTCCACGGACTGACCACCGGCGCGCTCTCCGTCAACGGCGAGGACGGATTCCGGGACGGCTTCGCGCCGCTCCTGCCCGACACGGCGGTGCCGCTCGGCGATCTGGACGCGCTGCGCCGGGAGCTGCTGAAGGGCGACGTCGCCGGGCTGATCGTCGAGCCCATCCAGGGCAAGGGCGTGCACGAGACGCCGCCCGGATACCTGCGCGCGGCCCAGGAGCTGCTGCACCGGCACAAGGCGCTGCTGATCGCCGATGAGGTGCAGACCGGTCTCGGCAGGACCGGCGACTTCTACGCGTACCAGCACGAGGAGGGCGTCGAGCCCGATCTGGTCTGTGTCGCCAAGGCGCTCTCGGGCGGCTATGTGCCGGTCGGCGCGACGCTCGGCAAGGACTGGATCTTCAAGAAGGTCTACTCGTCGATGGACCGGGTGCTCGTGCACTCGGCGAGCTTCGGCTCGAACGCGCAGGCCATGGCGGCGGGGCTCGCCGTGCTCTCCGTACTCGAGGACGAGAAGGTCGTCGAGAACGCCCGGGTCACCGGGGAACTGCTGAAGTCCCGGCTGGCCGCGCTCGTGGACCGCTACGAGCTGCTGAGCGAGGTGCGCGGCCGGGGCCTGATGGTCGGCATCGAGTTCGGGCGGCCCAAGTCGCTGAAGCTGCGCGGGCGCTGGACGATGCTGCAGGCCGCCCGCAAGGGACTGTTCGCGCAGATGGTCGTCGTACCGCTGCTGCAGAAGCACCGCATCCTCACCCAGGTGTCCGGGGACCATCTGGAGGTCATCAAGCTGATCCCGCCGCTGACCGTGGGGGAGAAGGAGGTGGACCGTTTCGTGGCCGCCTTCACGTCGGTGATGGACGACGCGCACAGCGGCGGCGGCCTGATGTGGGACTTCGGCAGGACGCTGGTGAAGCAGGCGGTCGCCAACCGCTGAGAGCCGTCCGCCACCCGGCGGAGCTGTCGAATTTTGCCTCCCGGGCAAGAAATTTGCCCGGGAGGCAACACTCTGGCTCAATCAAGGTATGAGCCCTGCCGAGCCCACGGAGCACCAGCCCACGGAGCCCGAGCCCACGGAGCCCGCCCCCGGGACCGCCGCGCCGCCACCGGCGGCCGACGCACTGCCCGCCGTGGCGCCCCAGCTGCGCGAACTGCGCCGCCGGGCGTCCCTCACGCTGGAGGCCGCCGCCCGTACCGCGGGGCTCTCGCCCGCCCATCTCTCCCGCCTGGAGACCGGCCAGCGCCAGCCCTCGCTGCCGATGCTGCTCACGCTCGCACGCGTCTACGGTACGACGGTCTCGGAGCTGCTCGGCGAGACGGTCGCGGACCGGGACGCGGTCGTCCGCGCTCCGGACATGGAGCCGACCCGGGCGGGCGGCTGGACCTACTGGCAGGCGGGCGCCTCGGGACGCGGCATGCAGGCGCTGCGCGTGCACGTGCCGCACGGGGCGCAGGGCGACATCGTGCGCGTCCATCCCGGCGAGGAGTGGCTGTACGTCCTGACGGGGCGGCTGCGGCTGCACCTCGGGGACACCGTGCACCTGCTCGAACCGGGGGACAGCGCGCACTTCGACTCGCTGACCCCGCACCGCATCGCCGCCGCCGAGCGGGGCGGCGCCGACTTCCTCTTCGTCCACACCTTGCTGCAGAGCCCCGCCACCGCGCTGTGCCTCGGCGGCCCCACCCAGGGAGAACCGACATGACGGAACCGGAACAGCAGGCGCCCCTTCAGCCGGAGCAGCCCGCCCGCAATACCGTGCCCGCCCGCAATACGATGCAGGAGAAGTTCCCCCGGGCGCTCTGGGTCCGGCTGATCATCTATGTGGCGGTGGGCCACATCTTCGCGGCCTTCGTCTATCTGCTGTTCGAGCTGGGCGCGAAGAACCAGTAGAAGGACCAGTAGAAGGACCGGTAGGGGGGCCGCTCAGTGGTTCAGTCGAGGAGGCGCTCGCGGAGCCGCTCGCGGGTCCCGGCGCTCACCTTGAGCCCCTCGGTGAGGTACGTGTCCACGTCGCCCCAGGTCTGCTCGATCGCCTCGTACGCCGCCGCCAGGTACTCGGCACGGGCGTCGAAGAGCGGGTCGAGGAGCTCCATGATCTCGGGCGGCGTCGCATGCGACGAGCTGTCGGAGCGGTGCACCTTGTAGCGGCGGTGCGACGCGCTCGACTCCAGGTAATCGGCCTCTATCGCATCGCGCTCGACGCCCACGGCGAGCAGCGTCACGGCTATGGAGAGGCCCGCGCGGTCCTTGCCCGCCGCGCAGTGCATCAGCGCGGGCACGCTGTCCTCGGCGAGGGCGTGCAGCACCTTGCTGTGCTCGGCGGTGCGCTCCTTGATGATCGTGCGGTACGCGGTCTCCATGCGGCCCGCGGCCCGGCCCTCGGAGAGGATCCCGCGCAGCTGGTCGAGGTCGCCGTCGCGCACCATCTTCCAGAACTCGGCGCCGTCGGCCGGGTCGGTCAGCGGCAGATTCACGTTGCGCACGCCCGGCAGCTCGACGTCGGGACCTTCGAGGCGCTGGTCGGCGGCGTTGCGGAAGTCGAAGACCGTGTGCAGTCCCAGCGAGGTGAGGAAGGCGGTGTCGGTCGCGGTGGCGTGCGCCAGGTGACCGCTGCGGAAGAGCACACCCGCGCGGACGCGCCGGCCGTCCCCTGTCGGGAGTCCGCCCACGTCCCGGAAATTGCGCACTCCGGTCAGCTCGGGTTCTGCCAGTTCTGTCGGCGGGACCTGCTGTGTCACGGGCTCTCCTCGGACTCTGCGGCCGGCGCGGCTCGCCGGTAGGTGCGTCTTTGACGATACGACATGGGTACCTGGGGCAATCACCCCTGCGCGGGAGCTACTCGCGGGCACCTCGACGGCCCCGCCCGGCCGCGTCGCGGAGCGCCATCTACCCTTCGGACGGCAGCTGGGCCCCGCCGAGGGGTTCGCCGGTCTCCAGGAGCGTCTTGAGGCTGGAGAGGATGGGCGGCCAGCCCTGGCTGCACATGGAGTGCAGGGTGCCGGCCGCGTCGAAGTCGTGCGTGACGGTCAGCTTGACCTGGTCGCCCTGCGGCTCCAGGTCGAAGGTGACCTTCGACCGGCGCTCGCTCGCGAGCTCCGCGCGCAGTTCCTCGCTGACGCCGTTGGCCTCGGCCCACTGGGTGCTGAAGGTGTGCCAGGTGTACGCGAGCCTGCGGTGCGGTTCGTGGACGAGGACGACCTGCTCGGGGTCCTCGGTGGTGGCCCCGGTCTCGGTCCAGGTCATCGGGGACCCGGGCGCCCAGTCGGTGCGGAAGCTCACGCCCCAGTACCGGTTGGTGAAGGCCGGGTCGGTCAGCGCCTGCCAGAGCTGCTCGGGTGTGGTGCGGATGTACGTCGTGTACACGAACGTCCTGCTGTCCATGGGGCTCTGCTCCAATGCTCTCTTCAGGTCCGCGAGGGCGTGCGCCCGGCCGCGGTCGAACTGGTTGATCCATCGCTCGGCGATGGCGTTGATCGGAGCGGCGTTCAGGTAGTGCAGCTTCTCCCGTCCCCGCCGCACCGTGGTCACCAGCTCGGCGTCCTCAAGCACCGCCAAGTGCTTGCTCACCGACTGGCGGGCCATGTCCAGTCCTGCGCACAGCTCCCGCAAGGTCTGTCCGTTGCGGTCCCGCAACCGGTCCAAGAGCTGCCGCCGACTCGGATCGGCCAACGCCTTGAAGGCCGCGTCCACCTTCTGTCACCCCCACCTCCAGTCATGCAGCCGAATGGCTGCCTGTCCATGATTGGCACCCAGATGGCTGCATGTCAATTCGGCAGCGGCACACTCCGGTGGGTGGTGGCGAGGGCGGCGGTGAGGTCGTCGGTGAGGTCGTCGGTGAGCGAGGTGTCCTGGTTCTCCGTGCTTGCCCAGGCGACGTGGCCGTCGGGGCGGATGAGGGCGGCGCGGATGCCGGACCAGTCGGCCGGGAGCAGGTGTGGGGTGCCGGTGTGCACGCGCAGGCCGGGCCGGGCGAGGTGGTGGAGGGGTTGGTCCGGACTGCCGGTGAGGTCGAGCAGCAGGTAGCCGTCGGCGCGCAGGAGGGAAAACAGGCTGGTGTCGCCGACGGCGAGGTCGTCGGCGCGGGTGCCGGTCAGTCGCCGGGCGTCGGGCGCGGTCGGCGGGTAGGCGACGGAGAGGGAACTGACCTGCGCGGCGAGCCGGTCGTTGAACTCGGGCAGGGTGGCGATCTGTTGGCTGAGCAGGCTGCGCAGGGCGAGCCCTTCCGGCGTGAAGGCGGTCATGAGGGCGATTTGGGCGCGGCTGGTCTCGGTGAGGTTGACGCCGACCGGGTGGCGTTCGGCGTGGTAGGTGTCCAGGAGGGTGTCGGGGGCCCAGCCGTTGAGGGTGGCGGCGAGCTTCCAGGCGAGGTTGGCGGCGTCCTGGATGCCGACGTTCATGCCGACTCCACCGGCGGGGAAGTGCTGGTGTGCGGCGTCACCGGCGAGGAAGACGCGGCCGTTGCGGTACTGAACGGCCAGGCGGGTGGCGTTGCCGAAGCGGGAGAGCCAGACCGGGTCGCGCATGCCGAAGTCGGTCCCGGCCATGGTGATGACGTTCTCGCGCAGTTCCTCCAGGGTCAGGTCGCCGGGCCAGGTGGTGGTGAGGTCGCGGGGGGTGATGCCGACCAGGCGGTGGAGACCGCCGGGCATCGGGGCGGCCATCAGGGTGCCGGCCGTGCCGAAGTTGCCGTGGCCGGGGGCCGGGGGCTCGTCGAGGACGACGTCGCCGAGCCAGCCGAGCACGGTGGACGGCGTGCCGGGGAAGTCGATGTCGGCCGCGTTGCGCACGGTGCTGCGCGCGCCGTCGCAGCCCACCAAATAGGCCGCCTCCATGGTGAGCGGGCCGTTAGGAGCCTGGATCCGCACGCGGACGCTGTCAGGCCCCTCGCTGTCGGGCCCCTCGCTCAGTCCTGTGACCTCGTGACCTCGCAGGATGGTCGCCCCCAGTTCAAGAGCCTGCTCCTCGAGCAGGGCTTCGGTGCGCTCCTGCGGCAGGGCGAGCGTGTAAGGGAAGGGGCTGGGCAGGCGGCGGAAGTCCAGCCGGGAATCCAGTGCGCCGAAGTGCCCGCCGGGCAGCGGTATGCCCTCGGTGATGAAGGGGGTGTGCACGCCGCGGGAGGCGAACGTCTCGATGGTGCGGGGATGCACGGTCAGGGCGCGGGAGCGGGTGTCGCGCTCGGTGCGCTTTTCGATGACCGCGACGGTGATGCCGCAGCGGCGCAGTTCGGCGGCCAGCCACAGGCCCACGGGCCCGCCTCCGGCGACGACGACCTGGTAGTCCATGCTTCTTCTCCTTCATTCGGCGTCTTGGTCAGTGACCAGGAACTCAGTCGAAGTAAACTAGGTCAGTGACCAAGAAGCAAGGCAGGGAAGACGACGCCACAGGCCAGCTCACGCGCGCGGCCGTGGTCAGTGCCGCACTGCGGGTCCTTGAGGACAGGGGACTGGAGGGCTTGTCGACCCGGGCGGTGGCCGACAGCCTGGGGGTGCGCATGAACACCGTCCTGTGGCACGTGAAGACCAAGGCGCGCATGCTGGAGCTCATGGCCGACGCGGTCGTGGGCGAAGTCGGCTATACGGACCTGCCCTCCCCGCCGCGGCACCGGGCGCGGGAACTGGCCCGCAGGTACCGGCGAGCGCTGCTCGCGCACCGCGACGGCGCCGCCCTGGTGACCGGGACCTACTCCGCCGAGCCGCACACCCTGCGTTTCGCCGACCGCCTCATCGGCGCCCTGCTTGAAGCGGGAGCGGACGAGGAGCAGGCGGCCTGGACGGCATGGACGGTCATCTACTTCCTCCTGGGCCTCGTCCAGGAGGAACAGGCCGCGCCCGACCAGTTCGACGACAGGCTGGACCGGGCCGTGGACGCCGGTACGTACCCAGCGCTGCACCGGGTCGCCGCGCACATGCGCCAGGATGCCTTCGAGGACCGCTTCACCTTCGGCCTCGACGCGATTCTGGCCCGCCTGCCCGAGTAGAACGAGCCGGTCGCTTCACCGAAAGGTGGATCCTGCACTTATTCCGAGTTGAACGAATCTTGACCGGTGGCTTATCTCACGCACCGTCAACCCCTCCCTACGGTGGCGTAGGTCACTTAGAGAGGTGAAGGATGTTATCCCGTGAGCGCAGAGTCGACATCCTTCATCAAACACCCCATCAACAACGGCGTATTCAACTCCTACGCAGCGCTCGGCGACAGCTTCACCGAGGGCGTGGGTGACGCGGGTCCCGACGGGGCCTTCGTCGGCTGGGCCGACCGCCTCGCCGTCCTCCTGGACGACCGGGTGCCCGAGCACACCTTCCGCTACGCCAACCTCGCCGTCCGCGGCAAGCTCCTCGACCAGGTCGTCGAGGACCAGCTGCCGCGCGCCAAAGAACTCGCCCCCGACCTGGTGACGTTCTGCGCCGGGGGCAACGACATCATCCGTCCCGGCACCGATCCCGACGAGGTCGCCGAGCGCTTCGAGCGGGCGGTCGCCGACCTCTCGTCGGCGGTCGGCACGGTCATGGTGACCACCGGCTTCGACACCCGCGGCGTCGCGGTGCTCAAGCACCTGCGGGGCAAGATCGCCACGTACAACATGCACGTCCGTGCCATCGCCGACCGGTACGGCTGCCCCGTGCTCGACCTGTGGTCCCTCAGGACCGTGCAGGACCGCAGGGCCTGGGACGGTGACCGGCTGCACCTCTCCGCGGAGGGGCACACGCGCGTGGCGCTCCGTGCCGGTCAGGTCCTGGGCCTCGACGTGCCCGCGGACCCCGACCAGGCGTGGCCGCCACTGCCGCCGCGCGGCACGCTTGAGGTGCGGCGCGACGACATCCACTGGGCGCGCGAGTACCTGGTGCCGTGGATCGGGCGGCGCATCCGGGGCGAGAGCTCGGGCGACCACGTGGTGGCGAAGGGCTTCCGCAACCCGCACACCATCAAGATGCAGATCGAGGCCGCCTCCTGAACAGCGGCGACCGCATCGATTCCACGAAAACCGGAGGCGCCCCGTCCGCGGGGCGCCTCCGGTGTGTGGCCCGCCCTTACCGCGCCCCGTACCGGGCCAGCGACTCCGTGATCTCGGCCAGTGCCGCGGGATCCTCGATCGTCGCCGGTACGGCGTAGTCGCGGCCGCCCGCGATGGCCCGGACCGTTCCGCGCAGGATCTTCCCCGAGCGGGTCTTGGGCAGGCGCGGCACCGGCACCACACGACGCGGCGTGGCGACGGCGCCGATCCGGCTCCGCACCAGCGCGCGCAGCTCCGCCTCGACCTCGGCGGCCGGGCGGTCCACGCCCTGGCGCAGCACGACCAGGCCGAGCGGCAGCTCGCCCTTCAGGTCGTCCGCGACGCCGACCACCGCGCACTCCGCCACATCCGGATGGTCGGCGAGCACCTCCTCCATGGCGCCGGTGGACAGCCGGTGCCCCGCGACATTGATGACGTCGTCGAGGCGGCCCATCACGAAGACGTACCCGTCCGCGTCGATCCGCCCGCCGTCCCCCGACAGGTAGTGGCCGGGGAAGCGGCTCAGGTACGTGGCGGCGAACCGCTCGTCGTCGCCGTGCAGCGTGGTGAGGCTGCCCGGCGGGAGCGGCAGCCGCAGGGCCAGTGTGCCGTCCGTCCCCGGCGGGCACGGCTCGCCCGCCTCGTCCAGGACCCGCAGGTCCCAGCCGGGCATCGGCCTGCCGGGCGATCCCGCCTTCACGGGCAGTGCCTCGATGCCGAGCGGGTTGGCCACGATGGGCCAGCCGGTCTCGGTCTGCCACCAGTGGTCGACGACGGGGATGTCCAGGAGCCCGTGCGCCCAGTGGTAGGTGTCGGGGTCCAGACGCTCGCCCGCCAGGAAGAGGGTGCGCAGCGAGGACAGGTCCCGCCCGGCGGCGTGCTCGCCCCGGGGGTCGTCCCGCCTGATGGCGCGGATCGCCGTGGGCGCGGTGAACAGAGTGCGCACCCGGTGCTGTTCGACGACCCGCCAGAACGCCCCCGCGTCCGGGGTGCCGACCGGCTTGCCCTCGTACAGAAGCGTGGTGCAGCCGGCGAGCAGCGGGGCGTACACGATGTACGAGTGCCCGACGACCCAACCCACGTCGGACGCGGTCCAGAACACCTCGCCGGGCCGGGCGTCGTAGATGTGCTCCATGCTCCAGCGCAGCGCCACGGCATGCCCGCCGTTGTCGCGGACCACGCCCTTGGGGGCGCCCGTGGTGCCGGAGGTGCAGAGGATGTAGAGCGGGTCGGTGGCCGCCACCGGCACGCAGTCCGCGGCGGGTGCCGAGCGGAGCGTGCTCGCCCAGTCGAGGTCGCGCCCGGCCCGCAACTCCGCCTCCGCCCGCGGCCGCTGGAGGATCACGCACGCGTCCGGGCGGTGCGCGCACCGGTCCAGGGCGGCGTCGAGCAGCGGCTTGTACGCGATGACGCGGTCACCCTCGATGCCGCAGGACGCGGAGAGCACCACCTTGGGTCGTACGTGATCGATCCTGGCGGCCAGTTCGGGCGCCGCGAAGCCGCCGAAGACGACGCAGTGCACGGCGCCGACGCGGGCGCACGCGAGCATCGCGACGGCCGCCTCGGGGACCATCGGCAGGTAGAGGACGACGGTGTCGCCCTTGCCGACGCCGAGCGCGGTGAGCATCCCGGCGGTGCGGGCCACCTCGTCGAGCAGTTCGCGGTACGTGAAGGTGCGGACCGAGCCGGTGACCGGGCTGTCGTGGATGAGCGCCGTGCGGTCGCCGTGACCGGCCAGGACATGGCGGTCCAGGGCGTTGTGACAGGTGTTCAGCTCACCGCCCGCGAACCAGCGGGGCGCGGCCGGGGCGTCCGCGTCGAGGACCGCGGCCGGCGGGACGAACCAGTCGACGGCCTCGGCCGCACGGCCCCAGAAGGCCGTCGGATCGAGGAGGCTCTCTCGGTAGGCGCTCTCGTAACTCGTCGGCCTGGGCAACCGGTCACTCCGATCGTCGGGTGCGGCGGGATCTCGGGGCGAACGCCCGTCATCGTAAACGGAGACCCGGCCGAAGGACCCCGGCGGACGTGGCAGGGGTCTCGGCCGCCCGCCCAGCACTCGCCCCGTGCCGGTGGACATAATGGAGAGGCCTATCCACCCCCCTCAGGAGGTCCCGTGTCCCGGTCCCTGATCCCCGGGCTCCGCTCGCTGCGCACCGCCCCCTTCGGCGCGGATCCCGCAGGTGCCCGGCTGGCCCGGATCCGCAGATCCCCGCATTACTCCGTGTCCGAGGGATCCTTCCAGAACCCCGAGGGCGCCCGGACCCGGCCGACCGGCTCAAGCCTGGAGTTCGCCAAGGTCTACTTCCGCAAGGAGGAGCGGCTGCGCCGCGGCCCGGCGGGCACGATCCCGGTGCACCCCACGACCCTCGCCGACCTCGCCAAGCCGCCTGCCGACGGCCTTCGGGTCACCTGGATGGGTCACTCCACCGTCCTGGTGGAGATCGACGGGCACCGGGTGCTCTTCGACCCGGTGTGGGGCGAGCGGTGTTCGCCGTTCTCCTTCGCCGGGCCCAAGCGGCTGCACCCGGTGCCGGTACCGCTTGCGGCGCTCGGTCCGGTCGACGCCGTGGTGATCTCGCACGACCACTACGACCACCTGGACATGCCCACCATCAAGGCGCTGGCCGGCACCGACACGGTGTTCGCGGTCCCGCTCGGCGTCGGCGCCCACCTGGAGCGGTGGGGCGTACCGGCGGACCGGCTGCGCGAGCTGGACTGGAACGAGACGGCGAAGGTGGGCGGACTGAGCCTGACCGCCACCCCGGCGCGGCACTTCTGCGGCCGGGGACTGCGCAACCAGCAGCACACGCTGTGGGCGTCCTGGGTGGTGGCGGGGCCGGAGCACCGCGTCTACCACAGCGGCGACACCGGGTACTTCTCCGGCTTCGCCGACATCGGCGCGGAACACGGCCCTTTCGACGCCACGATGATCCAGATCGGCGCGTATTCGGAGTGGTGGCCCGACATCCACATGACGCCCGACGAGGGCATGCGGGCCCACTTGGACCTGCAGGGCGGCCGTCCGCAGGGCGTGCTGCTGCCGATCCACTGGGGGACGTTCAACCTCGCCCCGCACGCCTGGTCGGAGCCGGGCGAGGGCACCGTCGCGGCGGCGCGCCGGGCGGGCGCCACGGTCGCGCTGCCCTGCCCCGGTGAGCCCTTCGAGCCCGGGGCGGAGTCCGTGCCGGGCGCCCTGTGGTGGCGCGGGGTGGCGGTGACGCCGCACGGCGGCTGGCCCGGGGCACCGACGCTGGTCGTCCGCTCGGTCGCGGGGCCCACCTCGGACAGCGGGGACAGCGGGGAGCACGAGACGACGTCCGTCGGGTAGCGCGGGGGCCGCAGGTCGGCGCTCACGTCGCTCAGGCGGCGCGTGCGCGGTGCCGACGGACCGCGTCGCGGTTGGCGCAGCGCTGGGAGCAGTAGCGCTGCCGCCCCGTACGGGAGGTGTCGGCGAAGACCGTGGTGCACTCGGTCACGGCGCACCGCCGCAGCCGGTGCATGCCGCGGCCCGCCAGGTGCAGCGCGGTGCCGACGGAGATCAGAGAGAAGAGCAGCGCGCCGAGCGGCTGGCGGGCGTCGCGGTAGTGCAGGTGCCAGCCGCTGCCCGCGTGGTCGGTCAGCCGCGGATAGGCGGCGGCCGACGCCAGCATGGCGTTGACCAGCTCGGCGCGCTCGTGTTCTCCGGTGGCGTCGACCACCTTCTCCCAGGCGTCCAGGGTGCTGTGGGTGTGCGCCACGTCCTCGGGCGTGACGGGCCGTTCCAGGGTCAGGCCCGCGGCGACGCAGCGGTCCGCGAGCTCCTGGGCGTCGGCCGGGCGGTGGTTGGCGAGGTCGGCGGCCAGGTTCACGGCGCCCTCGCCGTAAGGGTTGAGGTGCATAAGGCCATTACAGCAGCCTGACCGCCATGAGTCACCGCTTCGCACGCACCGGCCGGTACCGCTGGGTCGTCCTCGGCATCACCACCTTCACCCAGGCCGCCTCCAGCTTCTTCGTGGCGGGCATCGGGGCGACGGGCATCCACTTCCAGCGCGCGATGGAGCTGAGCACGGCGCAGGTGGGGCTGCTGCTCTCGGCGGCCCAGCTGGTCCCGTTGATCGGTCTGCCGGTCGCCGGTGAGCTCCTGGACCGCTACAACGAACGCTGGGTCGTCGGCGCGGGCGCCTGCGTGGTCGCGACCGGCCTCGCCCTGGGGAGCGCGGCGCCCGGATACGTGTCCCTGCTGCTCGCGCTGCTGGTCGTCGGCGCGGGGTACAGCACCGCGCAGCCGGGCGGGAGCAAGTCGGTGGCTTCGTGGTTCGACGCCTCCCGGCGCGGGTTCGCGATGGGAGTCCGGCAGGCCGGTCTGCCCCTGGGCGGCGCCCTCGCCGCGGCCACGCTGCCGGTGCTCGCCGTGGCCCGCGGCGTGAGGGCGACGCTGGTGGCGGGTGGCCTCGTCGCGCTGCTCGGCGCGATCGTCTTCACGGCCCTCTACCGTCCGCCGCCGGGCGTGCCCTCCTTCCGGGGCGGCACGGAGCCGCGCACCCCGCGGCCCGGCGGCCGGCTCCGCATGCTGCGGGAACCGGCCATGGCCAGGATCATGCTGTCGGGCGTCAGCCTGGTCTCGTTGCAGGGTGGCATCCTCCTGCTGACCGTGCTCCACCTGCACGGCACCGCGTCGATGGGAACCGGCTCCGCGGCCCTCGTCCTGACGGCGGTGCAGGGAGCGGGCGTCGCGGGCCGGATCTGCCTGGCGGCCTGGAGCGACCGGGCCCGCGCCGGGCGGTACGCCTGCGTCCTGGTCTGCCTCGCCGCCGTGACCGCCGGGGCGGTGGCTCTGACGACGCCGCTCGGCCGGTCGCCGGTCGCCGCCTCCTGTCTCTTCGTGTGGCTCGGCTTCTTCGGCATCGGCTGGTACGGACCCTGGGTTGCCCATGTCGTCGAGTCGGCACCGGCGGGCAGGACGGGGTTCGCCCTCGGCCTCGCCATGTCCGTCAACCAGATCGCGGTCGTCCTGGCGCCGCCCGCCCTCGGTCTCCTCGCCGACCTCACGCACGGTTTCGGCGCGGCCTGGGGCGCCCTCGCGGCACTCACCGCCGTCGCCCTGGCGGCAACGGTCAGGGGCGGGTTCCGTCGTCCCTCCGACGAGAGCCGCCCCCCGTACGAGATATGAATCGGACCTGCGTACGAGGCGAATCGGACCCCCGTGCGAGATGTCATACCAGAGCGGGACGCTGCACCGCTGACTTTGTCAACTGCCCACCGCACATGATGCGTTGCCGACTACCGTGTGTGGCCGTCGGGCGACGCAGGGATCACGACGCAGGGCTGACGTCGCGACCTGCCGGCCGGCACGGCGATGCCGCAAGCACGCCGCAAAGGGGGATCGGGCCGACCGCTGGACCCTCGTCGCCACGTACCGAGGACGCAGATGTCTCACCTACGCGCACCGGCCGCCCGTACAGACCGCCGTGAGGGCGGCCGGCACGGCAGGCCAGGCAGCCGCAGCGCCACCGCACTGCCCGAGACCCACATACGGCCGCAGCTCCTGCGCATCGCGGTGCTGCCCGCCGTCGCCGTGGGCCTGAGCGCTTGCGCGGCCGTGCTGTTCACCCTGCGCTCGACCGGCGCCAGGCCGGGACCGGCCCTGCTCGCCGTCCTCACCGCGGCCGCCCTGGTCGGCCTCGCGGGCATCGTGACCGCCGCCGTCGCCGCCGAGCGCGCCGCGAAGTCCCTGCACGACAGGGTCGGCGCGCTGCGCCGCAGCACCGCGCGCGGCCAGGCCGAACTGCGCTCCGTCCTCGAACAGTTGCGCCGCGGCGACCAGCCGCCGACGCCGGGGACGCCGACACGGGCCAGAGCGGGCGGCGACGAGTTCGACCAGCTCGCCGACGAACTGACCCGCGCCCAGGACGTCGCCGTCGGCGCCGTCGTACAGGCCTCCCAGCTCTCCAGCCAGGCTGGCAGCGAACAGAAGGTCGAGGTCTTCGTCAATCTCGCCCGGCGGCTGCAGTCGCTCGTGCACCGCGAGATCTCCCTGCTCGACGAGTTGGAGAACGAGGTCGAGGACCCCGAACTGCTCAAGGGCCTCTTCCACGTCGACCACCTCGCCACCCGCATCCGACGGCACGCCGAGAACCTCGCCGTGCTCGGCGGCGCCGTCTCGCGCCGCCAGTGGAGCAACCCCGTCTCCATGACCGAGGTCATGCGCTCGGCCATCGCCGAGGTCGAGCAGTACTCGCGGGTCAAACTGGTGCCCCCGATCGAGGGCACCCTGCGCGGGCACGCCGTCGCCGACGTCATCCACCTGCTCGCCGAACTCGTCGAGAACGCCACGGTGTTCTCCGCGCCGCACACCCAGGTCCTGCTGCGCGCCAACGCCGTGACCGCGGGGATCGCCGTCGAGGTCGAGGACCGCGGCCTCGGCATGCCCGTCACCGAGCAGAACAAGATGAACCGGCTGCTCACCGACCCCGACCAGGTCAACGTCGCGCACCTGCTGCAGGACGGCCGCATCGGACTCTTCGTGGTCGCCGCGCTCGCCCGCAGGCACAGCGTCGCGGTGCGGCTGCAGACCAACATCTACGGCGGCGTCCAGGCCGTACTGATCCTGCCGCAGGAGCTGTTGGGCGCCGAACAGCAGGCGGAGCCCGCCACCCTGGGCCGCCCGGCAGCGGAGGAGGCGGCGAGAGGCGCCACAGGGGAGACGGGGGAGACGGGGGACACGGGGGACACGAGGGATACGGCAGGCCACCGAGTCGTACGGGGTGACGCACCCGACGCCGCCCCGGTGTGGCCGACCGCCGCCCCCCGGACGGAACCCCGCCCCGCTCCCGGCCCGCGACCCGACCCGGCGCCCCACCCGGAACCAGCGCCGCCCGCCCCCGTGGTCACCCCCTACCGCCCCCGCACCACGAACGGCACCGCCCCCGCCCCCCTCCCCGTACGCGGCTCCCGTCAGGACCGCCCGACGCCCGCCGACGCCACCCCCGGCATCCGGCCCGAGGACCGGCAGGCAGCCGCCGAGCACGCCGCGGCCCCGCCCACCCCGCTCGGCGGCGCCGTCCGCGGCCGCGTCGGCAGACCGCAACTCCCCAAGCGGCGCGCCCAGGAACACCTCGCACCCCAGCTGCGCGACTCCCCGGCGCCGCGGCCCGACGCCGGACACGTCGGCCACGACCCGGGCCTGATGGCGGCGTTCCAGCGCGGCATCGGCCTCGCCCAGGCGCAGGACGCCCGCGAACCCACCCCGCGGGAGCACGAGGTCGGCGCCCCCCACGACGGACGAGGACAAGGCGGCTGACCAGCACCGGCAGGCCCGGCACCCCCCACCACCTCTGCCCCGGCAGACCTACGTACGTTCGTACCTCAAGGAGTCGATCCACCATGGCGAGCGATGCGCCGACCGGCCATGCATCCGATCTCGACTGGCTGATGAGCGGACTCGTGCAGCGCGTGCCGCACACCCACAGCGCGGTCCTGCTCTCCTCCGACGGACTCGTGAAGTCGGTGCACGGCCTCGACCCGGACAGCGCCGACCACATGGCGGCCCTCGCCTCGGGGCTCTACTCGCTCGGGCGCAGCGCGGGCATCCGCTTCGGCGACGGCGGGGACGTCCGGCAGGTCGTCGTGGAGCTGGACTCCACCCTCCTGTTCGTCTCGACCGCGGGTTCGGGCACCTGTCTGGCCGTGCTCGCCGGGCGCGACGCCGACGCGGCCGTCCTCGGCTACGAGATGGCGATGCTGGTCAAGAGCGTGCGCCCGTATCTGATCACCGCCCCCCGGCAGCCGGCCGGCGAACCCGCGTCGATGAGGCGCTGACCATGGCGGCCCCGCACGACGGGCCCTGGCTCGACGACGCCGCCGGGCGGCTCGTCCGCCCCTACACGGTCAGCAACGGACGGACCAGACCGAGCAGCCAACTCGACCTGCTCTCCCTGGTGATGTCGACTGGATCCACCCCGCTCGGCTACCTCGGGCCCGAGCACTCCACGGCCCTCGGCCTGTGCGAGGCGCCCACCTCCGTCGCCGAGATCGCGGCCCAGCTGAAGCTGCCCGCGGTCGTGGCCAAAGTGATCCTCTCGGATCTCCTCGATTCCGGGGCCCTCACCCAGAAGGCCCCGGATTCTTACCACAACCCCACTGACCGGTCTTTGTTGGAGGCAGTGCTCGATGGACTACGACGACAGCTCTGACCCCTTCCCCACCGCACTCAAGATCCTGGTCGCCGGTGGCTTCGGGGTCGGCAAGACGACCTTCGTGGGCGCGGTCAGCGAGATCGCGCCGCTGAGCACCGAGGAGCTGCTGACCACCGTCAGTGAAGGCACCGACGACCTGTCGGGCGTGGAGAACAAGACCACCACCACCGTCGCCATGGACTTCGGACGGATCACGCTCGACCCGGAGCACGTGCTGTACCTCTTCGGCACACCGGGGCAGGAGCGGTTCTGGTTCATGTGGGACGAGCTCTCCGAAGGGGCCCTCGGCGCGGTGGTGCTCGCCGACACCCGCCGCCTCGAGGACTGCTTCGCCGCCGTGGACTTCTTCGAACAGCGCGGCATGGGCTTCATCGTGGCGATCAACGAATTCGACGGTGCCTACCGATACGAACCCGAGGAGGTGCGGTCCGCGATCGACCTCGACCCTCACGTGCCCGTCGTGCGCTGCGACGCACGGATCTCGAGCTCCGGCATCCAGACGCTCCTCATCCTCGTCAAACACCTCCTCAACCATGCCCCGGCGCCGAGCTACGGAGCCCACACGTGATGTACGACCCGACCGGGCACCTGCTCCTCACCCCCGTCGACAAGGAGGCTCCCGCGCGGGTACGGCGGCTGCGGGGACTCGGCATCGGGCAGTACCCCGAACCGGCCTTCGACATCTTCGCCGAACGGCTCGCCGAGCTGACCGGCGCGCCCTGCGCCATGGTCAACTTCATCGACGAGGAACGGCAGTTCTTCGCCGGACTGCACGCCCCGCACGGCACCCTCGTCGCCGCCGAGCCGTCCGCCGTGCCGTCCGCCGGGCCCGCCGCGGGCGGCGAGGCGCGCCGCTACATGGCCCGCGACCACGGGTACTGCCCGCACGTCGTGGTGCGCCGCAAGGCCCTCGTCCTGGAGGACGTCCGTGACTATCCGCGGTTCGCGGGCAACCCCGTGGTGGACGAGAGCGGCATCCGCTCGTACCTCGGCGCGCCCCTGATCGACCACACGGGGATCGCCCTCGGCACGGTCTGTGTCGTGGACGTCGAGCCGCGCCGCTGGGGCACGGCGGGGCTCGACACGATCAAGCGCATGGCCGCGGAGCTGGTCGAGCAGATCCACCGGCGGGAGGCGGGCGGGATCTGACCCGGTCCGGCAGGTCCGCTCCGCTCAGAGGTCGAGTTCGGTTCCGTCCGGGAAGCGGACGCGGATGCGGTCGGCGTCCACAGCGCACGTGACGGACTCGCGCAGCGCCCGTGGGCGGACCGCGTCCTGCGACAGGGCGACCAGGGTGACGTGGACGCTGCCGCCGCCGGGGTGGGACGCCGATGTCAGGAACGGCGTCGCGGAGTGCGGCCCGTACGCGTTCGCCGCCACCTCGCGGGCGACGCCTGCCTCCTCGTCCCAGCCGTACAGGCCGACGACCGCGCTGGTCAGGCCGGTGGTCGTACGGGTGAGGGCCCAGCCGGGCCCCTGTTCGGCGTGCGGCTGCGTATCGTCGGCGACCGCGTGCCCGCCCTCGCGGACCCTCGCGCCCGCGGGCGCCCGCACCCGGTGCACGCGGATCTCCCACGGCCCGTGCAGCGCGCTCGTCGTCTCGATGGTGAACTCCTCCTCCCCGCCGGGGAACCGGGCCTCGTGGCGGGAGGCGGCCACCCGGCCCGAGCAGCTCAGCGGGTGGATGCGGCGGCGGCGCGAGGCCGTGCCGTCCGGGGCGAGGAGTGCCAGGTGGTTGTCGACGGCGCGGTCCCAGGCGCGGGGTGCGGTCTCCGGGGCGGTCGCCGTCGAGTAGGCGAACTTGGCGTAGTGCGGGTCGTCCTGGGCGGGACCTTCGGGGAGGTTGTGGTCGCTGCCGTGGTTGACCAGGCGGACGATGCCGTCGTGCCGGGTGCCGTGCAGCAGCCAGCCGGGCTGCGGGAGCGCCGTGTACTGGTCGGACTCCTCGACGGGCAGCGGGAGTTCGCGTTCCGTCCACACCGGGTGGCCGGCGGGCAGCAGCAGGCCCAGGAAGCCCTTGCTCGACCAGTACGGGGAGGCCGGGCCCGAGTAGGCCTGCGTCGCGGGCAGGAACGTCCCGTACCAGCCGAGCGGCAAGAGCCCGCGCTCGTCGGGGACACCGCGCTCGACGAAGTGGCGTGCGGCGCCGGAGGCGAGGCGCCGGGTCAGGCCGGGCGCGAGCGGGGTGCAGTCGGCGAGGGCGCCCATCCAGACGGGCGCGGCGGCCGCGAAGCGGTAGGTCAGGGAACGGCCCTGGTGGACGGGGGCGCCGTCGCCGCCGAAGAAGTGCGGGTAGGTGGTGAGGAACTGGGCGAGGCGTTCGCGGTACACCTTGGCGCGGCCGCCGTCCTCGTCGCCTGCCATTCGCGCCCACAGCAGCGGGTACAGGTGCATCGCCCAGCCGATGTAGTAGTCGAAGTTCCGCCCGTCGCCGTCGCTGTACCAGCCGTCGCCGCGGTACCAGTCCTCGATGCGGTCCAGGCCGCCGTCGATGTCCGACCTGCTGTACGGGGCACCCACCGAGGCGAGGAACTGCTCGGAGACCACCTGGAAGAGCCGCCAGTTGTTGTCCCAGGTCTTCCCGCCGACGAAGCCGGAGAACCAGTCGACGACCCGCTCCTGGACCCGGCCGTCGAGCGTGTCCCAGATCCAGGGACGCGTCTCGTGCAGCCCGATGGCGATCGACGCGGCCTCCACCATCTGCTGCGAGCAGTCGGTGAGTCGGGGCCAAGCCTCGCCGCTCTCCCGGTCGGTGCCCGTCGTCAGACCCCGCGCGTACCGCTCGATCAGGCGGGGGTCGACGTCGCCGCCCGCCCCCGCGATCCGGAAGGCGGCGAGCAGGAACGACCGCGCGTACCCCTCGAGACCGTCCGACACGACCCCCGACCAGCTGTTGCGGCCCGGCAGCCGGTACTGCGCGAACCCCGGTGTCGCATACGGGACGAGCGCCTCCAACTGCCGGTCGGCGAGCGCCTCCCAGTGCGCCCGGGTCCAGCCGGTGAGCGGGGACCGGAGTCGGTCGGTGGGCGGCAGGGACAGGTGTGGTGCGGGCATGGGCCGGGTGGCTCCTCGGCGGCGCGGGCGAGCAAGGCGACGCAGTCGTTCGCGGCCTTGGCGGGGAGGTGGTACCGGGACAGCGGTACCGGGACAGCATGTAAGCGGTTGCTATGCCGCGCAAGGGGCCGAGGGGAAATCACGGGCAATCACGGGGAGTCACGGGGGTCACGGGGAATCACGGGGAATCGCGTTCGTCAGGGTGTCGAGTTCCGCTGCGAGCTCGGGGTGGGCGGCGGTCAGGTGGGGGCGGGCGGCGCTCAGGGGCTGGAGGAGGGCGGCGGGGTCGTCGTGGGCGAGGGCGGCGTGCAGTTGGCCGAGCGGCTGCCCGGCGGCGGCCGGCAGGTCGATGAGGGCGGTGATCCGGCCTGCGAGGCGGCGCAGGTCGGCGGCGTTGCGGCGGGCCTGGGCGGAGGCGGTGCGTTCGGCGGCCCGGGCTTCGCGGGTGGCCTGGACGCGTTGTTCGCCGGTGGTTCCGGCGCCCCCCGGCCGATTGCGCAGGTAGCGGCGTTCGGCGGCCTGGCGGCTGGCGACGCCGAGGGGGTGGGCGAGGTCGGCCCAACTGGCTCCCGCGTCTCGGGCCGTCTCGATCAGCCCGGTCTCCCAGCCTGCGAGTTGCTCACGCACCTGCCGCAGAAGCAGCAGGGAGGCCAGGGCCTGTTCCGGACCGGGCCCGGCGTCGGCGGCACCGGGTGAGCTCGGCGCCGTTTGCGCGGCGTCGTGCAGAGCGTCGTCCATGGCCTCCAGGGCCGCGGCGGCGGCGAGGAACGAGGCCGGGCTCTGTTCGTCGGCACTGGACGGAGTCGGCCGGTCGGCTGCTGTCACGGGCACCTCCTGCGGTGTGTCATCGACTGGATGACATCGTGGTTGTCATCCATTGGATGACATGCTACAACGGATTCCGCGAAGCGCATTGGCAGCGACTGCCCTGACCCACTGGAGGTGTTTTCACGATGTTGATGCGCACTGACCCCTTCCGTGAACTGGACCGGCTGGCACAGCAGCTGCTGGGCCCGGGTACCTGGTCGCGGCCTTCCCCCATGCCGATGGACGCCTACCGCGAGGGCGACCGGTTCGTGGTGGCCTTCGACCTGCCCGGCGTCAGCGCGGACGCGATCGACATCGACGTCGAGCGGAACATGCTGACGGTCAAGGCCGAACGCCGCCCGGTGGTCAAGGCCGACGACGTGCACATGGAGCTGTCCGAGCGGCCGCTGGGCGCCTTCTCGCGCCAGATCGTGCTGGCCGACACGCTGGACACCGAGCGCATCGAGGCCGACTACGACGCCGGGGTGCTCACCCTGCGCATCCCGATCGCCGAGCGCGCCAAGCCCCGCAAGATCACCATCGGCGAGGGAGCCGACCGCAAGGAGATCTCCGGCTGAGCCGGAGCTCCACGAGCTGAACAGTCGACCGGCCGCTGCTCTCAGTAGTGATCGGTGGCCATCAATGGCGGAGGGCGGATGCCCGATCTCCCCCTCGCTCGCCCCGCCCTCCGCCCCTTCTTCTCCGCCCGTGCACCGGCACCACTGCCTCGGTGACAGGCGACGACAGAAAGGCAATGACCGCAGTGATGCCCGACCGGCGTGTAACCGTCCAGCACACATCCGCCACGGCGTACGAGGCGTACGAGGCATACGAGCAGTTGCTGGAGAAGGTTCGCTACGAAGGTGCCTACCCCACCCGGGAGAGGGCCGAGGAAGCCGTCCGCCTCGTCCTCGGCGGGCTCGGGCGCCAGCTCACGGGCGACGAGCGTGTCGAACTGGCCGCCCGCCTGCCCTTCGAAGCCGCAGACGTCCTTGCCGCACAGGTCCCCGACGTCGAGCCCCTGACCGGTTGGGGCTTCGTCAAAGACCTCGCCGCCCGCAGCGGCGCCACCCCGGCCACCACCCGCTGGGACACCGGCGCCGTCCTCGGGCCCGTCGCGACCTTGGCAGGACCCGACCTCGTCACCCGCATCCTGGGTCAACTCCCGTCCGGATACGCGCTGTTGTTCGGCCGCGCCGAACTCGTCCAGGCCGCATAGAGCCAGGCCGAATCCCGAACCCCGAACCCCGAACCCCGAACCCCGAACCCGGTTCCGCGTGTCGAAGGAAGGAGCAGGAAAGTCCAAGCAGTCGGGTCCTTTTGGGTGTTGACGTGGGAAGTAAGCGGTTACTACTTTGCCGCCCCATGGCTGAGAAAAGGACCCGAACCGTGCGTGCCGCCATCGCGACGGCAGCCGCGGCCGCCACCCTCGCGCTCGCCGCCCCCGCCCATGCGGCCCCTCCCGTCCCCGCTCCGGGCGCGGACGGCGTGGGCGACCCGCTGTATCCGACGCTCGGCAACGGCGGCTACGACGTCCGCCACTACGACCTCTCCTTCGACTTCACGCCCGTGACGTACGACTTCGGCGCCACCATGAGGATCCGGGCGAGAGCCACCCAGGACCTGTCCTCGTTCAACCTCGACGTCGACTCGCTCGCCATCGACCGGATCACCGTGAACGGCGCGCCCGCCACCTGGGCCACGGCCCCCGGCAAGACCGGCCAGGAGCTCACCGTCACCCCCGCCCGCCCCCTGCGTGACCACCACTCCTTCGACGTCGAGGTCACCTATCACGGCAACGGGAAGACGAAGCCCGTCGGCCTGCCCGGCTGGCGTCACATGTCCGACGGCGGGTTCGCCTCGGCCGCCCAGGCGTCCCGCGCCGACACCTTCGCGCCCGTCAACGACCACCCCTCCGACAAGGCGACGTGGACCTTCCACCTCACCGCGCCGAAGGGCTGGACCCCCGCCGCCAACGGCAACCTCACCGGCAGGCGCAAGGTCCCCGGCGCCAAGGAGACCTGGGATTTCGCGCTCAAATCTCCGATGGCTCCGGAGCTGTTGGGCATCTCCGTCAACAAGCAGACCTACGTGTACGGGCGCGGGCCGCACGGCGTGCGACTGCGCCACCTCGTGCCCGAGGACCAGGTGGCGAAGTACCGCCCGGTCGTCGAGGAGACCGGCGGGCAGCTCGCCTGGCTGGAGAAGACCCTCGGCGTGCGCTACCCCTTCGACACGTACGGCGTGCAGATCGTGCGCGACGGCTACGGCGACGCGCTGGAGAACCAGACCCTCTCCCTCTTCGGACCCGGCTGGTTCGAAAGCCCCACGTACTCCACGACGATGGTCCACGAACTGACCCACCAGTGGTTCGGCGACTCGGTCACCCCCGCCACCTGGCAGGACGCCTGGCTGAACGAGGGGCCCGCCGTGTTCTACGCGGCCGTGTGGGCGGAACAGCAGGGCTTCGAGCCCGTCGAGGGGAAGATGAAGGCCGCGTACGACGAGCTCGACGCGGTCCGCAAGGCCGAAGGACCGCCCGGGAAGCCGACCGGGCTCGGCGGCTTCAACATCTACGACGGCGCCGCCGTCTCCCTCTACGCCCTCCGGCAGCAGATCGGACAGGGCGAGTTCGACGCCGTCATGAAGGCGTGGCTGACCGGGCACCGGCACGGCAACGCCTCGACCGTGGACTTCATCGACAACGCCGTGCGGGTGACGGGCGACGCGTCCGTCGGCACCTTCCTGCGCCACTGGCTCTTCGACCTCGACAACCCGCCCATGCCCGGCCATCCGGACTGGGGCGGCGTGCATTCGTAGTGCACATATCTCGACACGGGCCGGGGCGGCCGGATAGATAAGGATCAAGCTCACCACAACACGGCTCAAGGACACCCGCGCAAGAACGCTCGATCAAGCACACCCGCGCAAGCGCACTCGATCAAGCACACCCGCAACACCGGCACAAGCGAAGGAAGTTCCATGACCGACCTCCGTCTCGGCGTTCTCGGCTTCGGACTGCGAGGCTCGCTGGCCCGCACCGCCCACCGGCCGGATGCGGGCTCACGCGTCACCGCGCTGGCCGAACACGACGCCGCGGCCCGGGCCGAGGCGGCCACGGCCTTCCCCGGCGCGCTGATATCCGGCGACCACCGCAAGGTCGTCGAGGACCCGGACGTCGACGCGATCGTCGTCCTCACCCCCGACCACACGCACGCGGAGCTCGCCTGCGAGGCACTGCGCGCGGGCAAGCCCGTCTTCGTCGAGAAGCCCCTGGAAATCGGCATCGAGGCATGCGACGAGATCCTGCGGACCGCGTACGAGACGGGCACCCGGCTGTACGTCGGGCACAACATGCGCCACATGCCCGTGGTCCGGCTGATGCGCGACATCATCGAACGCGGCGAGATCGGCGAGGTCAAGACGGTCTGGGTGCGCCACTTCGTCGGCTACGGAGGCGACTGGTACTTCAAGGACTGGCACGCCGAACGGCAGTACACCACCGGCCTGTTGCTACAGAAGGCCGCCCACGACATCGACGTCCTGCACTGGCTCGGACGCGGCTACACGCGCCAGGTGCAGGCCCTCGGCGACCTCATGGTCTACGGCGACAACCCGCACCGCCGCGCGCCGGGCGAGCCGAAGACCGACGACTGGTACACCGAGGACGGCCACTGGCCGCCGCACACCCAGCGCGGCCTCAACGCCGTCATCGACGTCGAGGACGTGTCCCTGGTCAACATGCGCCTCGACAACGGCGTGCTCGCCGCCTACCAGCAGTGCCACTTCACGCCCGACTACTGGCGCAACTACACCGTCATCGGCGACGCGGGCCGCCTCGAGAACTTCGGCGACGGCCCCGGCTCCGCGGTGAAGGTGTGGAACGCGCGCCGGTCGGGCTACCGGAGCGAGGCGGACGCCGAGTACCTGGTGCCGGACGCCGAGGACGACGGGGGGCACGGCGGCGCCGACCCGCTGCTCATCGACGAGTTCGTACGTTTCGCCCGCGAGGGAGGGCGCACCGACACCTCGCCGGTCGCGGCGCGCATGGCGGTGGCGGCGGGCGTCAGGGCGACCCAGTCGCTGCGGGACGGCGGCACGCCGCGCGAGGTACCGGCGCTCGACCCGGAGCTGATCGCCTACTTCGAACGCGGCCAGACCCGCTGAACCGCGGGGCCTGAAGGAAAGCTGCGGCGGCGCTTAAGAAATCCTCGATGGACCCGGGCGCCGCCGTAGGGAAGATTCCTGTCCCGTCGGGGGAAGAAACGACGTACGACGGGAGCCGTAGCGGTGAAGGCGCTGGTCAAGGAGAAGGCAGAGCCGGGTCTCAGCCTGAAGGACGTGCCGGAGCCGGTGATCGGCCACGGCGACGTCCTGATCAAGGTGCTCCGCACCGGGATCTGCGGTACCGATCTGCACATCCGGGCCTGGGACGGCTGGGCGCAGCAGTCGATCAGCGCGCCGCTGGTGGTCGGTCACGAGTTCGTCGGCGAGGTCGTCGAGGTGGGCCGTGACGTCGCCGACATCACCTCCGGTGACCTGGTCAGCGGCGAGGGCCACCTGGTCTGCGGCAAGTGCCGTAACTGTCTGGCCGGACGGCGCCACCTCTGCCGCGCCACGGTCGGCCTCGGCGTCGGACGGGACGGGGCCTTCGCGGAGTACGTGGCCCTGCCCGCGGGCAACGTATGGGTCCACCGCGTCCCCGTCGACCTCGACGTGGCCGCGATATTCGACCCGTTCGGCAACGCCGTGCACACGGCCCTGTCCTTCCCGCTGGTCGGCGAGGACGTGCTGATCACCGGCGCCGGACCCATCGGCCTGATGGCGGCGGCCGTCGCCCGGCACGCGGGGGCGCGCAACGTCGTGGTCACCGACGTCAGCGAGGAGCGCCTCGAACTGGCCCGCAAGGTCGGCGTCAGCCTCGCCCTGAACGTCGCGGACTCCACGATCGCCGACGGCCAGCGCGTGCTCGGCCTGCGCGAGGGCTTCGACGTCGGTCTGGAGATGTCCGGCAACCCCCGCGCGATGCGCGACATGGTCGCCAACCTGACCCACGGCGGCAAGATCGCCATGCTCGGCCTGCCCGCCGAGGACTTCGCCGTCGACTGGGCGCGGATCGTCACCTCGATGATCACCATCAAGGGCATCTACGGCCGCGAGATGTTCGAGACCTGGTACGCGATGTCGGTGCTGCTCGAAGGCGGCCTCGACCTGGCGCCCGTCATCACCGGCCGGTACGGCCACCGCGACTTCGAGGCCGCTTTCGACGACGCGGCGAGCGGCCGCGGCGGCAAGGTCATCCTCGACTGGACCTCCTGAGCCTGTCTTCCCTGAACCTCCCGGCGCACGCCCCGATGGCAACCCCCTAAGGATTTCCGCATGTTCGACTCCGTACGCGAAGACCTCCAGGCCACCCTCGACGAGATCCGCGCCGCCGGCCTGCACAAGCCCGAGCGCGTCATCGGCACCCCGCAGTCCGCGACCGTCGCCGTCACCGCGGGAGGCCGCCCCGGCGAGGTCCTGAACTTCTGCGCGAACAACTACCTCGGCCTCGCCGACCACCCCGACGTCGTCGCCGCCGCGCACGAGGCCCTGGACCGCTGGGGCTACGGCATGGCCTCCGTCCGCTTCATCTGCGGCACGCAGGAGGTGCACAAGGAGCTGGAGGCGCGCCTGTCCGCCTTCCTGGGCCAGGAGGACACGATCCTCTACTCCTCGTGCTTCGACGCCAACGGAGGCGTCTTCGAGACGCTGCTCGGCGCCGAGGACGCGGTCATCTCCGACGCCCTCAACCACGCGTCGATCATCGACGGCATCCGCCTGTCGAAGGCGCGCCGCTTCCGCTACGCCAACCGCGACATGGCCGACCTCGAGCAGCAGCTCAAGGAGGCCACCGAGGGCGGCGCCCGGCGCAAACTGATCGTCACCGACGGCGTCTTCTCCATGGACGGCTACGTCGCCCCGCTGGCGGAGATCTGCGACCTCGCCGAGCGCTACGACGCCATGGTCATGGTCGACGACTCGCACGCCGTCGGCTTCGTGGGCCCCGGCGGCCGCGGCACCCCCGAGCTGCACGGCGTCATGGACCGCGTCGACATCATCACGGGCACGCTGGGCAAGGCCCTCGGCGGCGCCTCCGGCGGTTACGTCGCGGCCCGCGCCGAGATCGTCGCCCTGCTGCGCCAGCGCTCGCGCCCGTACCTCTTCTCGAACACCCTCGCCCCGGTGATCGCGGCGGCCTCGCTGAAGGTCCTCGACCTCCTGGAGTCGGCCGGTGACCTGCGGGAACACCTCGCCGCGAACACCGCCTTGTTCCGCTCGCGGATGACCGAGGAGGGCTTCGACATCCTCCCCGGCGACCACGCCATCGCGCCGGTGATGATCGGCGACGCGTCCGTCGCGGGCCGCATGGCCGAGCTGCTCCTGGAGCGCGGCGTCTACGTGATCGGCTTCTCCTACCCGGTGGTGCCGCAGGGCAAGGCGCGCATCCGCGTCCAGCTGTCGGCCGCGCACTCGACGGAGGACGTGAACCGGGCGGTCGACGCGTTCGTCGCCGCGCGGGCCGAGCTGCAGGGGTAGTCAGGGGTAAGTCGGGGACGGGGGATGGGGCGGGGTGGGGCGGGGCTGAGGGCCAGGGCCTTTCGCGGGGCCCTGGGTTCGCGTGGGGCGTGCGGTGGGGGAGAATCGACCGCATGATCGAAGCGCGGCGGCTGCACATCCTCCGTGCGGTGGCCGACCACCGCACGGTCACGGCCGCTGCCGCCGCGCTCTACCTCACCCCGTCCGCCGTCTCCCAGCAGCTCACCGCCCTGGAACAGGAGACCGGCCACCGCCTCGTCGAGCGCTCGGCGCGCGGCGTGCGCCTGACGGCGGCCGGCGAGATCCTGCTCACGCACACCAACGCCGTCCTGGCCCAGCTGGAGCGCGCCGAGGCCGAGCTCGCCGCGTACAGCTCCGGCGAAGCGGGCACGGTGACCGTCGCCGCCTTCGCCACCGGCATCGGCCTCGTCGTCGCGCCCGCCCTGGCCCGCCTCGCCGCCTCCGCGCCCGGCATCCGCGTGCGTGTGCAGGACGCGGAGGGCGACGCGAGCCTGCCGATGGTTCTCGACCGGCAGGTGGATGTGGCCGTGGCCGTCGAGTACCGGGGAGCACCCGGCGCGGACGATCCGCGACTCACCCGCGTCCCGCTCTACGCGGAGCCCTTCGACGCGGTGCTGCCGCGCGGCCACCGTCTCGCCGACGCGGAACGGGTGGCCCTCGCCGAACTCGCCAAGGACGCGTGGATCGGCCCCTTCGCGGGCAACCCCTGCCACGACGTGGTCGTCCTCGCCTGCGAACAGGCTGGGTTCCAGCCCCTGTTGGAGCACTGGTCGGACGACTTCAGGGCGGTGGTCGCCCTCGCCTCGGCCGGCGCCGGAGTCGCCCTGGTGCCGCGCTCGGCGCTGCGCGGCATGGACGTGTCGGGCGCGGTGGTGCGTCCCGTGGAGGGCGCGGCCCCCACGCGCAGGGTGTTCGCCGCGGTGCGCTGCGGCACGGAGGGGCATCCGCTGATCCGTCCGGTCCTGGACGCACTGGGGGAGGCGGCGGGCTGACTTCGGCGGCCCGCGGCCCGCGGCCCGCGTCGGCGGGTGGGGTCTCCCGCGCGGCTTTCGCGGTGCTGTACGCGATCGGCCCGGCGTGCGGGGCCCTGGCGCTGGTCGACGACACGTTGACGACGGCGCCGCGGGCGGCGACGAGGAAGGGCAGAGCGGCTCGCGTGGTGCGGACCGAGGCGAAGAAGTTCACGTCGAACGCGTCGGACCACTGCTGGTCGGTGCAGGCGGCGAAGCCGCGTCGCGGCTTTTCCGGTCAGTTGCAGATCCATGCGCATCCCCTTTTCGTCGTCTTCATTGCCCGAAATCTTGGCCCCTAGGGCCATAAAACCACCCGAAAAGAACTGATCAGGACATTGGGCAACATATTTCAGCCGTGGGCCAATTGAAAGATTGCCATGTACAGGAGCCTTACAGGATCGTCATCGTGCAAGCGTGAAACGGTTCCCGGAAATGACCGTGAAATGCGGTCACTTACGGGCTCGAAATCAGGGAGTACTTGTGCTTTCGAAAACCAAGAGGGTCGCGCGCTCCGCAACCGTGGCCATCGCCGCCGCTGCCGCCTTCACGGTGGTGATGCCCAGCAACGCCTTCGCCATCGATCACGTCGAATGCCGTGGCGGCGAGAACTTCTTGAAGATCTGGTCGCACAGTGACGGTCGGCAGAGCGTGGACTGCTACGCGAACCGCGGCCGGACCGGCTTCGGCGGGTGGTGGGTCGACCGGATCTCCACGGGCAACAATGACCTGATCTACTACGACGCCAATGGCGACTCCGTGCGCATCAACCGGTGGACCGACATCACTTTCCCGCACCGTCCGCCGAAGGTGAACGACATCGAAATCCTGTAACGAATCATTGACTCACGTGAATGCGAGTCAATGATTCGGTAAACCGGTGGCCATCTCCGCACCATGGCCATTGCCGAATTCCGCCGGCCACGCCTCTCGGGGCGTGGCCGGTTTCGTCATATTCCGCTGCCCGCTGCCCGCTGCCCGCTGCCCGCTGCCCGCTGCCCGCTGCCCGCTGCCCGCTGCCCGCTGCCCGCTGCCCGCTGCCCTCGACCCGGGCTGCGCGGAACCTCGCCCCAGGGGCCGCACCCGCCCCGCGGCACGCCACGAAACTCGGGACCCGCCTCTTGACCCTGCGGTCAGCCAGTCATTAGCGTGGCGGACGGCCGACCAGAAAGCGCTTTCTGGGCTCCTCGTACCGCAGAGCTCCGCACCGGTCCACGCAACTGCCTCCCAAGTTCGCCCGCGCGTCAGGGAATGTCAGGGGAGTTCACCGTGAGTCAGAGCGCAGTGTCCGCAACACCCCTGAAGGCAGCGGGCGTTGCCGATCGGGAGAGACCGGGCCTCCGGCAGCGTACGGCCGAGGCGGCCGAGAAGAGCTGGCGCCCCCTCGCGCTGCTGCTCGTCTGCTTCGGCGCCTGGTGGCTGATCGCCGCGACCGAGATGGTCGAGGCCTATCTGGTGCCCTCGCCGGGCGCCACCCTCGACGTCATCCTCGACAAGCCGGACTACCTCTGGCAGCACAGCTGGGTCACCACGTACGAGACGCTGATCGGCTTCGTCATCGCGGTCGCCGTCGGCATCCTCTCCGCCGCCCTGATGGTCGCCTCGACCACCGTCGAGAAGACCCTCTACCCCGTCCTCCTCTTCGCCCAGGTCGTCCCGAAGATCGCCATCGCCCCGCTGTTCGTCGTATGGCTCGGGTTCGGCATCGCGCCGAAGATCCTCATCGCCGTCCTCATCGCCTTCTTCCCCGTCGTCATCTCGATGGTCACCGGGCTCAAGGCCGTCGACCCCGAAATGCTGCAGCTCTCCGCCACGATGGGCGCACGGCCCTGGCAGACCTTTCTGAAGATCCGTTTCCCGGCGTCGCTCCCGCATCTCTTCTCCGGCCTGAAGGTGGCCGTGACGCTCGCCGTCACCGGCGCTGTCGTCGGCGAGTTCGTGGGCGCGAACGAGGGCCTCGGCTATGTGATCCTCCAGGCCAACGGCAACCTCGACACCCCCATGCTCTTCGCGGGGCTGCTCGTCATGTCGCTGATCGGCGTGGTCCTGTTCGCGCTCGTCGAGATCGCGGAGAAGGTGCTGCTCCCGTGGCACGCGAGCCGCAGGGACCAGACCGCCACCACCACGTACTGAGTCCAGCCGTTCCCCCCGAGCCCCCGTCCCCGTCCCCGTACGCGAGAAGGGCCGCCCCATGCACGCGCGCAGACTCCTCACCGGCCTCGTCCCCCTGGCGCTCGTCGCGGCCACCGCGACGGCCTGCGGCGATGACGACAAGACGAGCACCAGCGCCTCCGGCAAGAAGCTCGACAAGGTGACGCTGACGCTCAACTGGTACCCGTACGGCGAGCACGCGCCGTTCTACTACGGCAGGAAGCAGCAGATCTTCGAGAAGCACGGCATCGATCTGGAGATCAGGGCGGGCCAGGGCTCCCAGAAGACCGTGCAGGCCACCGGCGCCGGGCAGACCGACTTCGGCTGGGCGGACACCCCGGCCGTGCTCGCCGGTGTCGACCGAGGGGTCAAGGTCAAGAGCCTCGGGGTGTTCCTGCAGACCACACCCGCGTCCGTACAGTCCTTCGCGGGGGAGGGTGTCGCGTCACCCGGGGACCTCAAGGGCATGACCGTCGCGGGTACGGCCGGTGACGCGCTCACCAAGACCTTTCCGATCTTCCTGGAGAAGAACGGCATGGACGTCTCCGACGTCGAGGTCCAGAACACCGATCCGGCGGGCAAGATCGCCGCGGTGATCTCCGGCAGGACGGACGCGCTGCTCGGGTACGCGAGCGACCAGGGCCCCACCATGCGCGACAAGGCCAAGAAGGACGTCACGTACCTGCGTTTCTCCGAGCACGGCCTGAATTTCTACTCCAACGGTCTCATCGCGGGCGCCAAGACCCTGCAGGGCAGGGGAGACCTGACGAAGCGGATGGCCGCGGCCGTCAGTGAGGCGTGGGCGGCGGCCGAGAGGAAGCCGGGCCCCGCCGTCGCGGCCATGGAGGGCGCGACCGAGCAACTCCCGCCGAAGAACGTCCTGTCGGAGCAGTTCAGGACCACGCTGACGCTGCTGCACACCGACGCCACGAAGGGCAGGGCGCCGGGGGCCAACACCGAGGCGGACTGGCAGCAGACCATCGAGGTCTTCACCGAGGCGGGCATGGTCAAGGACCCCAGATCGGTGACGGAGTACTGGGACCCAGCCAAGGGGATCAAGGAAATCAAGGAGACCAAAAAGACCAAGGGGATCAAGGGGTGAGCATGCCCAATGACGGGGCCGCACCCGCCGTGCGGCTCGACGACGTCGCCGTCCGCTTCCGTACGAAGAAGAAGGACGTCACCGCGTTGCGCGGCGTCTCGCTCTCCATCGCCGCCGGCGAGTTCGTGGCCATCGTCGGCCCCTCGGGCTGCGGAAAGTCCACGCTGCTCAAGCTGGTCGCGGGGCTGCTCGCGCCGTCGTCGGGCGAGGTGCTCCTGGGCGGCGAACCGGTGCGGGGGCCGCGGCGCGACATCGGGTACGTCTTCCAGCGGGCCGCCCTGCTCGACTGGCGCTCGGCGCGCCGCAACATCCTGCTCCAGGCGGAGATGCGGAAGCTCCCCGCGGCGCGGGCACGCGCGCGTACCGACGAGCTCATCCGCATGGCCGGGCTCAGCGGCTTCGAGGACGCGTATCCGCACGAGCTGTCGGGCGGCATGCAGCAGCGGGTGGCGCTGTGCCGTGCGCTGCTGCACGAGCCTCCCGTGCTGCTCATGGACGAGCCGTTCGGTGCCCTCGACGCGCTCACGCGGGAGCAGTTGAACGTCGAGCTGAACCGCGTCTGGCGCGAGACCGGGACGACGGTGCTCCTGGTGACGCACTCGATCGCCGAGGCCGCGTATCTGGCGGACCGCGTGGTGGTGATGAGTCCGCGTCCTGGCACGGTGACGGAGGTCATCGAGGTCGGCCTGGCGCCGGACCTGGGGTACGCGCAGGCGCTCGCCTCGGCCGAGTTCCGCGTGGCGACGGGGCGGGTCAGGGAGCTGCTCGGGGCGGTGTCGGCGCACGGCTGAGTGGCAGTGGCCTTCAAGGGAGCCCGCGCAGAGGCAGTCCACTGAGAGGCAGTCCACTGAGAGAGGCAGTTCACTGAGAGACAGCTCACCCTTTACCGACATCTCATATCAGGGATAGCGTGCCAGATATGGAACACGATGGAGTTGACGCGCGCCTCGCCGCCCGACTGTCCGAGCTGCGCGCCGAACGTGGCTGGTCCCTGGGCGAGTTGGCCGAACTGAGCGGCATCAGCCGCTCCACCCTGTCCCGGGCCGAGCGCGCGGAGATCAGCCCCACGGCGGCGCTCCTGAACCGGCTCTGCGCCGTCTACGAACGCACCATGTCGCAGCTCCTGAGCGAGGTGGAGGCGGAGCCCGCACAGCTCGTCGCCGCGGTCGACCAGGCCGTCTGGGCCGACGACGACGCGGGGTTCATGCGCTGGTCGGTCTCCCCGCCGCGCACCGGGATGCGCGGCGAACTGGTCGAGGTCCGGCTGCAGCCCGGCGCCGACATCGCGTACGACCGGCCGCCCGTGCTCGGTCTGGAGCAGCACATCTGGGTGCTCGAAGGATCGCTGGAAGTCACGGTGCAGGGAGAGGCGCACACTCTGGCCGTCGGGGACTGCCTGCGTTTCCGGCTGTGGGGCGCGTCGCGGTTCCGCTGCCGCGGCGAGGAGGCCGTGCGGTACGCGCTCGTGGTGGTGAAACCGTGACCGTCCCCGCCACGCGCACCGGCGTCACCCTCGTCACCCGCCTCGACTCCGAGCAACTCCGCGCGTCGGCGGACTCGTTGGCCGACCTCCTGGTCGACACCGTGCGGGGCGGCAACTCGCTCGGCTTCCTCGCCGACCTGGACCGTGCCACCGCCGCCGCGTGGTGGCACGGGCTCGGCCCGGCCGTCGGCGAAGGGCGGCTCGCCGTCTGGGTGGTCCGCGGCGAGGGAACGGATGCCGGACGTGTGACGGGAACGGATGCCGGACGCGTGACGGGAACGGTCGGCGTCGCGTTCGTCGACAAGCCCAACGGCCGCCACCGCGCCGAGATCGTCAAGCTGATGGTGCACCCCTCCGCGCGCGGGCAGGGGCTCGCCCGCGCGCTCCTGACCGTCGCCGAGGAGGCGGCGGCACAGGCGGGCGTGACGCTGCTCGTCCTCGACACCGAGACCGGCAGCCCCGCCGAGACCTTCTACAGGAAGGCGGGTTGGACCCGGTCGGGGACCATCCCCGACTACGCGACCGACCCGGCAGGCACGCCCCGCCCGACCACGCTCTTCCACAAGCGGCTCGGCGCTGGGCGGACCGGCGCCGAGCCTGCGGACGCCGCGCGTCAGTAGCGCAGCGCCGCCAGATACGCGTAGCTGTTCCGCGCGGTCGCGAACGGATCCGCCGGGGTGTCGTGCTCGACCAGCCACTGGCGGACACCGCCCACGCGCGCGTGGGCGAACATCGCGGGGAAGTCGAGCGTCCCCGAACCGACATCGGCGAAGCCGCCGTCGGCCGCCATGTCCTTCACGTGCAGCGCGGGGAACCGCCGCCGGTGCCGCCGGAAGTACGTCGCCGGATCGGCGCCCCCCTTCACCGCCCAGTACACGTCCAGTTCGAAGGCGACCAGCTCCGGGTCGGTCTCCCTGATGAGGACGTCGTACAGGTGCGTGCCGTCGACCACCACGTGGTCCGCGCCGTGGTTGTGGAACAGCACGGGCCCCAGCCCGGCCTCGCGCGAGGCACACCCGATCCTGTTGAACTGCCGCGCCGCCTCCCGGAACCCGGCAGGCGTGTGCAGCGCGCCGGGCAGGCTCGGCACCACGGGCCACCGTGCGCCCAGGGTGTGCAGATCGTCGAGTGCCCGGGGCAGCCCGCTGCCGGTGAGCGTGGGATACGCGATGTGCTCCAGGACTGCCCGCAGCCCGGCCGCGTCCAGCATCCGCCGGATGCCGTCGGCGTCGTGCCCGTGGCGGCCGCTGACGCCTACGGTCGCGTACCCGATCCCGGCGAGCTGCTCCAGCGTGCCCGCGAAGTCCCGCGCGAGCGCGTCGCGCATCGTGTACAGGTGCATGCCGATGCCGCCGCGCGGGATACGACGCCGGTACGCCGTCTCCTGCGAGGTCTGCGAGGCCTGCGCGGGCAGCGCCCCGCCGACCGCCGCGGCCAGCCCCAGCGACGCACCGAGAAAGGCGCGCCGGGAGGCCGCGGAGGGGGCCCCTCTCCTGCTCATCCTGCTCATCGTCACGCCCTCACTTCGCCGTGATCCGGACGTTGCCGGTCGTCGTGTCGCCCTTGTCGTCCGTCACCGTCAGATGCGCGGTGTACGTCCCCGCGCGCGCGTACGTGTGCGTGGCGCCCGGCCCCTCCGTACCGCCGGCCGGCTTGGAGTTGTCCCCGAAGTCCCAGTGGTACGAGGTGACGGTGCGGCCCGCGGGCAGATTCACCTTGCTCGTCAGGCTCACCGCGAGGGGCGGCGCCCCGCTGTCCGGAACGGCGGTCACCGATACCTTCGCCGTGGAGCTCTTCTGCACGCCGGGGCCGTTGAAGTGCAGCCAGTCGACCGCGAACAGGTCGGGTTTGCCGGAGGACCACTGCGGGTTGCTGAAGACCACGTACAGCTTCGTCGTCCCGTCGTATCCGGCGTGTCCGGCGTATCCGTCGTGTCCGGCGAGTCCGGTGGTTGGCGAGACGAGGTTGCCCCAGCCTCCGGTGTTCGGCACGGTCACCTTGCCGAGGAGTTCGCCGGTGGGTGACCCCGCCCGGAACTCGACGTCGCCGCCGAGACCGCCCGACGCGGCGCCCACGGTCACGGAGTCGACGCCCTGGAGGTGCACGGGGTCGAAGGAGATCCAGTCCTTGTCCTCGATCTCCGTGAGCCGCTTGCCGCCGGAGGCGTCCGCACGGTCGGCGGTGACGACTCCGTCGTGCGCGCCGCCCGTCGCGGTGCGGTGCTCGGCCTCGCGGAAGGAGGTCCGCAGCGTCAGCGAGGAGGAGCCGGTCAGCGCGGGCACGTCACCGGAACCCTTGTCCTCGTACTGCGCGGTGATCCCGTAGTACAGGTTCTGGCCGGGCCCATGGCTGTCCCCGGCGTCCGTCACGATCTCGCCCGCGCAGCCGGTGTAGTTGTCCAGCGGGTGCAGATGGGAGTCGTGCCCGAGCTGGGACTGGACGACGACGCGCGAGCAGTCGATCGGCCCGTCCTCCCGGTCCGTCACCTTTATCTTGAAGGGAATGGTGTCCCCGAAGCTGAACGTTCCCCCGTTCGGCGGTTGTTGGATTGCCACCACAGGCCGGGTGTTGCCGACCGTGATGTCCCGCACGGCCAGTCCGGTCAGCTCCTTGGGCCCGGTCACCTTCAGGCGGGCGGTGAACTGCCCCCTCTCGGTGTACGTGTGTGTCGGGTTCGCCTCGGTCGAGTCGGTCGTGCCGTCGCCGTCGAAGTCCCACGCGTACGTGACCGGCGTGCCGCCCGGCAGCCCGGAGCCCTCGCTGGAGAACTTCACGGTGAGGGGCGAGCGTCCGTTGTCCGGGGTCGCCGTGATCCGCGCGTCGGGCAGGCGGCCGTCCGCGACGTAGTCGATGCGATAGATGCCCGAGCCTTCGTTGCTGCCGCCGCGTCCCGTGCCGCTGCCGAGCCCGAAGTCGATGACGTACAGCGCACCGTCGGGCCCGAAGTCGGCGTCGAAAGGCTGGTTCCACTTCATGTCGGAGAAGACCGAGTTGATGGACTGCAGTTCGCCCGCCTTCACCGGCGGGAAGCGCGGATCAGTGAACGTCTGGTCCTTGTCCTGGATCGAGAAGGCCTTGAACCACTGCCGGGTCAGCTCATAGGTGAGCCACTTCCCCTCGAAGTACTCGGGGAATTTCGTCTTGTACGTGTTCGCGGCGTCGTAGTCGTAGACCGGGCCGCTCATCGGGCCGCCGCCACCCGTGCCGAGTTCGGGGAACTCCTTCGACTCGGAGTAGGCGTACCAGACGTTCGCGGGCTGTGCGGGCGGCAGTTCGCGCAAGCCGGTGTTGTTCGGTGAGTCATTGACGATCTTCGCGCAGTCGAATGTGGCCTTCGACGTCTTCGTCGCGAAGTCGTAGTCGTTGAACGGCGTGTTGTCGCCGATGCAGTACGGCCAGCCGTAATTGCCCGCCTTGGTGATCCGGTCGAACTCGACCGTCCCCTCCGGGCCGCGGTCCGCCACCGCCTTCCGCGCGTCGGGGCCGTAGTCCGCGATCAGCAGGGCGCCGCTGATCGGGTCGGTGGTGATCCGGAACGGATTGCGCATCCCCATCGCATAGACCTCGGAGCGCGTCTTCTCCGTCCCCGCAGGAAAGAGATTCCCTTCGGGAACGGCGTACGTCCCGTCGTCCTTCGGCGTGATCCGCAGGATCTTGCCGCGCAGATCGTTCGTGTTTCCAGCGGTGCCCTGCGCGTCCCACGCGCGGCGCCCCTCGCGCTCGTCGATCGGAGCGAAGCCGTCCGAGGCGAACGGGTCGGTGTTGTCGCCCGTCGCGACATACAGATCGCCCCTCTTGTCGAAAGCGATCGACCCCGCCATGTGCGAATTGGCCCGCCCCTCACCGCGCCACGTCGGAATGGTCAACAGGCGCTTCTCCGAGGCCGCTTCGACCTTTCCGCCCTTCTCGGTGAAGCGGGACAGATTGATGCGTTTCTCCGTCTTGTCGGAGTGGAGCAGATACAGCCAGTGGTTGTCCTTGAACTTCGGGTCGAGCGCAAGGCCGAGCAGCCCGTCCGACTGGCTCGTCATTTCCGGCGTGTACGCGAGATCGAGCGCCGTGGAGACCTTCAGCGTCTCCTGGTCGATGATCTTCAGCTTGCCGGTGCGCTGGATGAAGAAGACCCGTCGGTCCGGCGCGACGGCCAGCTCGAACGGGTCGGCGAGACCGTCGGTGGCGAGCGGAGTGCGCTGGAAACTGCCCGTCCGGGTGGCCGTGCAGTCGCCCGGTTTGTCACCGGCCGCCCACTGGATGCCACCGAGGACGTGCCGGAGGAAACCCTCCTCCTGGAAGGCGGACTTGGCGTGTCCGCCCGCCGTGTACCAGGAGCGGCCACCGTCGTAGTTCTGGCACCAGGACCACGGCTGGTCGACACCCTCGTCGAGCCCCGTGACGCCGTCGCGCACCTTGATCTGCGCGAGCGTGTGCACCTTCCCCGTGGGATTGGTGCGCCAGTTGTACCACTCCTCCGTACGCTCCCAGAGCTCCGGAAGCGCCTTCGTCGACGGGTGCGCGTGGTCGAGCACCTTGATCCGCCCGGTCTGCACCTCCGGGTGCTTGTCGAAGATCGCGCCGACCAGTCCCTCGTACCAGCTCCAGTCCCGCTCGCTCGCCGACGCGGCGTGCAGCCCGACCCAGCCGCCACCGCCCCGTACGTACTTCTGGAAGGCCGCACGCTGCCCGGCGCCGAGCAGATCGCCCTTCTCGGGCGTGGAGTTGGTGTTGTTGAAGACGACGGCCTGGAAGCGGGCGAGGTTGGCATCGGTGAACGCCGCGGCGTCGTCGGTGGCCTCCACCTCGAACCCGTGCTCGCTGCCGAGCTTCTTGATCGCTTCGATGCCCGCCGGGATCGAGTCGTGGGCGAAGTTCGTGACCTTGGAGAAGACCAGGACACGGAAGGCGGGCGCGGCCGCGGCACGGTGCGGGGCGGCGACACCGAGGCCCACGACGAGGGCGAGCAGAGCGATGAGGACGAGCAGGGGTCTTGGTGCGCTTCTCCGCGCGCTCTTCGGCGCACTTTTCGGTGCCGTGGAACTCATGGCGCTCCCTGGGCTTGGCGGATGGACGGCTGCCGGTCGCCGGGTGTGCGGTGAGTTGCGTATGCGCTGAAGCGGAGGCCGTTGTTCGCGGCAGCTCCTGCTCCCTGCTAGAAAGCGCTTGCGCAGCGCGGGACTCAGGGTAGGTTCCGGTTCCGCGGAGGGTCAATGGGTCGGCAGGGGCGAGCCGGGTGCGCGCGAGGCGGGGAGGAGGCAGGGAGCCAGATCGCCCGCATGACGTCCCGCGCGCGGGGGAGGCTGCCCTCTACAGGCAGCCCCACAGGCGCCACCCCACAAGCCACCCCCATACGCGACAGCCGCACGAATCCGCCGCACGAATCAGCTGCACGAATCCGCCGCACCCTCAGGGAGCCCCTCACCATGGCCGACCGAGCCGATGCCACCACGCCTTCCGCCGCCGCGTACACCGCGGGACTGCTCAACGCGGCGGACGGCGTGCCCGTCGCCACCTACACCTGGCTACCGGCGGACGGCAGGCCCCGCGCCTACGTCCAGATCGCGCACGGAGCCGCCGAGCACGCCCTGCGCTACGACCGCTTCGCCCGCCATCTGACCGCACACGGCTACGGAGTGGTCGCCTCCGACCACCGCGGCCACGGCGCCACCGCACAGGCCACGGGCGGCTACGGCGTCACATCGGAGGGGACGGACCCGGACAGCGCCGACAGCTGGCGGGCGATCGTCGACGACCTCAAGGCCATCGGCGACCAGGTGCGCACCCTGCACCCCGGCGCACCGTTCTTCCTCCTCGGGCACAGCCTCGGATCGATGCTCGCGCGCGACTACGCGCAGGAGTACGCCGACAGTCTCGCGGGCGTGATCCTCTCGGGTACGTTCCGCTCGTTGCCCGGTGCCGACATCGAGGGAGCGATCGCCCGCCTGGAGCGCGAGGTCTCCGAAGGGGGCCGCGCTGCCAGGTCCTCGTACGTCCCCGACCTCTTCGCCTCGTTCAACGACCCGTACACCCACCGCACCGGCTTCGAGTGGCTCTCGCGGGACGAGGCCGAGGTCGACGCGTACGTTGCCGACGAGCGCTGCGGATTCGCGTTCTCCGCCGGGCTCTCCCTGGACTGGGTGCGTGCGGTACGGAAGATCAACGACCCGCGCAACATCGCGCGCGTACCCGCCGATCTGCCGGTCCACATCGCGGTCGGCGAGCAGGACCCCTGCAACCAGGGGATGACGCTCGTCCATGAACTCCTGGAGGACTTCCGGTACGCGGGCCTCGAGGACCTGACGTGGAAGGGCTACCCGGGCGCACGCCACGAGATCCTCAACGAGACCAACCGCGACGAGGTCCAGGAGGACCTGACGTCCTGGCTGGACAAGCGGGTGCTGTAGACCCGGACTGTCAGTGGCGTTGGCTACGGTTCATGGCATGTCGAAGTCCAGATCACGTTCCCGCGTCACGTCCGACGACGTGCGCCGCATCGCCCTCGCCCTGCCGCAGACGGTGGAGAAGGTGGCGTGGAGCATGCCCACGTTCCGAGTGGCCGGAAAGATGTTCGTGACGGTCCCCGACGACGAGACGTCCTTCGCCGTGCGCTGTCCGAAGGTCGAGCGCGACGAACTGGTCCTCGCGGAGCCGGACAAGTTCTGGATCGCCGCCCACGAGGCCGGTTCGGCCTGGGTGCGGGTGCGCCTCGCGGCGCTCGACGCCGACGAGCTGGGAGACATCCTGGCCGACTCCTGGCGACAGGCCGCCCCGCCCGGACTCCTGGAAGAGCACCCCGAGTTGGGGGTCGCGACCACGGAGTGACCCGAGGGTGAAGAGTGACTGGATAGCGAATGGATACGGAGCGGAATATATAGAGAGCGCTGTCTACGCCTCGTGGCATGATCCCCTCCACGACTGCAGGGGGAGGGGTGGGACGGGTGGGAGGGGTGGGACGGGTGGGCGTGCCGACAGGTGCGGGCTCGGGGCGAGGGCTCTGGGCAGGGCCGGGGGAGTACGGGGAGGACGACCGGGGCATCTGGTCGCGGGACTTCGGACTGTTCTTCGCGGCCCGCGCCATCGCCAAGCTCGGGGACACCATGCTGCCGGTCGCCCTCGCCGCCGGTCTGCTGCGGCACGGGCACGGCGCCGGGGCCGTCGGTCTCGCGATGGCCGCCACGACCGTCTGCTTCGCCGGTCTGGTCATTTTCGGCGGGGTCTTCGCCGACCGCTTCAGCACCCGCCTCCTCATGATCGGCGCCGACCTCGTCCGGCTCGGCACCCAGTCGTTGGCCGCGATGGTCTTCTTCACCGGGCATGTCGTCCTCTGGCAGATCTGCGTGATCGGCGCGGTCAACGGCGCGGCGGCGGCCCTCTTCCAGCCCGGCGTCGCCAGCACGGTCCCGCGGCTCGCCGCCGACGTGCAGAAGGCGAACGGCGCGATACGGGTGGCCGAGTCGACGGCGTCCCTCGCGGGGCCCGCCGCCGCGGGTGTGCTGGTCGGCCTCGCCTCTCCGGGGGCGGTCTTCGCCGCGCACGCGGGAACGTACGCGCTCAGCGCGCTCTGTCTCCTGCTTCTCCGGCTGCCGCCCGCGCGCTCGGGATCGCTGCCGCTCAGCAACGGTTTCCGGGCTGATCTGGTCCAGGGCTGGCGTGAGTTCAGGTCCCGGACCTGGCTGTGGGGCGTCATAGCGGTCTTCGGCCTGCTGATGATCACGACGACGGGACCCGCCGTGCCGTTGGTGGCGACCCTGGTCGTCCAGGAGCACGGCTCGGGATCGTACGGCCTGGTGAACTCCGCGCTCGGCGCGGGCACCGTCCTCGGCGGGCTCCTCGCCCTGCGCCTGCGCCCCCGTCGCATGCTCCGCGCCGGGACCCTCGCGCTGGTCGCCTACGGCGCCTTCCCGGCCACCGTCGGAGCCGGTCTGGACGTCCCGCTGATGGCGGCGGGCGCGGCCGTCGCGGGCGCGGGCGTCTCGTTCTGGGGCGTGATGTGGGCGACGAGCGTCCAGACACAGGTCCCGCCGGACGTCCTCAACCGCATCCACGCCTACGACGTCGCGGGCTCCCTCGCCATGCTGCCGGTGGGCCAGGCCCTCGCGGGCCCCGCCGCGGACACGTTCGGCGCCGAGAAGGTCCTGCTCACGGGCGGTGCCATGACGGTGGTGGTGTGCGTGGCCCTGTTCTGCGTACCGGCGATCCGGGGTTTGGTACGGGCGGACGCGCGCGTTCGCCCCGTTCCAGCCGCTGCACTCACCCCACCGACCCCACCGACCTCACCCACCTCGCACGTCACTCCACGTCAGTCGGCCCACGCGCGGGCCAGGCACCGCCGCCTGCCCGGGGCGTGATGGTCGGAGAACGGGGTCCTGCCGTGCAGCACCGCTCCGTTGTCGACGATGAGGAGATCGCCGGGCCCGAGCGCGATGCGTACGGTCAGCCGGGCATCGGTGAGATGGGCGTCGAACGCGTCGAGTGCCGCCCGCTGCCCGGAGCTGAGCGGCAGGTCGGCCTCCTGGTGGCCACGGTGGATCCAGTGGCGGTTGTAGTGCACTCGCAGCCCCTCGGGCCCCTGCCGGAACACCGGATACCGCCGTACGAAGCCGTCGCCGCGGCCGAAGTGGAAGTCCCCGTGGAGCTCGCGGACCGCGCCGGGGTGCCGCTCCCGCAGCCGGTTGAGGACGGTGGCCCCGCTGACGAGCAGCGTCTCGCCGCCCTGCGCGCCGGGCCGGATGCACAGCAACGCGAGGAGCCTCGGCTGATACGCCCGGTCCGACCGGTCCGTGTGCGGGGCAAGCAGCTGTGCGTCTCCTCCGTTCGATGGCGCGGGTGCCGTCGGGGGCGCGGCCGGGGCGGTGGCGGCGGTCAGCAGGTCGTCGGCGTGCCGCCCCGAGCGTGCCCGGGGGCGGCCGGCCAGGGCCAGGTACTGATGGCACAGGTCAACGCACTGATCATCGGTCCGGCCCGCCAGATCGAGCCCGCGCAGCACGGCTACACCTGAACCCCGCCGAAGTCGCTCGTCGAGACCGGCCGCCAGCGCCGCCCGGCCCTCGTCGCGCAGGGCGGTTTGGTGCTGGTCCACCGGGACGAGCCAGTCCGCGCGGCGCAGGCTGCTGCGGTCCCACGCTCGGCGCCCGCCGGCGGCGACGTCTCCGCTCACCGTTGTTCTCCCTCGTCCGCTTGCCCCAGAAATCGAACGTGTGATCCCATCGAAGTATGCGCCACACCATCCCCCACGAACTCATCCGTACCCAGCGGGAGTGGACCCTCACGTACGAGAAGCTGGCCGATCAGCCGGGCCGCACCGTTCTGCGGCGCCGACTGATCCATCTGACCGCGCGGCTGCACTTCCACCCGTGTCTGCGCGATCCCGCCGCCCGGATGCGGCTGCGCCGCCTGGCGCGGTGCCGCGCATCGGACTCATGATGTCCGCGATCATCGTCCAGCCCGCGGCCGCGGGCGGCGGACGCCGCGTCACGGTGGGCTCCGTGGCTCTGGGGCTGGCTCACGACGACCGCGATCTGATCGAGTTCCTGAGGCGAGCCGGTCTTGAGGACGCCGAGGGCCTGGTCCTCGGGGACTCGCCGCTCATCGAGTGGCGGGGTGGCGGGGCGCATCAGTACGAGGCCGGAGGCGGGGGCGGGGATGGCGACAGTGGCGACTGAAGGTGCGAGCGCCCACTCCGGCAAAGGGGTGAGCGATCACCGGTCTGAGTGCGGTATTGTTTCGTTGCGCGTTCGGCCAGGGGAAACCCCAGGTCACACGGGCACCGGGACGTGGCGCAGCTTGGTAGCGCACTTGACTGGGGGTCAAGGGGTCGCAGGTTCAAATCCTGTCGTCCCGACTCGAGAGAGTCGCAGATCGAGGGCCGTTTCAGAGCAATCTGAAGCGGCCCTCGATCGTGTTTCATGTGCTGCGGCACAGAGCGTGGTCGATGAGGTTGCGGAGTGCGTCTTCCTGACGGGCCGCGGTCCGCGGGTCCGCGGGGCGGCTGTGCGCGGAGACGGTGACGGTGCGGCGGCCGTCTGTGGTCGTCGCTGCCCGGATGACGTATCCGAAGCCGCTTCCCCCGTGCCCGAGGTATCCACCGCCGCAGGACAGGGGAGTGAAGAACAGGCCCAGGCCGTCCCTGGTGCCTGCCGGGTGGCCGCTGTCCCGCGGTACCGGGACCGTGGTCCGCATGGCGGCGAGTTCGGCGGGGTTCAGCAGCCGTCCGTCGGCCAGGGCGGTGAAGAAGCGGTTGAGGTCGCGGGCCGTGCCGGTCATCGAGCCGTCGGCCCCGCTGTCGAAGGGGCGGTAGGGGATCGTGGTGTCGACCATCGGGCCGTCCACGGCGAACTGCTGGTAGTTGGCCGTGTGGGGACGCGGGAGGAAGGGCTCTGTGCCCGGGGTGTCGGTGTGCCGCAGGCCGAGGGGGCGCAGAATGCGCTCGTGGACCTGCTGTTCCCAGGTGTGGCCGGTGATCTTCTTGATGATCATTCCGGCGAGTACGTAGTTCGTGTTGGAGTACGCCCAGCGGGTGCCGGCCGGGAAGTCCGGCTTGTGGCGCATGGCCAGGGCGACCAGCTCTTCTGGCTGGTAGGCACGCCACCGGTCGGCGAAGTAGGACCGGGCGCCGGGGTCGGGGAAGACGTCGTAGATGTAGTCGGACAGGCCGCTGGTGTGTTGCAGCAGGTCGCGGACGGTGATGGTCCGCCCGTCGTTTCCGGTTCCGGACACGACCCCGGGCAGCAGTTCCTCCACCGTCCGGTCAAGGGAGATCCGCTTCTCGCCCACCAGTTGCAGCACGACGGTGGCGACGAACGTTTTGGTGGTGCTGCCCAGACGCAGGTAGCCGTCGTTCGGGACCGGGCGGTGAGTGACCAGGTCTCCCACCCCGGAGCGGGCCGTGAGGGTCCGGCGCGAGGTCTCCAGGCGGACCGCTACTCCAGTGACCCCGGTGGCGTGCAACGCGTCGGCATCACGCTGCACAGACCAACCCGTGCCGGAAGTGCGTGGCGCGGCCGAAGCCGCAACGGATGGCAGAGACGACACGGCCAGCGCGAGCACCGCAGCTGACAGCCACACACGGCGAAAGATCATGACCAGAGGCTAGGAACAGCAAGGGCCATCAGCCATCCGGGTCACGCCCCTTCTGAACGGGTGCCAGCCGGATGGACAAGCCGACCGGACATGTATGGCCGCGTGGGGACGCGGCGGGCACCGGGAGCCGGAGTACTGTGAGTTCCGTGATCGATTCTGCTCGGAGATCTACTGCTATGCCGGTCAGACGTGTGGTGCTTCCGCTGGTCATCTGGGTGGTCGTGGTGCCGTGGCTGCTCGCCACAGCGACGACCATGCTGTGGGGGTTCGCGGACGAGCCGGACGGGCTGTTCTTCACCGTCAGTACCCGGATGGTGCTGGTGCCGCTGCTGCTGATCGCTGAGGTCGTCGGCGTGGTGGCGGCTTTCCGGCACTACGACGCTCTGCGCTCCGACTTCTGGCCGGGAGCCGGGCTGACATTTGCTCTTCTGGCGCTGTTCACCGTGATGGCAGTGGCCGCGACGTGGGGCGAGTGGGGCGGGATGCTGTGGATCTGGGCCCTGTACACCGGCTACGTGTTCTTCGTGTTCATCTTCGGCGGGATGGCTTGGAAGAGGGTCTTCGCCTAGCTTTTCCCGGTACGAGGGTCTGCGGGTATGCGGGTATCCGAGCATGAGGAAGGCCCCCGGCAGCGATCTCCGGGGGCCTTCCTCATGCTCGGATGACTACTTGCACTGGTGGCTACTTGTACTTGCCGTAGTAGCCGGTGAGGTTCTTCAGGTCGCACGTCGCGGCGCCGACAAGGCACAGCGGGGAAGCGTACTTGCTCTTGTAGACCCAGGTGGCTCGTCCGCCGTTGTAGATGTAGATCTCGTGGTTCGGCATCTGGCGGTGGTTGCCGGAGCGGATTTCCCAGCCTCCGCGGGTGATGTGGAAGGTCAGAGCTCCATCGATGGCTCCCTTGACCTTGGCCACACCGCCGCAGAACGGGTTGGTGGAGTGGGTCACCATGCGGATGTCGGCGTAGCCGGAGCCCGCGCCGAGCCTCTTGACCGCCATGTCCTTGGCGCTTGCAGTCTTCTGGGCGACCAGCTTTTTGTCGGACTTCCTGTATACGTGGGTGGCCTTGACGGAGGTGTATCCGTTGACCTTGTGACTCTTCCAGGTGATGAGGGCGGACGCGGAGGTGCGGTATCGGGAACTCTTCCAGTCGAACCCGCGGTTGTCGCCGCCGTAGACGTATTTCGAGCCCCAGTATTGGCATGCCTTGGGGATGGGCTGGTTGATGTACTTCTCGGGGATGAACGTCGTCCACGTCAGGGTGGTGGTGGCCGACGCCCTGGCGGCCGCGGCTTGGGCGGTGGCGGTGTTACGGACGGCTGCCGCTTCGGTCTCGCCGTGCTTGACCTTGGGCACGGCGACGGTGAGACCCCAGGTGCGGGCGGCGGAGGTGTCGCCCTTGAGCTGGGGGACGATCCGGTACTGGTAGGAGGCGCCGGCGGTGGCGGTGGTGTCCTCGAAGGTGGCCTGGCCCGGCTCGGTGGTGGCGAGGGGGGTTTCGCCGCGGACGATGGTGTAGCGGGCGTCGGCCGCGTAGGGCTTCCAGGCCAGTGTCACCGCCCCCGGAGCAGCCTTGGAGGTCACGCCCCGGTCGGCCAGCGCGCCGTTGACGACGGCGGCCCGGCCGCTGCTGGTGCGGCCGAAGCTCAGGTGCTGTTCGGCGAGGTCGGAGAGCTGCTGTGCGCTCAGGGGAGCCGGGCTGCCGGGGGTGCCGTCGGCGTGGGAGGCCACCGCGGTGGTGGCGACGAGCGCGAGGGGAAGGGCGGCGAGAGCCGCCATGCGGGGCAGGGATGCACGGACGTGCACGTGATTCTCCGTTCGTCGAGTGGGTGCGGGACGTGCCTGTATCTCAGTGCCTCTGGTGCCTTTCCCGCAGGCGGGCGGTGCCGTAACTGGCGGCTTATCGGTCACCATCACCAGGGACCCTTGTCCCTCCGTCTGGTGCTGTCCGACACCAACACGTTGCCGCAGCAGAAAAAGTCTTCCTTCTCACTCCAATGGATATTCACCTCTGCCGAGGCCCGGATAGTACGGTGCCCGTCGAGATGGCTCAGCAGTTTCAGGGTGCGCATGTCGTGGTCGCTGAACGGTTGGGTGCCTTCACGTGAGAACAGGCCAGCGGAAAGCTCGCGCTGATCGTTGTGCGGAACAGGGGGGTGCGGAACAGAGGGGTGCGGAACAGAGCACCACTCTGTTCCGCACCCCTCCCACAGCCGCCGCCGACCCCTCAGCCCGGCGGCGGTCCGGGACCCCGCTCAGGGGTGGCTCGCGGCCGGGTGCTGCACCAGGTGCCGGGTGTAGGCGTCGGTCGTGAAGAAGGCGGGCAACTCCCTTGCCAGTGCCGTTCGTTCGAAGAGCCCGCGGACTTCGTCGAGAGGGGCCCACGGGTACTCCGCGCCCAGGGCGGCGAGTTCGTCCTCCAGCAGATCGAGCACGGTCAGGCGATCGACGGCCCGGTGGCGCAGCCACTGCCAGATCTGCACCCGGGCGATCTCGGCCGTGGCGGCGTCCTCCATCAGCCCGTACAGGGCTACGGCGCCCCGGCCGTTCAGCCAGGCGGCGAAGTAGCGCAGGGCGACCGCGATGTTGGTGCGTACGCCCTCCGAGGTGGGCGGCGCGCTGATGCGGCGCACGGAGAGCAACTGGGCCGCCGTCACCTCGACGTCGTCGCGGGTGCGGTCGACCTGGTGCGGGCGGCTGCCGAGCACTCCGTCGAACACCTCGCGGCAGATGGGGACCAGCGCGGGATGGGCGACCCAGGATCCGTCGAAACCGTCCTCGGCCTCGCGTTCCTTGTCGAGCCGCACCGTGGCGACGGCCGCCTGGTGTGCGTCCGGGTCCTTGCCCGGCACGTGAGCTGCCATGCCGCCGATCGCGTGGGCGCCCCGCTTGTGGCAGGTGCGCACGACGAGCTCGGTGTACGCGCGCATGAAGGGGGCCGTCATGGTGACCTTCGCGCGGTCGGGCAGCAGGAAGTCGGTGCGGTGCCCGAAGGTCTTGATGAGGCTGAAGAGGTAGTCCCAGCGGCCCGCGTTGAGGCCGGAGCTGTGCTCGCGGAGCTCGTAGAGGATCTCCTCCATCTGCACGGCCGCCGTGATGGTCTCGATCAGGACGGTGGCCCGGACCGTGCCGCGGGGGATGCCGAGGAGGTCCTGGGCGAGGACGAATACGTCGTTCCACAGCCGGGCTTCGTCGCGGTTCTCCAGCTTCGGCAGATAGAAGTACGGGCCGCGCCCCGCGTCGATCTGTCGGTGGGCGCAGTGGAAGAAGTACAGCCCGAAGTCCACGAGCGAGGCGGGCGCGGGCCGGCCCGCGAAGTCCAGGTGCTCCTCGGTCAGATGCCAGCCGCGCGGGCGGACGACGATGGTCGCGAGCTGCTCGCCGAGGCGGTACCGCTTGCCCTCCGGCGTGCTGAAGTCGATTCTGCGCTCGATCGCGTCGAGCAGGTTCAGCTGACCGCCGACGATGTTGTCCCAGGTGGGGGAGGTGGCGTCTTCGAAGTCCGCCATCCATACCTGCGCACCGGAGTTGAGGGCGTTGACCGTCATCGCGCGCTCGGGCGGCCCGGTGATCTCGACGCGGCGGTCGGTCAGCCCGGGGGCCGGGGGCGCCACCTGCCAGGAGTCGTCCGCGCGGATGTGGGCGGTGGCGATCGAGAAGTCGAGCGGGGAGCCGGAGGCGAGACGGGCACTTACCCGCGTGCGCTCCCTGAGGATCTCCAGGCGGCGGTCGGCGAAGGCGTCGACGAGGCGGCCGACGAACTCCAGCGCCTCGGGGGTGAGGATCTCGTCCTGCCGGTCGGCCGGAGCGCCGAGGACCGATACGCGGCCGGTCGGAGCGGAGATGGACATGCGGGTCTCCTCAGCGGGAGTGCGGATTGATTGACGGGTGGTGGCGAGCGGGCGCAGCGCCTAGTGGAACTGCTCCTCCTCCGTGGAACCGGCAAGCGCCGTCGTCGAGGAGGCCGGATTGACGGCGGTGGACACCTGGTCGAAGTAGCCCGTGCCGACCTCCCGCTGGTGCTTCACGGCGGTGAACCCCTGCGCCTGCGCCGCGAACTCGCGCTCCTGGAGGTCGACATAGGCGGTCATGCCGTGCTCGGCGTAGCCGCGGGCCAGGTCGAACATGCCGTGGTTGAGCGAGTGGAAGCCGGCCAGGGTGATGAACTGGAAGCGGTAGCCCATGGCGCCCAGCTCCCGCTGGAACTTGGCGATCTGGTCGTCGTCCAGGGCGGCACGCCAGTTGAACGACGGCGAGCAGTTGTAGGCGAGCATCTGGTCGGGGTGCTCGGCGTGGATCGCCTCGGCGAACTCGCGGGCCTGGGCGAGGTCCGGGGTGCCGGTCTCGACCCAGATGAGGTCCGCGTACGGGGCGTAGGCGAGGCCGCGGGCGATGACGGGCGCCATGCCGTTCCGCACCCGGTAGAAGCCCTCGGCGGTGCGCTCGCCCGTCACGAACTGCGCGTCGCGCTCGTCGACATCGCTGGTCAGGAGGTTCGCCGCGAGTGCGTCGGTGCGCGCCACGACGAGCGTCGGGACATCGGCGATGTCGGCGGCAAGGCGGGCCGCGTTGAGGGTACGGATGTGCTGGCCGGTCGGCACGAGCACCTTGCCGCCCAGGTGACCGCACTTCTTCTCCGAGGCCAGCTGGTCCTCGTAGTGGATGCCCGCCGCGCCCGCGGCGATCATCGCCTTGGTCAGCTCGAAGGCGTTGAGCGGTCCGCCGAAGCCCGCCTCGGCGTCGGCGACGATCGGCGCGAGCCAGTCGGTGGCGTCCTCGCCGCCCTCGGCGGTGGCGATCTGGTCGGCGCGCAGCAGGGCGTTGTTGATCCGACGGACCACCTGCGGAACGGAGTTGGCGGGATAGAGGGACTGGTCGGGGTAGGTGTGCCCGGCCTGATTGGCGTCGGCGGCGACCTGCCAGCCGGACAGGTAGATCGCCTGCAGGCCGGCCTTGACCTGCTGCACCGCCTGGCCGCCGGTCAGTGCGCCGAGCGCGTGGATGTAGTCCTGCTCGTGCAGTTGGCGCCAGAGCCGCTCGGCGCCGCGCCGGGCCAGGGTGTGCTCCTCGCGGACGCTGCCGGAGAGCCTGACCACGTCCTCGGCGGAGTAGGTGCGCTCGATGCCCTGCCACCGGGCGTCGGTCGCCCACCGCCGCGCCAGCTCCTGGGCCGTTTCCGTCGTCGTCCCTGCCTGTGCCATGACCGTCTCCCGGAGAATCGTGAACTGTGCGAAATGCCTGGCACTGGGTGCCGGGCGGATGGAGGGTGCGGCCCGTCGGTTCCGTGAGTGAGCGATCGGAACAACCGGAACACTGATGTCGGTGCGGGCCGCGGTACGACTCTTGCATCGGCACTCAGTGCCATCAACTGAGGAAAGGTGCCAAGTTCTGTGCATCTTTCGCCGCCGTATTGCCAAGTCTGTTAATGCCGAAAGCTGCGCTTGCGTGGTTACGATCACGAGCGGGACGGCAAGGGCAAGCGGCGCGGGACAGGAGTCACGGGTGAGCAAGACGTACGCGGGAGCGCGGCTGCGCCGCCTGCGCGAGGAACGCCGTATGAGCCAGGTCGAACTGGCCAGGACCCTCGCCATCTCGCCGAGCTACCTGAACCAGATGGAGCACGACTCCCGCCCGCTGACCGTGCCCGTGCTGCTGCGTCTCACGGAGGCCTTCGGCGTCGATCCGGGCTTCTTCTCCGAGCGCGACACCAGCCGCCTTGTGGCCGACCTGCGGGACGCGCTCACCGGCGACGTCGCCGCGGGCCGGGTCTCCGCGTCCGACCTTTCCGACCTGGCCTCCCGCATGCCCGCCGTGGCGACGGTCCTGGTCGACCTCGGCCGCCGGAACCAACTCCTCACCGAGCAGCTCTCCGAAGCCGCGGAGGGGCGGGGTCCGGGCGCGGCGGCACAGCCGCGCTCCGCGCACGAGGAGATCCGCGAGTTCTTCTACCGGCGCCGCAACTACCTGCACGACATCGACCTGACCGCCGAGCGGTTCGCCGCCGAGATCGGCATACGCCCCGGCGACGTCGTCGGCGTCCTGGCCACGCGCCTCGCCGAACGGCACGGCGTGCGCCTGGTCGCGGACTCCGAGCGGCACCTGCACCACTACGACCCGACGGCCCGCGTCCTGCATCTCTCCAACCGGCTGCGCCCCGGCCAGCAGGCGTTCCGGATGGCCACCCAGCTCGTGCTGCTCGAGTACGGGGACGACATCTCCGCCCTCGCCTCGGAGGACTTCGGCCGGGAGACCGCGGCCTGGCCACTCGCCCGGATCGGCATCGCCAACTACTTCGCGGCCGCCCTGATCCTGCCCTACCGTCGCTTCCACACGGCCGCGGAGGAGTTCCGGTACGACATCGAGCGGCTGACCGACCACTTCGGCCTCGGCTACGAGACCATCTGCCACCGCCTCAGCACCCTGCAGCGCCCCCGGCTGCGCGGCGTGCCCTTCTCCTTCGTCCGGGTCGACCGCGCGGGCAACATGTCGAAGCGGCAGTCCGCCACCGCGTTCCACTTCTCCCGTGCGGGCGGTACCTGCCCGCTGTGGAACGTGTACGAGGCGTTCGCCGCGCCCGGCCGCATCCACGTCCAGGTCGCCGCCATGCCGGACGGGCAGCGCTACCTGTGGACCGCCCGCGCCGTCACCCGCCATCGCGGCGGCTGGGGCGAGCCCGGCAAGACCTTCGCCATCGGACTGGGCTGCGAGATCCGGCACGCCGCACGGCTCGTCTACTCCGACGGCCTCGACCTCGGCAACGTCTCCTCGGCCGTGCCCATCGGCATGGGCTGCCGCCTGTGCGAACGCACCGACTGCCCGCAGCGTGCCGTACCGCCGCTGGACCGGCGGCTCGCGATCGACGAGAACAGCAGCACGTTCGTGCCGTACCCGGTGGCCGGCATGCACGATCAGTGATGCCGCCTGATGGGCCCTCAGGCGGTGGCCACGTGCACCGGCAGCTCCTTGATGCCGTTGACGAAGTTGGAGCGGACCCGGCGGACGGGACCGACGAGGCGGATGTCGCCGATGCGCGGGATCAGCTCCTCGAACATGATCCGGATCTCGGTGCGCGCGAGGAGGTTGCCCAGACACAGGTGGGGGCTGGACTTGCCGAAGGTGACGTGGTCGTTGGGGGTGCGGGTGACGTCGAAGGCGTACGGGTCCGGGAACACCGTCTCGTCGCGGTTGCCGGAGGCGAACCACATGACGACCTTGTCGCCCTCCTTGATGCGTTTGCCGCCGAGCTCGGTGTCCCGGGTCGCGGTCCGGCGGAAGTGGTAGACGGGGGAGGCCCAGCGCAGGAACTCCTCGACGGCCGCCGGGATGAGGGAGGGCTCCTTGCGGAGCCGGTCGAGCTGTTCCGGGTGCTCGATGAGGGCGAGCATGGTGTGGGAGATGGCGTGCCGGGTGGTTTCGTTGCCCGCCACGACGAGCAGCAGGAAATAGTTGTCGAAGTCCTGCCGGGAGAGCGGTACGCCGTCCCGGGGGACCTCGTTGACCAGGCGCGATACGAGGTCGGTGCCGGTACCGCCGCGGCGCACCCGGGCCAGTTCGCGTCCGTAGGCGAAGACTTCGGTGGCGGCGGGGGAGCGGAAGGGCAGGTCGCGGTAGCGCTCGCTGTCCTCGCTGTCGAGCAGGACGTCGGCGTAGTCGGGGTCGGTGTTGCCGATGAGGCGGTTGCCCCAGTCGATCAGGCGCCGGTTGTCCTCCGGAGGCACGTCCAGGAGGCGGGCCAGGACGTTGATCGGGAAGTCGGCCGACACACGTGTGACGAAGTCGAAGGTGCCGTGCGGCAGGGCGGCGTCCAGGGTGCGGGCGGTCAGGCCGCGCAGGAAGTCCGCGTAGCTGTTGATGACGTTCTGGCCGAACTGCCGCTGGAGCAGGGCGCGCAGGGCCCGGTGCCGGGTTCCGTCCAGTTCGAGGAGCGAGGCGCGCAGGGCGATCTGGTCGTCGTCGACCTCTTCGAGGTTGACGAACCGGGTCGAGGTGAAGGTGGCGGGGTCGCGGTCGATCCGGGCGATGTCCTCATGCCGGGTGACGGCCCAGAAGCCGGAGTTGGGCGCCGCCTCGGGCTGCCAGTGGACGGGGTCCTGGTGGCGCAGGGTGTGGAACATGCGCCACGGGCTGTGGCCGTCGGTGAACCGGTCGAGGTCGGTGAGGTCGACGTCGTCGAGAGGCAGGGGCAGGGGCTCGACCGGTACGGGGGGCGGCATCACGGGCTCCTTCGGGGCGGCGGGGGAAGACAGGGCGCGGGGGCCTGGCGAGGGCGACCGTGGGCAGTGCCGCCCCGCCGCTCCCGACCGGTCACAGGTGGTACGCGTACTCGGTGAACTCCCAGTCCGTGACGTACTGCTGGAAACGTTCGACCTCGTTGCGCTTGTACGTGAGGTAGGCGGCGACGAAGTCCGCGCCGAGGAGTCCGGACAGGGCGGTGTCGGCCTCCAGGGCGTCGAGCGCGGCGGGCAGGCTCGTCGGCAGCAGGGCCGCCCTGGACGTGTCGTATCCGTAGCCCTCCAGGGGCGGTGGCGGCTGCTGCTCGGCGTCGATGCCGAGCAGGACGGCGGCGAGCGCGCCGGCGAGCAGCAGGTAGGGGTTGGCGCTCGCGTCGCCCAGGCGCAGTTCGATGCGGGTGCCGGGCCCCCGCTCGGGCGGGATGCGGATCATGGCGCTGCGGTTGTCAAAGCCCCAGTCGATCAGCCACGGGGCCAGGGTGTCGGGACCGAAGCGCTTGTAGGAGTTGACGGTCGGGTTGAGCAGCGCGGCGAGGGCCGGGGCGTGGCCGAGCAGCCCGGCGACGGCGTGCCGTGCGAGGGCGGACAGGCCCTGCGGATCGGCCGCGTCGTCGAAGGTGTTGCGTCCGTCGGGTCCGGCGTCCGCCTCGGTGGCGGACAGGTGGAGGTGGAATCCGGAGCCGCCCGCGTCGTTGAACGGCCGGGCCATGAAGGTGGCGAGTCGCTGCTCCTTGCGGGCGAGTTCCTTGACGGCGCACTTGAGGCGGAAGGCGCGGTCGGCGGCGTCGAGCGCCCCGGAGTGGGCGAGGTTGATCTCGAACTGCGCCCCGTCGAACTCGTGGTTGCCGTTCGTGACGCCGATGTCCAGGTCGCGCAGGAGCCGCAGGACCCGGAGCAGGTGGTTGTCGGGGTCGGCGCGCAGCCCCGCGGTGTAGACGGCGCCCTTGGCCGCGCAGTACCGGCGCCAGCCGCCGGGCTCGGCGGGGTCGGCCTCGCAGAGGAAGTACTCCAGCTCGGGGCCCGCGACCGGGCGCAGGCCCCGTTCGGCACAGCGGGCGAGCACCGCGCGCAGCAGGTCGCGGGGCGACTCGGGGGCGGGCGCCCCGGTCCTGGGGTCGGTGACGTCGCCCAGGCAGGTGGCCACGCCCGGCTCCCAGGGCAGCGCGTGCAGGGTCGTGAGGTCCGGTCGTACGACGACGTCGGGCAGCCCCGCCTCCAGGCCGCCGGCGACCGGCACGACATCGCCCTGCGGCGTCGTGTGGTAGACGGCGCGGCAGAAGGCGAGCCCGTGTGCGCAGGCCGTCGGCAGCTGGCCGAGCAGCACGTCGCGGGCCCGGTCGGTGCCGAGCAGATCGGGATAGACGACCCGCACCACATCGACCCCCTCGGCGGCGAGCCGGTCGATGTGCCGACGGATCGGGGACGGGTCGTGAGCACTCACCGCTGCCTCCTCGGCGAGATGAATGTTTGAGGCCAAACAATATGTCGACGGTAGAGGCGGCCGTGGGCCCCCGCAAGGCTCCGCGCGCCAACTGCCCGGCATGCGGCGGGGATTGACCGGTGTGCGAGGGCTCCCTATGTTGTTTGGTACCAAACGACATGAGGTGAGGTCGTCCGTGAGGGTCGTAGTCGACAAGAGCAAGTGCCAGGACCACGGGCAGTGCGTGTTCGCGGCGCCCGACGTCTTCCGGCTCGACGATCAGGGCCGCCTCGTGCACGACACCGAAGCCGAAGAGGCGGTGCGCGACGCGATCGAGGACGCCGCGGACGTCTGTCCGATGCAGGCCATCCGGATCGAGGGCTGACACGGTGGCCGGGCACGTCCTGGTGGTCGGTGCGTCCATGGGAGGCCTGCGCGCCGCCGAGCAACTGCGCGCCGCGGGCTGGCACGGGGCGATCACCGTGGTCGGCGACGAGCCCCACATGCCGTACAACCGCCCCCCGCTGTCGAAGGAAGCCCTCGCCGGGGCCGCGCCCTTCGCCTCGCTCGCCTTCACGCCGAGGAGCAGCGTCGCCGATGTGCGCTGGCTGCTCGGGCGGCGCGTGACCGCCGTCCGGCTGCGCGCGGGCGTCGCCGTCCTCGACGGCGGCGAGGAGCTGGCCTTCACCGCCCTGGTGGCCGCCACCGGCCTGCGGCCCCGCCGACTGCGCTGTCCCGGCCCGGCGAGCGGCCGCCACGTGCTGCGCACCCTCGCCGACGCCCGGACGCTGCGCACCGAACTGCTCCGCCCCGGAGTGCGCCTTGTCGTGGTGGGGGCCGGGTTCATCGGCTGCGAGATCGCCTCGACCGCGGTGCGCCTCGGCGTACGGGACGTCACGGTGGTCGACACCGTGCCGCTGCCGATGCTCCGGCCGCTGGGTGACGTCCTCGCACGCGCACTCCTTCGCCGGCACCGGATGTACGGCGTGCGCTTCCAACTGGGCGTGGGAGTCGCGGCGTTCGAGGGCGCGGGGCGGGTGTCCGGGGTCGTCCTCGGCGACGGCCGGGTGCTCCCGGCGGACGTGGTGGTGGAGTCCGTCGGCGCGGTCCCGAACACCGAATGGCTCGACCGTAACGGCCTCGATCTGAGCGACGGGGTCCTCACCGACGGGCAGTTGAGGCTGGGCGGCCTGCCGCACGCGTGCGCCGTCGGGGACGTCGCCCGCTTCCCCGACGCCCGCCACGGCGGGCTGCCGCGCCGGGTGGAGCACTGGTCCATGCCCGGCGACAGCGCCCGGCACGCCGCACGCGCCCTGGCCGCCCGGCTCGCGGGGGACGAGCCGGGACCGGCACCCTTCGCGCCCCTGCCCAGCTTCTGGAGCGACCAGCACGACATCCGGTTGCAGGCCTTCGGCGCCCCCGAGCTCGGCACCGACGACGTCGAGATCCTCTCCGGCGACGCCGACGCCGACGGTGATCTCGTGGCGGGGTACCACGCGGGCGGCCGGCTGGTCGGCGTGGTGGCCCTCGGTGGCCCCGGCGCCGCCGCCGCCGCGGCCCGCCACCGTGCCCGGCTCCTGCGGAGTCCCGCCCCCCTCACCTGAGGAGCACCCGCCATGACCCGAGTCCGCGGCTACCTCCACCCCAAGACGGCGACCGGCGCCGCCTCGATCGTCCCCGCCCCGCCCTGGCACTACTCCGGCGACATGCTGACCATCGAGTACCGCACCGACCCCGAGCGGGTCCGCGAACTCCTGCCGAGCCCCCTGGAGCCTGCCGCCGAGGACCCCGGAGCGGTCGCGCTGATCTGGGCCGACTGGCAGTCCTGCGCGGCATCGGGGCAAGAACTCCTCGACCCCGTGCGGTCCCAGTACCAGGAGGCGTTCGCCGTGGTGCGCTGCACCTACCGGGACCGCACCTACTCCCGGTGCGTGCACATCTGGGTCGACAAGGACTTCGCCCTGCTACGCGGCATCCACCAGGGCTATCCGAAGAAGCTCGGCGCCATCCACCAGACCCGCCCGCACCCCTTCGGCCCGGCCCCGCGGATCGCGTCGGGAGCCCGGTTCGGCGCCACGCTCGCCGCCGCCGACCGCCGCCTCGCCCAGGCGGTCGTGACCCTGCGGGAGCCCTCGGCCACCGGCGGCTTCGTCAACGCCCACCCGATGGCCCACCACCGCTGGCTGCCGTCGATCGAGAAGGGCGGGGGATACGCGCTCGACGAACTCGTCGAGTCCCGCGCCGCCTCCTTCGAGGCCGGGCAGCCCTGGCGGGGCGACGCCGAGCTCGAACTCTTCGCCTCCCCCACCGAGGAGCTCGCCCGCCTCGCGGTGCGGGAGCCGATCGCCGCGTACTACCAGCAGGTCGGCGTCGTGTGGGACGGCGGACGCCTCCTGGAGTCCCCGACCTCCGGCGCCGAGTGAACCGCGCGCCCGGCCCGACCTTGGAGAACCGGACATGCCCACAGGAGCCTTTCGCACCGGCCACCGCCACCCGCAGAGGAGGCGGCCATGACCCGGCACGCGGCCGTCGTCGACGGCACGGCCGTCGACACCCGGCACTGGATCGCCGGCCGTCGCACCGAATCCGCCACCACCTTCCCCGACAGCTCACCCATCGACGGGCGCCCGCTGGCGGAGATCGCCCGCGGCACCGCCGCCGACGCCGACGCGGCGGTTGCCGCCGCCGACGAGGCCTTCCCCGAATGGGCCGCGACGCCACGCAAGGAACGGGCCCGCCTGCTGCACGCGATCGCCGACGGCGTCGCGGACCGCCTCGACGACCTGGCCCGGGTCGAGACCGCCGACAACGGCGCCCTGCTGCGCGCCCACCAGCGCTCCGTGATGCCGCGGGTGGCACACAACTTCCGGTTCTTCGCCGACCACGTGCGGGCCCTGGACCACGAGGACTTCACCACCCGCGCGAGCGGCTCCGCCACCGGGCCGGGACACCGCAACCACATCGCCTGGGACCCGGCGGGACCGTGCGCGCTGATCACCCCGTGGAACGCCCCCCTGATGCTCGCGACCTGGAAGATCGCCCCCGCCCTCGCCGCGGGCGACACCGTCGTTCTCAAGCCCCCCGAGTGGGCCCCGCTGACGGCATCGCTCCTTGCTGACATCAGCGCCGCCGCCGGGCTGCCGCCCGGGGTTCTCAACATCCTTCAGGGGTACGGGGCGGAGGCGGGCGCAGCCCTCACCGCGCATCCGCGGGTGCGCCGCATCGGCTTCACGGGGTCGGTGGCCACGGGCCGCCTCGTCGCCGCCGCCGCGGCGCCGAACCTCACCCCTGTGAGCCTCGAACTCGGCGGCAAATCACCACTGTTGGTGTTCGCCGACGCCGACATCGACCTCGCCGTCGACCTCGCCGTTCAGCAGTACGACAACGCGGGGCAGGTGTGCCTGGCCGCGACCCGGCTGCTCGTCGAGGAGCGGATCGCGACGGAGTTCACCGGCCGCCTCACGGAACGGGTCGCGGCGCTGAACCCGGGCGACCCGCGCCTCGACGGGACCGACCTCGGCCCCCTCATCCACCCCCGCCAGCTGACCAAGGTCGACGGCTTCGTGCGCCGTGCCGTCCGGGCGGGCGCACGCGCCGTGCTGGGCGGCACCGTCGACCGGAGCCTCGGCGACCTGTACTACCGCCCCACCCTCCTGACCGACGTCGCACAGGACAGCGAGATCGTCCAGGAGGAGGTCTTCGGGCCGGTCCTGACCCTGCAGAGCTTCCGCACGGAGGACGAGGCGGTCCGGCTCGCCAACGGCACGCGGTACGCGCTCGCCGCCGCCGTCGCGACCGCCGACGCCCACCGGGCCGAACGGATCACGGCCCGTCTCGTGGCGGGCACCGTCTGGGTCAACTGCTTCTACGTACGCGACCTCCGCGCGCCCTTCGGCGGCGCACGGAACTCCGGCATCGGCCGCGAAGGCGGCACCTGGAGCTTCGACTTCTACTGCGACGTCAAGAACACCGTCACCGCGCCGACGGACGGGGGAGGACATGGGTGACATCGTCGGGGCGGGCCTGCTCGCCCACGTCCCCACCATCGTGCTGCCGCGCCAGGCCCGCCTGGACCTGAACGAGGGCAGCGAGTCCACCCTCGTGACCGGTCTGCGGCAACTGCGCACGGACGTCTTCGCGGACGACACGTACGACACGGTCGTCGTCCTGGACTCGCACTGGGCGACCACCGTGGAGTTCGTCGTCACCGCGCACGCCCGGCGGGCCGGTCTCTTCACCTCCGACGAGCTGCCGCGCGGGATGTGCCGGATGCCGTACGACTTCCCCGGGGACCCCGAACTCGCCCACTCCGTCGCCCGGTTCGCCGACCGGCACCGGACCTGGATCACCCCGGTCGACGATCCGTACCTGCCGATCCACTACGCCACCCTCAACCTCTGGAAGTACCTCGGCGAAGGCCTGCCCGACAAACGCTGGGTGTCGGTCGGGGTGTGCCAGACCGCCGACGCGGAGGACCATCTGCGGCTCGGCCGTGCGCTCGCCGACGGCATCGCCGCGACGCCCGGCCGCCGGGTCCTGCTGATCGCCTCCGGCGCCCTGTCGCACACGTTCTGGCCCCTGCGTGAGCTGCGGTCGCACGAGGCCGCCGACCCGGCGCACATCCGTACACCACAAGCGCGCTCGGCGGACGAGCGGCGCATCGAGTGGCTGACGCAGGGCTGGCACGGTCAAGTCCTCTCCACCATGCGGGAGTTCAGAGCCGTCAAGCCGGAGGCGGGCTTCGCGCACTACCTGATGATGGCCGGGGCGCTCGGCGGCGCCGCCTGCACCGCGCCCGGCCGCCGGTACGGCGCGTACGAGAACGCCATCGGGACCGGGCAGGTCCACCTCTGGTTCGACCGGCCCGCAGGCGGATGGACACAAGGCGGCGCGGCCCCCGCTCCCCGCACACCCCATGGCCGGGAGGACGCCTGAGATGCCCGAGACCCGCCGCATCCTGCTCGACGGCGCCGTCACCGAGGTCATCCGCGACGGCGACGAACTGGTGGCCGGGGACGGCCGCCGCGTCAAGGCCGACCGGGCGAGTCACCTCCCTCCGGTCGTCCCCACGAAGGTGATCGCGGTGCACCTCAACCACCGCAGCCGGGTACGGGAGTTCGGCACCCGGCTGCCACCGGCGCCCACCTACTTTCACAAACCGGTCTCGGCCCTCAACGCCCACCAAGGGGCGGTGGTCCGCCCGGAGGGCTGCAAGTACCTCAACTACGAGGGCGAGATCGCGATCGTGATCGGCCGCGCCGCCCGCAACATCTCCCCGGCCCAGGCGGCCGGCCACATCGCCGGATACACCGTCGCCGACGACTTCGGCCTGCACGACTTCCGCGATACGGACGCGGGGTCGATGTTGCGTGTCAAGGGCTCGGACACGCTGTGCCCGTTGGGCCCCGGAGTGGTCACGGGCTGGGACTTCCGGCACAAACGACTGCGCACCTACGTCAACGGCGTACTGGCGCAGGACGGTTCGACCGACGAGATGCAGTGGGACATGCACTACCTCGTCGCCGACATCGCACGCACCATCACGCTCCTGCCGGGCGACGTCCTGCTGTCCGGCACCCCCGCGGGCTCGCGGCCCGTGGCGCCCGGGGACGTCGTCGAGGTCGACGTCGAGGGACTGGGCCGTCTCACCAGCCACATCGTGAGCGGCCCGACCCCCGTCAGGGCCGACGTCGGAGCGCAGCCCACCGAGTCCGAGGAGGTCCGTTCGACCGCACTCGGCGGCGACTGGGAACACCGGGGGGTCCGGCCGCCGCGCAAGTGAGGCCCTGGGGGGGGATCGCTGTTCCGGGCTTGCCACGGGGATGCCCGGTACGGCGCCCCCCCCAGGCCGCCTCAGCACGCTGACCACCCGTACCACCGCACCGGCACCACCGCACCGCACCGGCACCACCGCACCGCACCAGCATCCCCCCACCGCACCAGCATCCCCCCACCGGAGCGGCACCTCCCCACGGGAGCGGCACCTCCGCACCACCCCGGCACATCCGCGACCACCCCCCTGAGGAACCCCGTTGTGAACCGCCCCGCACGACCCCTGATCGCCATCCCCGCACGCTTCTCCGTCTCCACGTCCGCTCTGCGCTACGGCGCCGAAGTCAACGCCCGTACGCTGGTCGAGGCCGTCTGGCGGGCCGGCGGCGAGCCCGCGACCATCCATCCGCACGCTCCCGACGGCAGCGCCGACCCGATGCTCGTGGCCGCTCGCCTCGCCAGATTCGACGGCGTCCTGCTGCCCGGCGGCGGCGACCTTTCCCCCAGCCGGTACGGCGTGCGGCCCGTGCACGGCAGCGTCTACGACGTAGACGCCGAACAGGACGGCTTCGACCTGGCGGTCGCCCAGCAGGTCCTGCGCGCCGGGCTGCCGCTCCTCGCCATCTGCCGAGGGGTGCAGGTCGTCAACGTCGCCCTCGGCGGCACCCTGCAGCAGCACTTGGCGGGCTGGCGGCGCGAGCACCGCAACCTCGTCCACCAGGTCGACATACAGCGGGGCACCTCACTGCACGCGATCACGGGCACCTCGACGGTGACGGCGTCGTGCTACCACCATCACCGGGTCGACCGCCTGGGCGCGGGCCTCTCGGTCACCGCCAAGGCGTCCGACGGGACCCGCGAAGCCTTCGAACTCCCCAACAGACACGGGTGGTTCACGGGAGTGCAGTGGCACCCGGAGGACACGGTCCAACAGGACCCCGTGCAGCAGGCCTTGTTCAACGCGCTGGTCCACGCGGCGCGACAGCGCTGGTGAGACCGGTGACGGCCCGATCCGGACGAAAGGCCCTATGCCCGGGGCCGCCGTCCGCTGCGCCGGGGCGCCGGTTCTGCGCCGTCGAGCAGGGTGAGGCGCCGCTCCGCGCCGTGCTCCTCCACCTGGAGGACGACCTGCCGCAGACCGTCGGCGACGCGGCGGCACTCCGCGTCGCCGAGCCGCCGGGAGACGAACGCCTCCTCCTCGTTGAACCGGGGGAACAGGTCCCGCATCAGCTCCGTGCCCGCGTCGGTGAGGGCAAGCAGCACGAGCCTGCCGTCCTCCGGGTGTCCGGCCCGCCGTACGAGACCCCGGGCCTCCAGGGTCCGCACCACCCCGGTCAGGGTGCCCTTGGAGATCCCGGCCTCCTCCGCCACGTGGCGGGTCTCCGACTCGCCCCAGACCCACACCACCCACAGCACGACGAACCCGGTCCAGGTCAGATCGCAGCCGCGAAGGACGGAGTTCTCCAGGTGCTGGCGGACGGTGGAGGCCGCCCGGTAGATGTTGGCGACCATGGCCATCTGGTCGTGGTGGATCGGCGCACCGTCGAGCCTCGCCCGCGCCAGCTTCTCCGCTTCGGTGATGGACCGCTGACCGGGCACGGGCACCCTCTCCTTCACTCCCTGCGGGGCACGAGCCCCGAGTCTATCGTTCGGGGTCAAACCATACGTGGCGCCCGGTCCGTACGTGGGCGTCGATGCACCTCAACAGGCCGTTCTGCAAAGGGGGTTCGAGAGGGAGCCCAGGTGCTGGCCGGATCGTACGCGGCCGTCGGCCGACCCGCCGTCGAGTGCGGGGACCCGGTGCTAGCGTCGGTTGACGCACCCCTTCATCCGCCTCCGGCCCCGTGTGCGGCAGCCGCCGACCCGGCCGGAGCAGCGACGTGCACAGCCACCCATCCACCCAGGTAGAGGGGAAGAACCGTCATGAAGCGTGCCCTCGTGGTCATCGACGTACAGAACGAGTACGTCACCGGCGGACTGCCGATCAGCTATCCGGACCGGGCCGTCAGCCTCGCCAACATCGGTGCCGCCATGGACGCCGCCACCCGGGAAGGAGTTCCGGTGGTGGTAGTCCAGCATGCCGCCCCCGCCGGCGCTCCTCTCTTCGGCCGCGGCAGCCACGGCTTCGCCCTGCACGAGGTGGTCGCCTCGCGGCACCGCGACCACCTCGTGGAGAAGACCCTGCCCTCCTCCTTCGCCGGTACGGACCTCGGCGAGTGGCTGACACGGCAGGGCGTCGACACCCTCACGATCGTCGGCTACATGACGCAGACGTGCGACGAATCCACCACCCGTGCCGCCGTGCACCGGGGATATTCGGTCGAGATGCTCTCCGACGCGACCGGGACGATCGCCTTGTCCAACCGGGCCGGAACGATGTCCGCCGCCGAGGTGCACCACGCGATCCTCGTGGTGATGCAGTCGTTCTTCGCGGTGGTGTCCACCACCGAGGAGTGGGTCTCGGCGGTCCGTACCAAGTCCTCCCTGGGGCGCCCGGACTTCGCGGCCGCCACCGACGCGGGACAGCTCGGCAGCGACACCTGACCCCTGGCCCATCAGGCCCCATCCGCCGCTCCGGAGGCTTCTGCCTCCGGAGCGGCGCTGTGTGAGGTGCCGGGCGCTTACCGCTCATGGCCGGAACGGCATTTCGAACTGATGGGCGCCACGGCGAAAGAGCCGCGCGACGTAGTTCCCCCGGTACCCCGCCCGGGACCGTGGCGGGATATGCCTCACGCACATGGCTGTACGGCCCGGCATACCGCCGGGGCTACCAGGACTATTTCTCCGGTACGGGCACCAAACCACCCGGCGGGCGGGTTGGCGAGAATTCTCTGCGCGGCGCTTCGTCACCATTGATGCGCGTGAATGCCCGTGTGGCGAGGGGTTCTCCGAAGTTACCCGATGGTTTTGCCCAATTTCGGACATGGCGTCGATGAATACTCCACCCCCGGCACGTCAGGACCTACCGTGGTTCTCCGCACCAGGCCCCTCCGCTCATTGCATTCTTTGACGTGCCCGAATTCAACTGCGGGCCGGACGAGAACATCTGGAAGGAGACCTCCATGACGGAATCGCTCCAGAGCGACTTATTGTTCGAGGCGTTCGAGACACAGCGGTTCCGAAACAATGCCGAAACGGTACTGTCCAGGCTGGAGAAACACCTGGCCGACCTCTCGATCCGCGGCCTGGAACTCACCGACCCCGCGGTGCTGACCGAGGCGGCCAGGTCGCTGATGACCTCGGACCGGGACCGGCCCACCGCGTTCGACGAGGAGCAGCTCGCGGCCATCGTCGACCTGTACATCCGCACCGGCATCCAGGTCCACTCGCCCGGGTACATGGGGCGGCAGTTCTCGGGCGTCGTCCCGCTCTCGGGGGTCATCGACTTCGTCAGCTCGGTCGTCAACCAGCCCTCGTCGTTCTACGAGGCCGGGCAACTGCCCAACGTCGCCGAGCGGATCATGGCCGACGAGTTCAACCGGTTCATCGGCTGGGACCCGGAGCGCTTCGCCATGGTGACCACCTCAGGTGGCTCGCTGGCCAACCTGACCGCTCTCCTCGCGGCCCGCAACCGGGCGTTCCCCGGCTTCTGGGCCCGCGGCAACTCGGCGCTCGGGGAGCAGGTCAGACCCGCCATCGCGGTCGGCGCGGACGTGCACTACAGCGTCGCGAGAGCGGCCGGAGTCATGGGCGTCGGGGAGGACCGCATCGTGCGCCTCCCGCTCGACGACCGGCAGCGGATCGACGCGGCCCTGGCGCGGCCGGCCCTGGACGCCGCCGAGGAACAGGGCCTGACCGTCTTCTGCCTGGTGGCCTCGGCCGGCACCACCGCCGTGGGCGCCTTCGACCCGCTCGACCGGCTCGCCGACGTCGCCCGCGAGCGCGGACTCTGGTTCCACGTGGACGGCGCGCACGGCGCGAGCCTGCTGGTCTCGGACAAGCTGCGCCACAAGCTCAGCGGGATCGAGCGTGCGGACTCCCTCACCTGGGACGCGCACAAGATGATGTTCGTGCCCGCGCCGTGCACCCTGCTCTTCTACCGCAACCGTGAGGACAGCCGCGGCGCGTTCCGGCAGACCGCCAGCTACGTGTTCGATGAACGGCAGGACATCTACACCGCGTTCGACAGCGGTGACAAGAACTTCGAGTGCACCAAGCGCCCGATGATCATGCCGCTCTGGGCGCTCTGGGCCATCTATGGAAAGGGCCTTTTCGCCGAGAAGATCGAGTACCTGTGTGCGCTGACCCAGGAGGCCCACGCCATTCTGGAGAAAGAGAACGACTTCGAGACACTGCACCACCCGGAGGCAAACATCCTCTGCTTCCGATATCGGCCGGAAGGGTTCGGTGACGCCGACATCCATCAACTCCAGCTGGACATCCGGAACCGGATCAAAAGCCAAGGAAACTTCTTCATCTCCAAGGTCGACGTCGACGGATCCGCCGCCCTGCGCGTGGTCATGATGAACCATCACATCAATGCCGGACACTTTCAGATGCTCCTCGACGAGATACGGAAGGCAGGCCAGCCCCAGTGATAACCCCGCAGGTCACCATGGCACCGCCCGGCGGCACCCAGGAACTGGTCAACTGGCTCATTCCCGAGTGGGAACTCATTCCGAAGTCCGTCGACGAAGTCCCCCTGCTTCCCTCGTTCGCGAGCAAGCTGCAGGAGTGCGAACGGGTCTGCGGGACGCCGTACGCGGCGGTCACCCACGAGCTCCAGGACGCGCTGGTGCTGCGCCGCCTCCAGCAGATGTTCCACACCGTCATGCTCAATTCGCTGTGGCGCGAGCGACTGGAGGCCGCCGGGGTCGTCCGCGCCCCCGACTCGTACGAGGCCTGGCAGCGCATCCCGCTCTCCGACAAGGAGACCCAGCGCGACTTCTTCATGGGCGCGCGCTCCGGCGTGGTGGTGCCGCACGACCAGGGCGGCTTCGAGGTCGTGGCCAGTGGGGGCACCAGCAGCGGCAGCCCTCTCGAAGTCGTCTACTCGCTCCGGGAGTTGCGCGACACCTACGCGCTCGCCGGCCGGTTCATGGGCGACCATCAGCTCAGCAGGTATCTCACGGGAACAGATCCCAAGTGGCTGCTCACCACCCTCGCCGACTACCAGATGTGGAGCAGCGGCACGATGGTGGGAGGTGTGCTGCAGAGCGTGCCGGGCGTCAACTACATCGGTGCGGGGCCCGTCACCGCGCCCGTCCTGGAGCACATCTTCTCCTACCGGGGCCCGAAGGCGCTGATGGGCATCTCGGCGGGCATCGCGATCCTCGCCGAGCTCGGCGCGAACATGAACCAGCGCTCCCGGGAGAGCTTCCGGCTCGCCCTCTACGGCAGCGGCGTCCTGCCCCAGCGCAAGCGGGTCGAACTCAAGGCGCTCTACCCGAACCTCGCGATCCTGAGCTACTTCGCCGCCACCCAGGCGGAGACCATCGGGCTGCAGCTGACGGAGGAATCCCCCGAGCTGACCGCCGTGCCGGGCCTGCACCTCGTCGAGATCGTCGACGAGAACGGCCGCTGGGTCGCCGAGGGCGAGGAGGGAGAGCTGGTCGTCACCCGGCTGCACGCGCACGAGGCGCCGCTGCTGCGGCTGAAACTGGGGGACCGGATGATCCGCAGGCCCCGGCTCGACCAACCGGCCCTGAAGGCCCAGCAGTTCGAGTTCGCCGGCCGCACCGGCGACGTCCTGCACCTCAACGACAGCCAGTACTCCGCCGTACGCGCCTACGGCGCCCTGCGCGACGAGCTGCAGACGGCCGGCGTGGTGGACCTGGACCAGGTCGCGCACGAGATCCAGTTCGTCAACCACCGCGACGAGAAGACGATCACGCTCTACGCCGCGGTCGACGATGTGCAGGGCCTCACTTACCGCATGGACACGATGCTCGGCCCCTACGGGCTGCGGCGGGTGTTCGTCAACGCCCTGCCGCGCTCCCTCTCGCTCTTCAACCAGGGGGAGGCCAACGCGGCCGCGATCGAGAAGACCGGATACGGCCTGCGGGTCACGTTCGTCCCCCGGCACTCGCCGGACATCGAGCGCACCCATCTCGGCAAGGTGCCGCTGGTCCGTGACCGGGGTTAGCCCTCCCAAGGGGAACGAGCGACACCGCAGGAGACGACGCAGGAGGAAACAGTGGCACTGAAACCGCAGGTAAACATCATCGCCGTGGTCGACGTCATCGGGGCCCTGTCGGGCAGCACCCTGCAGAACGGCAACCTCTGCATGGTGGACAATGGCGACTACTCCAGCACCGGGCAGGGCACGCCCGAGCTGTGCACGTTTGTCAGGTCCGGCCAGGTGATCCAGTGGTCGGCTCTCGCGGTCGACCTGCAGACGCCGGTCGAGATCAAGGGCATCACCTTCCTCGGCCCCGACGGGGCCGCCTCGCCGCTCAGCAAGCAGAGCGCGAACGGCGAGAACGGCGACGAGGGGGAGAAGCTCGACCTGGAGCACTGGGCTGGCATGGTGCCGCCGTTCCTGGTCCCCGGCGTGGCCTACAAGTACCGCCTCGAACTGCAGATGTACGAGGGCGACAACAGCGTGCTGCACGTCGACTCGCCCGCCCTGCTGCGCGTATGAGCGGCCCCGCACGCCCGAGTGGACCGGCGACGACCAAGGACGACGAGGTGAAGTCATGGCCCAACAGCTAGCGATCATCGTGCTCGTGGACATCGGCAACGCGCTGGAGACCAACAACCTGGAAGGCAACACCTACCTCTTCGACAACATGAAGCTGCACGGCTCGGAAGGGCAGGGCACCGACGAACTGGTGACCGCCATCCACGGCGCGTACTGGCGCGACGGCTCACAGGCGACCGAGCAGGTCCTCAACTGGCTGCCCTACAGCCTGGGTTCCATCCCGCCGACGGTCCCGCGCAGCTACCAGTCCGACCGGGCCCGGCAGAGCGACGAGCAGGCACTGGCCTCACTGGACGCGATCACCGCCAAGGCCGGTGCCGTCGGTTCCGACCCCGCGGCCGAGCTCAACCAGATCCGCAAGGCGACGGGCACCCGGGTCAAGACCACCCGGCGCACCCGCGGCCGGCTCTCCGGCCAGAAGGTCCTCGACGTCACGGGCCAGGTGATCACCGACACCTCGGCCGCCTACAGCTACCCCGGCCCCGTGATCACCGACATCTACGGCGAGGCGGTCGACGAGAAGATCATGTACCCCGCGGAGTACGGGTCCCCGGACCTCGTCACCGACGGCTGGTACTGGTCCGCGACCGTCGACACGTCCAGGCCCGGAACGTACGCGTACACGATGCGCATGCAGCTCCACAAGCTGGTGCAGGAGAGCGGCGAGGCGCTCTGGGAACCGGTGAACCTGACCTGCCGGTCCAAGCTCGTGATCACGTCGGAACCCAAGCGCAACGGCTTCACCGGGGCCGGACTCGGGTGGCTGCCGATCGCCCCGGGGTCCGCGGGACCCCAGCAGCAGGGCGCCACCCAGCAGGAGGGGACGTCCGGGTACGCCGGATCCCAGCAGCAGCCGACGCCCAACGTCTAGACGAGGAGCGGCAGATGCCCATCAAGCCGAAGCGGGAGAACGGCCCCGGCAAGCGGCCGATCTCGATCACCGCGGTAGTGGACTGCGTCGGCGCCCTGGCGACCGGCAGCGTGCACGGGAACCTGTACCTGTACGACACCAACAAGGCCGGGGGATCCACCGGTCTTGGCACCGAGGAACTGCGCACCCGGGTCCGGCGCGGCGACCAGCTCCTGTGGTCCGTCCTCGCCCTGGAGTGCGAGGCGTACGCGGCGATCGACGGCATCCTCATCGACCCGTCCGTCTGCGAGCCGGTGCGCAAGGTGTATCCCGGCACCGACGTCGCGTACTGGATCGGGACGGTGAAGGCCGACGGTGTCCAGGACGTCCCCTACCAGATCAAGTTCAGGCTCGGGTCGAGGGACGAGCCGATCACCAGCACGCTGTCCCCGAGCCTCGTCGGTTAGAGCAGGAGGAGCGATGACCATCAGCACGCCCACCGCCACCCACACCGCCACCCACACCGGCACGTCCGGCGGCACCGCCGCCGACAGCTTCGAGCAGAAGCAGAACCCCGGCCAGCTCAACTCGGTGCAGCTCAACATCGTCACACTGGTCAACATGGAGCGGGCCGCGCAGACCGGGTCGCTCAACGACGCGATGTACATGATGGACAACAGCATCGGCGGTCCCGGCCAGGGCACCAACCGTCTGGAGACCGTCTGCAAGCAGGGCCAGGTACTGAACTGGATCGTGCGGCCGATCGACATGGACAAGCGGATCGACGGCACCTGGCCGCCCATGCCGAAGATCAACAGCATTGTCTTCCTCGACACCGAACTCGGCGACGAGGAAGACGTGGCCGAACGGAAGATCTTCACCGAGCTGAAGATCTACGGGGCGCCGGACCGCATGCGCGACAAGTACACACCGGTCTACTACTACTGGGCAGGCACCGTGCTGAGCACCGCCAAGCCGGGCCTCTACCGCTACCGGCTCATCCTGGAGCTGGAGCAGGAGGACACCAAGGAGAAGCTGTACCTGAACACCGTGCGGCACCCGGCCATCAGGGTGCTCGGAGTGTGAGGAATCCGCTCGGCTGACACGAGCAGGGAAGGCGCCCGGCGGGTACGGACCCGGGGCGCCTTTTCCGCCGTGTCACGCCGTGGTGTGGGCCAGCTCCTGGCCGAGGTGCCGGGCCAGTTGGCCGGGCGTGGGGTTCTCGACGATGGCCACCATCGCGATCTCCATGCCGGTCAGCGTCATCAGGGTCTTGGTGAGTTCGAGGGCGGTGAGGGAGTTGAGGCCGTTCTCGAGGAAGTTGCTGTCGTCGCCGAGGGCCGTGTTGAGCAGCGTGCCGGCCTGGGTGCGGATCGTGTCGGTGAGCAGTCGCTCGCGCTCCTCGGGGGTGGCCGTGGCGAGCTGCTTCTCCAGCTCGGTGGCGTCCTGGCCGGGGGTGTTGCCGGTGCTGGTCATGAATGCTCCTGTGTGAGTGGGTTGTCGGCGTGTCACACCGAGGGGTGCGTGGTGTGGTCGTGCAGCCAGTGGCGCGTGGCCTGGAAGGGGTACGTCGGGAGGTCGACGGGCCGGGGGCGCGCGGTGCGCCGGGTGAGCGGGGTCCAGTCGACGGTGCCGCCCGTGGTGTGGTGCCGCGCGAGCGCGGCAAGCAGGCCGTGCACGGTGGGCGTGCCGGGGGAGAGGGCGTCGGGGGCGGGCGGTGCGGCGGTGGGGGGCGCGGTGAGGTGATGGTGCCAGTAGGCGGGCGACGTGCGGGGCGTGTCCGCCGGAGCCGTGCTCGTGAGGGTGAGCGTGGGGGAGCGGAACGTCAGTTGCTTCAGGACGGGCTCGTAGGCGTCGGGCGTGGGCGGTAGCGCGCCGTCCGCCGTGACCGCGGCGTGGGCGGCGGCCAGTCGGCAGGCGTCGTCGAGGTCCAGGATCCCGGCGGCGTACGCGGCGGCGATGTGGCCGACGCCGTCCCCGGTGAGGGTGTGCGGGTGGACCCCGGCTTCGAGGAGCAGCCGGGCGTACGCGCAGTGGTCCGCGAAGCGCAGGAGCCCGGCGGAGAGCGGGGCGCCCGACCGCGTGCCGAGGAGGCCGCAGGCTTCGTCGAAGACGGTCGCGAACAGGGGGAAGGCCGCGTACAGCTCGCCGCCCGGCGCCGCGTCCGCCGAAGGACCGCCGTCGAAGTGCCAGACGATCTTCCCGGGGCCGACGGAACTGTCGTCGGGGGTGCTCCGCACCAGGGCGGGGTGGTCCTCGTCCGCCGCCAACGCGCGGGTGGCCGCGAGCAGTTCGGCGTGGTCCCCGCCGGTGAGGACGGCGCGGTGTTCCAGAGGGCTACGGGTGGCGGCGAGGGCGTAGGCGATGTCGGCGGCCGGCGGCGTGGGGTCGGCAGCCGCCGTCAGGTGGGTGACGAGCGCCTCCGCCTGCGCCCGGAGGGCTTCGGGGGTCCGCGCCGACAGGGTCCAGGCCACCACCGGTGATCCGGTCACCGTCTCGGCCGGTGCGGCGTCGGCCGGTGCGGCGTCGGCGGTGTCGAGGGCGGGCGGCTCCTCCAGGATGAGGTGGGCGTTCGTACCGGACGTGGCGAACGCGGAGATGCCGACCCGGCGGGGCTCCTCGCGGCGGGGCCACGCGACCGCCTCCGTGAGCAGCTGGACCCCGCCCTTCTTCCAGGTCGCGAGCGGGGTGGGCCGGTCGACGTGGAGCGTCGGGGGCAGCGAGCCGTGCCGGAGGGCCTGGACCATCTTGATGAGCGCGGCGGTACCGGCGGCGCCCTGGGTGTGGCCCGTGTTGGACTTCACGGAGCCCAGCCACAGGGGCCGGTCGGCGGGCCGCCCCGCGCCGTAGGTGGCGAGGAGGGCCTGGATCTCGATGGCGTCACCGATGGGCGTGCCCGTCCCGTGCGCCTCGACGGCGTCGACCTGGTCAGGGACGAGCCCGGCGTCGGCGAGGGCGGCGCGGATCACGTGCTGCTGCGACGGGCCGTTGGGGGCGGCGAGGCCGTAGCCGGCACCGTCCTGGTTCACCGCGGAGCCACGGATGACGGCGAGCACCGGGTGGTCGTTCCGCCGCGCGTCGCTGAGCCGTTCCAGGAGGACGAGACCGACGCCTTCGCCCAGGCCCATGCCGTCCGCCGCCGCGGCGAACGGCTTGCAACGCCCGTCCGCCGCCAGGGATTTCTGGTGGGCGAACGCGTGGAACGTGTGCGGCGTCGACATGACGGTGCCGCCACCGGCGAGGGCGAGTCGGCACTCACCGCGGCGCAGCGCCTGACAGGCCAGGTGCAGGGCGACCAGTGAGGACGAGCAGGCCGTGTCCACGCTGATGGCGGGCCCTTCGAGGCCCAGGGCGTAGGCGATGCGGCCGGAGACGAGACTGCCGGAGGTGCCGCCGCCGAGGTAGGGCAGCAGCTCGTCGGGCGCGGTCTCCAGGCGGGTCGCGTAGTCGTGCCCGGTGGCACCGACGTAGACGCCGGTGAGGGTGGAGCGCAGGGTGTGCGGGGCGATGCGGCCGCGTTCGACGGTCTCCCAGGCGACGTGCAGCATGAGGCGCTGCAGCGGTTCGGTGGCCACGGCCTCGGTCGCGCCGATCCCGAAGAAGCCCGCGTCGAAACCGGCCGCGTCGTCCAGGAAGCCGCCGAGTTCCGCGTACGGGGGTTCCTCGGGCAGCTCCCAGGCGCGGTCGTCGGGGAAACCGGTGACGGCGTCGCGGCCCTCGGAGACCAGGCCCCACAGGTCGTCGGGGGTGCGGGTCCCGCCGGGCAGCCGACAGGCCATGGACACGACGGCGATCGGCTCGTGCCGCGCGGCCTCGACCTCGCGCAGCCGCTGCTGCGTCCGGTGTAGCTCGGCGGTCGTCCACTTGAGGTATTCGACGAGCTTCTCTTCGTTGGCCACGGGATTCGCCACGGGATGAGCCACGGGAATGGTCAGCCTTCCTGTTCTCGCACGTGAGGCCTCAGGCGGGACTGCGTTGCGTGGGCAGGCGTGAGCCGCGCACTGTGGTTGTCAGGGTCGCCGCGGCTGCTTAAGCGGGTCTAACCCCTGCCTTGCCGCAGGGACGCGGCACTCTCGGGCAAGGAGGAGGAGGTCGGCGGCGATCTCGTCGGGCGCACCGGCGTGCAGATCGTGGTCGGAGCCGGGGTACCAGCGCACCGCCACCTGCTCGAGCGCCTCCTCGGCGGCGGCGACCCAGGCACGTACCTGGTCGGCGAGCTGGGGGACGGCCGGAATGATGGGCAGCAGCCGGACCGGCACGGTGATCCTTGGGTACCAGTCGGCGGGGGCCTCCCGCTGCAGGCTCTCGACGATCGACATCACCTGCTCCGCGGTGAGGCGGGGGACGAGCATCCCGTCAGGACCGACGCGGTAGTCCGCGAGGCGCGCCTCGATGGAGGCGGGCGACCAGTCGGGGTGCGTGGCCACCAGATAGGCGCGCATGTCGGCGGCGCTCGTGGTGCCCTCCTGCGCGCGTCGGACCACTTCCGCGGTGCGTTCCCAGAAGGCGCGCATCACCGGACCGTCGAACTCGTACCAGCCGCCGTCGATCAGGACGAGACCGGCGACGAGGCCGGGCCGCTCGGCCGCGAGGCGCAATGCGAGGTGCGCGCCCCAGGAGTGGCCGGCCACCAGGGCGCCGGACAGGCCGAGGGCGGAGACCGCCTCGACCAGGTCCGTGACGACGGCCGCGTTCTCGTATCCGTCCCGCGGCGCGTCCGAGTCGCCGTGGCCGCGGTGGTCGACCGCGTAGACCGGATGTCCTGCGGCGGCGAGGCGCTCGGCGACCTCGTCCCACATGCGGGCGTTCGAGAGCATGCCGTGCAGCAGCAGGAACGGGCGGCCCTCGGTGTGCGGACCGGCTGCCTGCCGGTGCCGCACGTTGAGGGAGACGGTCGTCGACACGGGGACGCGGAGCTTCTTCACAGGCGGGCCCTCGGGGTGGGAGCGGGGCGGGTCAGGGGCGCTGCGCGGTGGCGAAGATGTACCCGAGTTCGGGCATCGTGCCGAGGGCCGCCTGGTTGTGCAGGAAGAGCTCGTACCCCTCGACGCCGATGATGTCGACGTACTCGTCCCGGTGGGCGCGGATCCACTCGACGTATCCGTCGTACGTCTTGGCGGTCTCGCGGGTGATGTCGGTCAGCTCCAGGACCGTCCAGCCGGCCGCGCGGAAGATGCCGGGGTACTCCCCGATGTCGGTGAGCGCGGCGTAGATGGTGGTGTCGCTGACGGTGGCGGTCCGCGGCTTGTCGGGGTCGGGGTTGAGGTAGACCATGTCGGCGATGGGCATCCGCGCGCCGGGCTTCACCACGCGCAGGGCCTCGGTGAGGACCTGCTGCTTGTCGGGCATGTGGAGCATGGACTCAAGGGCCCAGCAGTGGTCGAAGGATCCGTCGTCGAACGGCAGGTTCATGGCGTCGACCTGCTCGAAACGGACCCGGTCGGCGAGCCCGGCCTCCTGTGCCCGGCGGTTGCCGCGCTCGACCTGGCGGGCGCTGACGGAGATGCCGACCACCTCGACGTCGCGGGCGCGGGCCAGATGCATCGCCGGGGTGCCGTTGCCGCAGCCGATGTCGAGGACGCGGTGGCCGGGGCCGGGGTCGAGGCGGCGGATCATCTCGTCCGTCATCTGCACCATGGCCTGGTCGAACGTGGCGTCCTGCGCGCCGCTGTCGAACCAGTAGCCGTAGTGCAGATTGCCGTCTCCGAGCTGGGTCATCAGGTCGAAGACCTTGTGGTCGTAGTAGTGGCCGATGTCGCTGGGCTCGGGGGCGACGGTCTTGTTCACCGTCGGGGGCTTCTTGGTCGTCGCGTTCTTCGTCACGGCCTCAGCGTCACGGCGCGGTCCGGGGCGTCACAACCCCACCCCCGCCCCTCAACAGCCCCTATGGCCGTCTGCCGCCCACCCCTAGTGGGGGGCCTCAACGGTGGGCCTTAACGCCTTGCATACGGAGAGGGTGGCACCCGACCGAAAAAAATGAGAGTAGGCTCCGACTAGGTATTGAGCTCTCTTTAGGAGGTCGACTCTCGTGTCAGCAGATCTGGGTGCGCGGCGGTGGTGGGCCGTCGGGGCTCTCGTGCTCGCGTCAATGGTCGTGGGCTTCGATGTGACGATCCTGAGCCTGGCGCTGCCGGCCATGGCCGACGACCTGGGCGCGAACAACGTCGAGCTGCAGTGGTTCGTGACCTCGTACACGCTGGTGTTCGCGGCCGGAATGATCCCCGCGGGCATGCTCGGTGACCGGTTCGGGCGCAAGAAGGTCCTGCTCGCCGCCCTGGTGATCTTCGGCATCGCCTCGGTGGCCTGTGCCTACTCCACGGCGTCCGGGACGTTCATCGGCGCGCGTGCGGTGCTCGGCCTGGGAGCCGCGCTGATCATGCCGACCACGCTCTCGCTCCTGCCGGTCATGTTCTCCGACGAGGAGCGGCCCAAGGCGATCGGCGCGGTGGCGGGTGCGGCCATGCTGGCCTATCCGCTCGGCCCGATCCTGGGCGGCTACCTGCTCAACCACTTCTGGTGGGGCTCGGTCTTCCTGATCAACGTGCCGGTGGTGATCCTCGCCTTCTTCGCGGTCTCCGCCTGGCTGCCCGAGTCCAAGGCCAAGGAGGCCAAGCCGTTCGACGTGGGCGGCCTGGTGTTCTCCAGCGTGGGCCTCGCCGCGATGACGTACGGCGTGATCCAGGGCGGCGAGAAGGGCTGGACGGACGTCACCACCCTCGTGCCGACCCTCGGCGGCATCCTCGCCATCGTGATCTTCGTGTTCTGGGAGAAGAGGGTGGCCGACCCGCTGGTCGACCTCTCGCTGTTCCGCTCGGCCCGGTTCACCTCCGGCACCATGCTCGGCACGGTGATCAACTTCACCATGTTCGGCGTGCTGTTCACCATGCCGCAGTACTACCAAGCGGTCCTCGGCACCGACGCGATGGGCAGCGGCTTCCGGCTCCTGCCGATGGTCGGCGGGCTGCTCGTGGGCGTGACGGTCGCCAACAAGGTCGCCAAGGGGCTCGGCCCGAAGACCTCGGTCGGCCTGGGCTTCGCGCTCCTGTCCGCCGCCTTGTTCTACGGCGCCACCACCGCCACCGGCAGCGGCACCGGCCTGGCCGCCGCATGGACCGCGGTGTACGGACTCGGCCTCGGCATCGCCCTTCCCACCGCCATGGACGCGGCGCTCGGCGCACTGTCCGAGGACACCGCGGGCGTCGGATCCGGCGTCAACCAGTCGATCCGTACGCTCGGCGGCAGCTTCGGCGCGGCCATCCTCGGCTCCGTCCTCAACTCCGGCTACCGCGGCAAGCTCGAACTCGACGGAGTGCCCGCACAGGCACACGACGCGGCCAAGGACTCGGTCTTCGGCGGCCTCGCGGTCGCGCGGGCACTGAAGTCCTCCACACTCGGCGACTCGGTGCGCGCGGCATACGTCCACGCCCTGGACGTCGTCCTCGTGGTGTCCGGCGCCCTCGGCCTGCTCGGTGTGCTCCTCGCCGTGGTGTGGCTGCCCCGCCATGTTGGTCAGAGCACCGCCAAGACAGCAGAATCTGAGCATGAAGCCGCAGACGCAGTCTGACCAGGGCAAAACCGTGCCTGGACTGAGAGAACGCAAGAAGGCCAGAACGAAGGCCGCGATCCAGCGGGAGGCGGTGCGCTTGTTCAGGGAACAGGGCTACTCCGCCACGACCATCGAGCAGATCGCCGAAGCCGCCGAGGTCGCCCCCAGCACCGTCTTCCGCTACTTCGCGACCAAGCAGGACCTGGTCTTCTCTCACGACTACGATCTGCCGTTCGCCATGATGTTCCAGGCCCAGTCGCCCGACCTGACGCCGATCCAGGCCGAGCGGCAGACCATCAGATCGATGTTGCGGGACATCCCCGCGCAGGAACTGGCCCTGCAGCGCGAGCGGTTCGCCCTGATCCTCTCCGAACCGGAGCTCTGGGGCGCCAGCCTGGGCAACATCGGCCAGACCATGGAACTCATGGGCGAACAGGTCGCCAAGCGGTCCGGCCGCGACCCGCGGGACCCCGCGGTGCGCGCCTACACCGGTGCCGTGTTCGGAGTGATGCTGCAGATCTCCATGGACTGGGCGAACGACCCGGAGATGGACTTCGCGACCACACTGGACGAGGCGCTCCACTGCCTGGAAGACCTGCGGCCCTGAGACCACAGGGGGAGAGACGACCGCGCGCGGCCACCGTCCCCCCGGCTGCCGCGCCCGGTCCAGCCTGGCGTGCTCCGACTTCCCTCGGCGGAGCACGCCAGGGGTATGTCCGCCCGCTTCAGACGCCGGACGCTCCCGCCAGCGCGGCGGTGACGACGGCCGCCACCCGCTCCAGGCAGCCGTCGAGATAGAAGTGGCCGCCGGGCAGCACCCGCAGATCGAACCCCGCCGTGGTCCGCTCCCGCCAGGAAGCGGCCTCCTCGGGAGTGGTCCGCTCGTCGGCGTCACCGATCAGCGCCGTGACCGGGCAGTCCAGCCGCTCCGGTCCCGGCGCCTCGTAACTCCCCACGGCCCGGTAGTCGGCCCGCAGCGCGGGCAGGATCATCTCCTGCAGCTCCGGGCTGGCGAAGAACCGCTCGTCCGTGCCGCCCATCGCCCGCAGATGAGCCAGGATGTCCGCGTCCCCGAGCGCCTTCGCCCCGCCCACGGGCCGGTAGGGCCGCGCGATGCCCCCGGAGGCGAACAAGTGCACCGGCAGGCCCGGACCCGAAGGCCCCGTACGCGCCAGACCCCCGCAGCCGCCGCGCCACCTCGAACGCCACGATGGCGCCCAAGCTGTGCCCGAACAGGGCGAACGGCTTCCCGTCGCACGGCAGTTGGGGCACCACGCCGTCGGCGAGAGCGGCCACCGATTCGAGGCACGGTTCCGTATGCCGGTCCTGCCGCCCCGGATACTGCACGGACAGGACCTCGATGCCCGGTGCGAGCAGCCCGGAAAGACCGAAGAAGTAGCTCGCCGAACCACCCGCGAACGGAAAGCAGACCAGCCGCACCGGCGCCGCCGCGGCCTCGTGGTACCGGCGCAGCCACACCCCGGCCCCGGTCTTCTGCTCCACCCGCGCCGCGCCCCTGTCCATCGCACTCCCTCTCGTCGCGTACCGCCGCACGCGCCTGATGCTGGCCGCACGCCATAGCGCGCGTCTAAAGCGGCAGGCGGCTAGCCGGGGTTTGGTTCGACTTTAGAGACCCCGCCCACGATGAGGCCGGTACTCGTAGCGATCTCCGATTTCGGACCGGGAGCGCCGTTGATGTCTTGTGGCAGCCAGTTGTTCCCCGCTCGACCGCAGCTGACGTGATGGCCACGGCCCATTCGCCCGCGCCCGGCGACCGGTCCGCGCCCGGTGCGTCATCCGCACCCGGCGACGATGTCCGGCACGAACCGGTCGCGGTCGTCGGGATGGCCTGCCGACTGCCCGGCGCATCCGGCCCGGCCGCGTTCTGGAAGCTGCTGAGCGAGGGGCGCAGCGCTGTGCGGGCCGCACCGCCCGAACACCGGCAAGCCGACTCCGGCCTCCAGGGGCCCGGCGGCTTCCTCGACCGGATCGACGGCTTCGACGCCGCGTTCTTCGGCATCAGCCCCCGCGAAGCCGTCGCGATGGACCCCCAGCAGCGGCTGCTCCTCGAACTGAGCTGGGAGGCCCTGGAGGACGCCGGGATCCGGCCGCCCACCCTGGCGCACAGCCGCACCGGGGTCTTCGTCGGCGCCCTCTGGGACGACTACGCCCACGTCCTGAACCGCCGGACCGAAGACGCCGTCACCCGGCACACCATGACCGGCGTGCACCGCAGCATCCTGGCCAACCGCATCTCGTACACCTACCACCTGGCGGGGCCGAGCCTGACCGTCGACACCGCGCAGTCCTCCTCGCTGGTCGCCGTGCACCTGGCCTGCGAGAGCATCAGGAACGGCGAGAGCGAGACCGCGTTCGCGGGCGGCGTCAACCTCATCTGCTCGCCGCACAGCACCGAGCTGGCCGCGGCCCGCTTCGGCGGTCTTTCGGCCACCGGCCGCTGCCACACCTTCGACGCCCGCGCCGACGGTTTCATACGCGGCGAGGGCGGCGGCCTCGTCGTGCTCAAGCCGCTCGCCGCGGCGCGGCGCGACGGCGACACCGTGTACTGCGTCATCAAGGGGAGCGCGGTCAACAGCGACGGCGCGACCGACGGCCTCACTCTGCCCAGCGGACCGGCGCAGCAGGACGTGGTGCGCCAGGCCTGCCGCCGGGCCCGCGTCACGCCGGACCTGGTCCAGTACGTCGAACTGCACGGCACCGGCACCCCCGTGGGGGACCCGATCGAGGCCGCCGCGCTCGGCGCCGCACTCGGGCGGCACGAGGCGCGCACCGCCCCGCTGGCCGTCGGCTCCGCCAAGACGAACGTCGGCCACCTCGAAGCCGCCGCCGGTATCGTCGGACTCCTCAAGACGGCCCTGAGCATCCACCACCGGCGCCTCGCACCGAGCCTGAACTTCACCACCCCCCACCCGGCCATCCCGCTCGCCGACCTCGGCCTGACCGTTCAGCAGCGCCCCGACGACTGGCCGCGCCCCGAACAGCCCCTGATCGCCGGAGTGTCCTCGTTCGGCATGGGCGGCACCAACAGCCATCTCGTCCTGGCCGCCCCACCTGCCCCGGCCGACCCCCCGAAGGCCGCCCCGGCCCCCCGGCGATCCGCCACCCGCCGCGACACCAACACGTCCCCCTCGTCCGCCACCTCTCCGACGCCCTGGCCGGTCGGCGCCCACAGCGCGCCCGCGCTGCGCGCCCAGGCGGGACGGCTGCACGCACACCTGACCGGCCACCCCGCCCCCCTCCCCGCCGCCGCCCAGGTGGGCCACGCCCTCGCCACGACCCGCGCGCCCCTCACCCACCGGGCCGTCCTGCTCGGCGACGACACCACCGAGTTGCTCGGTTCCCTGGCCGCGCTGGCCGAGGGGGCGGAGAGCTCCTCGGTGGTGCGGGGCGAAGCGGACGGCGACGGAAAGCTGGCTTTCCTGTTCAGCGGCCAGGGTGCCCAACGGCTGGGCATGGGACGGGAGTTGTACGCGGCGTTCCCCGTCTTCGCCGACGCTCTCGACGAGGCGTTCGCGGCGCTGGACGAGCATCTCGACCACCCGCTGCGCGAGATCGTCTTCGGCAGTGGGGAGGGGGGAGAGGGCGGAGGTGGCGACGGTGGTGATGATGAGCGCCGGGCACTGCTCGACCGGACCGCCTGCACCCAACCGGCGCTCTTCGCGATCGAGACGAGCCTGTACCGCCTGGCGGCCTCCTTCGGGCTGCGGCCGGACTACGTCCTCGGCCACTCGGTCGGCGAGATCGCCGCCGCACACGTGGCGGGCGTCCTCTCGCTGCCGGACGCGAGCGCTCTGGTGACAGCCCGCGGCCGTCTCATGCAGGCGGTACGGGAACCCGGCGCGATGGCCGCGTGGCAGGCGACCGAGGACGAGGCGGCCGAACTGCTCGCGGGCCACGAGGAGCACGTCACCGTCGCCGCCGTCAACGGCCCCGACTCCGTGGTGATCTCCGGCGACCGCGACACCGTCGACGCACTGACCGCCGACTGGCAAGGGCGCGGCCGCAAGGCGCACCGCCTGAAGGTCAGCCACGCCTTCCACTCGCCGCACATGGACTCCGTTCTCGACGAACTGCGCGCTGTGGCAGCCGGTTTGACCTTCCGTACGCCGGTCATTCCCGTCGTCTCCAACGTCACCGGCGAGCCCCTGACCGGTGCGGAGCAGGCCGACCCCGAGTACTGGGCCCGGCACGCGCGCGAGCCCGTCCGGTTCCTGACCGGCGTACGGGGGCTGTGCGAGCGCGGCGTGACCACCTTCGTCGAACTCGGCCCGGACGCGCCGCTGTCCGCGATGGCCCGCGACTGCTTCCCCGCCACCGCGGACCCGGGCCGCCCGCGCCCGGCGGCGGTGGCCGCGTGTCGCCGTGGCCGCGGCGAGGCGGGCACGTTCATGACGGCTCTGGCGCAGGCGTATGTGCGGGGCTGCGAGGTCGACTTCAGCGCCGCGTACAGCTCGTACGGTTCGCACGGCGGCGGTGCCGGTGCCGGTGGTGCCGGTGCCGGTGGCGTCGGTCGCCTGAGCCTGCCCACCTACGCCTTCCAGCGCGAGCGCCACTGGCCCGGTGTCAGTCCGGAGCGGCGGTCGGAACGTGTGACGGACGAGAAGCGGGCGGAGCCTGGAGCAGGCGGAGAGCACGGGGCGGAGCGGAGCGAGTACGCCGGGCGGCTTGCCGCGCTCTCAGCCGCCGATCAGGAGCGCACCCTGCTCGGCCTGGTGGCCAAGCATGTGGCCGTGGTGCTCGGAACCGGCTCCGGCGCGGTCGAAACCGCCCGTACCTTCAAGAAGCTGGGCTTCGACTCGATGGCCGCGGCCGAGCTGAGCGAACGGCTCGGCGCGGCGACCGGCCTGCCCCTGCCCGCCACACTCACCTTCGACCACCCGACCCCCCTGGCCGTCGCCACGCATTTGCGGGCCCAACTCCTGGGCAAGGGCGCCCTGTTGACAAAGCAGGGCGCCCCCACGGGCGGGCTCGCCCCGGTCGACGACCCGATCGCCATCGTGGCCATGAGCTGCCGCTACCCGGGCGGCGCCGTCTCGCCGGAAGACCTGTGGCGGCTGGTCGCCGAAGGCGCCGACGCGACCGGCGAGTTCCCCACCGACCGCGGCTGGGACCTGGACCGGCTGTTCCACCCCGACGCCACCCGGTCGGGCACCAGCAGTACGCGACGGGGCGGCTTCTTGTACGACGCCGCCGACTTCGACGCCGAGTTCTTCGACATCAGCCCCCGCGAGGCGCTGGCCGTCGACCCGCAGCAGCGCCTGCTCCTCGAATGTGCCTGGGAGGCCTTCGAGCGGGCCGGCCTGGACCCGCGGGCGCTCAACGGCAGCCCCACCGGCGTCTTCGTCGGCATGACGGGCCAGGACTACGGCCCCCGACTCCACGAGCCGTCCCAGTCCACGGACGGCTATCTGCTGACCGGCAGCACCCCCAGCGTGGCCTCGGGCCGCCTTTCGTTCAGTTTCGGTCTGGAAGGGCCCGCCCTGACGGTGGACACCGCCTGCTCCTCCTCCCTGGTCACGCTCCACCTGGCCGCCCAGGCGCTGCGGCGCGGCGAGTGCGAGCTGGCCCTGGCCGGAGGCGCCACCGTCCTTGCCACGCCGGGCATGTTCACCGAATTCTCGCGCCAGCGGGGCCTCGCGCCCGACGGTCGCTGCAAGCCGTTCGCGGCGGGCGCCGACGGCACGGGCTGGGCCGAGGGCGTGGGCCTGGTCCTCCTGGAACGCCTCTCCGAGGCTCGGCGCAAGGGCCACGACGTCCTCGCAGTCATCCGCGGCTCCGCGGTCAACCAGGACGGCGCGAGCAACGGCCTGACCGCCCCCAACGGCCCCTCGCAGCAGCGCGTCATCCGTGCCGCGCTCGCCGACGCCCGGCTCAGGGCCGACGAGGTCGACGTGGTGGAGGCGCACGGTACGGGCACCACGCTGGGCGACCCGATCGAGGCGCAGGCCCTGCTGGCCACATACGGTCAAGGCCGTTCCGAGGGGCGGCCGTTGTGGCTGGGGTCCGTGAAGTCGAACATCGGTCACACCCAGGCCGCCGCAGGTGTGGCGGGCGTCATCAAGATGGTGATGGCGCTGCGTCACGAGCGGCTGCCCGCCACGCTGCATGTCGACGAACCGAGCGGGCACGTCGACTGGACGACGGGTGCCGTCCGCCTGCTCACCGAGCCGGTGCCCTGGTCACGCGCCGAACGCCCGCGCCGGGCCGCCATATCGTCCTTCGGCATCTCCGGCACGAACGCCCACCTCGTTCTTGAGGAGGCGCAGGAGGCGCAGGAGGGCGAGGGGAGTAGTGCCCGGCGGGAGCCTCGGGGCGAGTCCGGCTGGTCGGTGAAGCGCGGCGTGCTCCCGTGGGTGGTCACCGGGCGCAGCCCGGCCGCTCTCCGCGAACAGGCCGCCCGCTTGCGCGAGTTCGTGTCCGACGACACGGCTGTGGGGGCGACGGAGGTGGGCCGGTCACTGGTCACGCGCCGGTCGGTGTTCGAGCACCGGGCTGTGGTGGTGGGCCGGGACAGGGATGCGCTGAGGGCTGGTCTCGGTGCGTTGGCGGCGGGTGAGGCTTCCGCGGATGTGGTGTCCGGGGTTGCGGGTGATGTGGGTGCGGGGCCGGTGTTGGTGTTTCCGGGGCAGGGTTCGCAGTGGGTGGGGATGGGGGCGCAGCTGCTGGATGAGTCGCCGGTGTTTTCGGCGCGGATCGCGGAGTGTGAGCAGGCGCTGTCGGTGTATGTGGACTGGTCGTTGCGTGATGTGTTGTGCGGGGACGGGGGTGAGCTGTCGCGGGTTGAGGTCGTGCAGCCGGTGCTGTGGGCGGTGATGGTGTCGCTGGCTGCGGTGTGGGCGGACTGTGGGGTTACTCCGGCTGCTGTGGTGGGGCACTCCCAGGGGGAGATCGCGGCGGCCGTCGTCGCCGGGGCGCTCACTCTGGAGGACGGTGCCAAGATCGTGGCGCTGCGCAGCCAGGCGCTGCGGCAGCTCTCGGGCGGGGGCGCCATGGCCTCCCTCGGGGTGGGCCGGGAGCAGGCCGCCGCACTCGTCTCGGACTACCCCGACGTGGGGATCGCCGCCGTCAACGGGCCCTCCTCGACCGTCATTTCGGGGCCACCGGGCCAAGTCGCCGCCGTCGTCGCCGACGCCGAGGCGCGCGAGCTGCGGGGCCGCGTCATCGACGTGGACTACGCCTCGCACAGCCCGCAGGTCGACGCCATCACGGACGAGTTGACGCGCGTTCTGGCGGGTGTCCGCCCCGTCGCAGCCCCCGTGGCGTTCTACTCGGCCGTGACCGGAACCCGCGTCGACACCACGAGCCTCGACACCGACTACTGGGTCACCAACCTGCGTCGGCCGGTACGGTTCGCCGACGCCGTCGGCGCGCTCCTCGCCGATGGACACCGCGTCTTCATCGAGTCCAGCAGCCACCCGGTACTCACCCTCGGGCTGCAGGAAACCTTCGAAGAGGCCGGGTCCGACGCGGTCACCGTGCCGACGCTGCGGCGAGAGGACGGCGGTCTGCCACGGCTGGCCCTCTCGCTGGCACAGGCTTTCGGCGCCGGGTGCGAGGTCAGGTGGGAGAGCTGGTTCCCGGCCGCCGACCCATCCCTCCCGTACTCCTTGGATCTGCCCACGTACGCCTTCCAGCGGCGGCGCTACTGGCTGGACGCGCCCATCGGCACCCAGGACGCGGCGGCCCTGGGCCTCGCCGCGGCCGGACATCCGCTCCTCGGGGCGGCCACCGAACTCGCCGACGGCGACGTACACCTGCTCACCGGCCGCATCAGCCGCCACAGCCACCCCTGGCTCGCCCAGCACACGCTCTTCGGCACCGCTGTCGTCCCCGCGTCCGTCCTCGCGGAGTGGGCGCTGCGCGCCGCCGCCGAGGCCGGGTGCGCGGGCATCGACGACCTGACGCTCCAGACCCCGCTGACGTTGCCCGACACCGCGGGCGTGCAGGTGCAGATCGTCGTGGGGCCTGCCGACGCAGGGGACGCGCACCGCGAGCTTCACGTCTACGCCCGCCCCGAGGGCGAGGACGAGGGCGGCCCCGACGGGGGCGGTGCGCCCTGGACCTGCCATGCCGAGGGCCGACTGCTCGCGGCGATGTCTCCGGCGCCGGACCCGGAGGCGGCGGGGGCCCCGGAGGCCCCGGAGGCCCTTGACGGTGTGGTGTGGCCGCCGGTCGGCGCCGAGCCCCTGGACCCGAGTGACCTGTACGAGCGGGCCGCCGAAGCCGGTGTCGGCTACGGGCCCGCCTTCACCGGGTTGCGTGCCATGTGGCGACGGGGGGCGGAGCTGTTCGCCGAGGTGACGTTGGCTCAAGAAGCCTCGGATGTGGCCGGTTTCGGCATTCACCCGGCTCTCCTCGATGCCGCGCTGCACCCGGCGGTGCTCGGTGAGCTGCCCGCCGGGGGCGACCAGGTGTGGCTGCCCTTCGCTTTGAGCGGGGTGTCCCTCCGGGCCACGGGGGCCACCTCCGTACGAGTCCGTCTCACCCCGCTGGACACGGTTGGGCCTGCGGGGCAGGCGGAGCAGGCGGAGCAGGCGGGGCGGACCTGGCGGATCAGGGTGAGCGACCCGACCGGCGTCGAGGTGCTGACGTGCGACGGGCTGGTGCTCGTGGCGGCGGGCTCCCGGGAGCTGCGGGCCGCCGGTCGGCGGACGTCCGAGCTGTACGAGGTGCAGTGGATCCCGGTACCCGAGCCCGACCGCGCGGAGGCCGTCGACCGCTCGGGTTGGGTCTTCCTGGGGGAGAGCGCGGTGCGGGGCGCGGGCGCGAGCGCGGGCGATCGGAGGTATCCGGATGCGGACTCTCTGGGAGCGGCCCTGGACGCCGGGGCGCCGGTGCCGTCGGTCGTCGTCCTGGCCCTCGCCCCGACGGCCGCTCCTGCCGCCGCCGCGGTTGCCGTCGCGGCCGAGGACGAGGCCGCCCTCGGCCTTGCGGCGCTGCGGCGGACCGTGGCTCTCGTGGAGCGCTGGCTCGCCGACGACCGTTTCGCCGACACGCGTCTCGTACTGATCACGCGCGACGCGGTCGCCACGGGCGACGGGCACCATCCTGCTACCGTTCCTGCTTCCGCGTCCGCCGCCGTACGAGGCGTGATCCGCGACGCACAGACGAAGCACCCGGGCCGCTTCCTGCTCGTCGACGCCGACGACGCACACGCGGACGACGCACAGGCCGACGACGCACACGCCGACTCGGCCCTGGGGCGTGCCGTGGCGGCGGCGCTCGCCCACGACGAGCCCGACGTCGCCCTCCGCGCGGGACGGGTACTGGTACCCCGCCTCGCGACACCCCGGGACACGACCGCCACTGCGACCGCCACCGCGACCGGCGGCGCGAGCGAGGAGCTGTCGCTCGACCCCGACGGCACCGTGCTGCTCGTCGGTACGGTCGGCTCACCGGTCGCCGACCTCGCCGACCTCGCCGAACACCTCGTACGCACCGGACAGTGCGGGCGCCTGCTGCTCATGTCCGACGACCCCGAACCAGATACGCCCGAACTAGACACGTCTGTCCAAGAGTTGAGGGCTGCGGGTGCCACCGTGGACGTCGTCGCCACGCACGCATCGGACCCGGCCGACCTCGCCGAAGCCGTCACCGTCGCTGTCGCCGCCGTCGACGCGGAACACCCGCTGACGGGAGTCGTCCACGTCACTGCCGCCCCGAACGTTGCCGACGCCGCCGATGCGTGGGCGGCGAGCGCGGGTGTCACCGCGGCCCTGCACGCCGCGACCGCCCACCACCCCCTGGCACTCTTCGCCGTCCTCTCCCCGGCGGGCGCGGACCTGGGCATCACACGCTCGGCGGTCGCCGCCGGAGCGGACGCCTTCCGTGACGCCCTCGCCCTGCGACGACACAGCGCCACCACCACGGGCCTGGCCCTGACCTACGGGCCGCCCGTCCCGACGCGACCCGGCATCAAGGCCACGGCGCCGGGACACCTGCCCGCCCTGCTCGACGCCGCGCGGGGACTCGGCGCGTGCCGACACGACGGGCGCCCCCTGGTCGGGGTTCGGCTCGCCCTCCGCGCCCTGGCCGCCGAGGACGCCGACATCCTGCCCGCACCGCTGCGCGCCCTGGCCGCGGCGCAGGTTCCGGCCCGCCGCACCGCCGCCGACCGCAAGCCCCCCACGGACTGGCCCGCCCGCCTGTCGGGCCTCTCCACCGCCGAACAACTCCGGCTGCTCGTCGGCGCCGTACGGGGCCACGCGGCCGCGGTCCTCGGCCGCACCGACCCGGAGGCGCTGCGCGGCGACGCCACCTTCAAACAGCTGGGCCTGGACTCGCTGACCGCCGTCGAGCTGCGCAACCGGCTCGTGGAGGACACCGGGCTGCGCCTGCCCACCGCGCTCGTCTTCCGCTACCCGACCCCGGCGGCCATCGCCGGACACCTGCGCGAACGGCTGACCGGCCGGAGCGGGACGCCCACGGTCGGGTCATCCGCCCCCGCGCCAGCCGGACCGGCAGACGCGGGCACGGTACTGAGCGACCTGACCCGCATGGAGAACTCACTGGCGGCGCTCACCGCCGAGCTGTCCCACGGCGAGTCGGGTGAGATCACCACCCGCCTTGAATCGCTCCTCACCCGGTGGAGGACGACGAACGCGACCGTCAGAGCCACCGCGAACGGCACCGCCAACGGCACCGCGAACGGCACCGCCAACGGCACCGCGAACGGCACCGCCAACGGCACCGCCAACGGGACAGCGAGCGGCACTTCGGCCGAGGACACCAGCGCCGCCGACCGGCTCAAGGTCGCGTCCGCCGACCAGATCTTCGACTTCATCGACAACGAGCTGGGTGTCGGGCCCGACACCTCACGCGCGACCCCCACTCCGAAGGCCGGGTGACCCCACATGGCGAGTGAAGAGCAACTGGTCGAGTATCTGCGCAGGGTGACCGCCGAGCTCCACGACACGCGCCGACGCCTCGCCCAGGAGGAGGACCGCAGGCAGGAGCCGGTGGCTCTGGTCGGAATGGCCTGCCGGTTCCCTGGTGGCGTGGCCTCCCCGGAGGATCTCTGGGACCTGGTGGCCGCGGGCAAGGACGCCATCGAGGACTTCCCCACCGACCGGGGCTGGGACCTGGAGTCCCTGTACCACCCGGACCCGGCCAACTACGGCACCAGCTATGTGCGCCACGGCGGGTTCGTGGACGACGCGGGCTCCTTCGACGCCGACTTCTTCGGCATCAGCCCGCGCGAGGCCCTGGCCATGGACCCGCAGCAGCGGCTGATGCTGGAGACGTCCTGGGAGCTGTTCGAGCGTTCCGGTATCGATCCCGTCTCCCTCAAGGGCAGCCGCACGGGCGTCTACGCCGGTGTGTCCAGCGAGGACTACATGTCCCAACTCCCGCGTATTCCCGAGGGGTTCGAGGGGCACGCCACCACCGGAAGCCTGACCAGCGTCATCTCGGGGCGGGTGGCCTACAACTACGGCTTGGAAGGCCCCGCCGTCACCGTCGACACGGCCTGCTCCGCCTCCCTCGTCGCGATCCATCTGGCAAGTCAGGCACTGCGCCAGCGCGAGTGCGACCTGGCTGTCGCGGGCGGTGTGCTGGTGCTGTCGAGCCCGCTGATGTTCACCGAGTTCTGCCGCCAGCGCGGCCTGGCGCCCGACGGCCGCTGCAAGCCGTTCGCCGCCGCCGCCGACGGCACCGGATTCTCCGAGGGCATCGGCCTGATCCTCCTGGAGCGCCTCTCCGACGCCCGCCGCAACGGCCACAACGTGCTGGCCGTCATCCGCGGTTCGGCCGTGAACCAGGACGGCGCGAGCAACGGTCTGACCGCCCCCAACGACGCCGCGCAGGAGCAGGTCATCCGCGCCGCCCTCGACAACGCCCGGCTCACCCCCGCCGAGGTGGACACCGTCGAGGCACACGGCACCGGCACCAGACTGGGCGACCCCATCGAGGCCGGGGCCCTGCTCGCCACCTACGGCCGCCACCGTGACCGGCCCCTCCTGCTCGGCTCCCTCAAGTCCAACATCGGCCACACCCACGCCACCGCCGGTGTCGCCGGCGTCATCAAGACCGTCATGGCCATCCGCAACGGCCTGGTGCCCGCCACCCTCCACGTCGAGGAACTGAGCCCGCACGTCGACTGGGACACAGGAGCGGTCGAGGTCGTCACCGAGCCCACCTCGTGGCCCGACACCGGCCGTCCCCGGCGCGCCGGAGTCTCCGCGTTCGGCATCTCGGGCACGAACGCACACCTGATCCTCGAGCAGTACCCCGAGGACACACCCGAAGAAGCCGAGCGCCCTACACCTGAGCACGTGCCGGGCGCGGTCGTACCGTGGGTGCTCTCCGGACGGACCGAGGATGCACTGAGCGAACAGGCGCGGCGTCTGGGCGAGTTCGTCGCGGGAGACACGGAAGCGCTGCCCACTGAGGTGGGGTGGTCGCTCACCACGACGCGGTCGGTGTTCGAGCACCGGGCGGTGGTGGTCGGCCGGGACCGGGACGCGCTGACGGCCGGTCTCGGCGCGTTGGCTGTGGGTCAGGCCTCGCAGGGTGTGGTGTCCGGGCTTGCGGGTGATGTGGGTGCGGGGCCGGTGTTGGTGTTTCCGGGGCAGGGTTCGCAGTGGGTGGGGATGGGGGCGCAGCTCCTGGATGAGTCGCCG
>NZ_JBEYZK010000017.1:0-231924 GCF_040646035.1 Streptomyces sp. NPDC046465
CATGTGGCGGAGCCACCTGTCCTGGGACACCGTGCGCCGAGCGTGCGTGCCGGGCGTCGGGGCGCAGACGGGGGTTCAAAGACAGGCTCTGAGGGGCCTCAGGCCCGCGTGAACCTCAGCGTCACCAGCTCGAACGGCCGCAGCGGCACCGTCACCGCGTCGCCCGCGAGCTCCGGTGCGTTCACCCCGTCGAGCGGCCGCTCCAGCAGGTCGGTCACCGCGACCGAGCCCGCCGTGAACCCGGCCGTCAGCGTGGGCTTCGCCCGGCCGCCGCGCGACTCGTGGAAGCGGACGACCACGTCACCGCTGCCGTCGTCGGCCAGCTTGACCGCCGTGACGACGACGGCGTCGTCGTCGACCGTCACCAGCGGGGCCACCTCCGAACCGCCGGTGACCCGGCGCTCGGGCAGGTTGATGCGGTAACCCTCGCGCACCGCGTCGCCGATCGCCGCGCCCGCCACCAGCGCGTGCCGGAAGCGGTGCACTCCCTGGTCGGTCTCGGGGTCGGGGAAGCGCGGCGCGCGCAGCAGGGAGACGCGGACCGTGGTGGTCGTGCCGGAGTCCTCGTCGCGCACCGTGCGGGTCACGTCGTGCCCGTACGTCGAGTCGTTGACCAGCGCGACGCCCCAGCCCGGCTCCTCGATGTGCACGAAGCGGTGGTTGCACGCCTCGAACTTGGCGGCCTCCCAGCTCGTATTGGTGTGGGTGGCGCGGTAGAAGTGGCCGAACTGGGTCTCCGACGCGTACCGCTCCGCGTGGATGTCCAGCGGGAAGGCCAGCTTGAGGAACTTCTCCGTCTCGTGCCAGTCGACCTCGGTGTCGATGTCGAGGCGCTGGGTCCCGGGAGTCAGCGTAAGGAGCTGGGTGAGGCGCGAGTCGCCGAAGGACCGCACGACGCGGACCGAGGCGCCGCCACCCGCCACGGCATCCGCCGCCTCGACCTCGTCCGCCTCCACGAGATCGGTCACGGTGTTGCGGTAGAACTCGTCGACGTCCCAGGCGTCCCACATGTTCGGGAAGTCGGCGTGGACCTGGGGCAGGTTCGCCGCCCGGCCCGGCGCGACGGTCTCGCGGTCGGCGAGCAAATCGTACGCGGAGACGACGAGGCCGCGGCCGTCGACCTCCACCCGCAGCAGGCCGTTGTCGAGGACGAAGCCGCCCCCCTCGCGCGATGCGACCGTCGACCGGCCCTCGACGGCGGCAGGCCCGGCGCCGCCCGCGGGGACTCCGTGCCGGGGGTGCGGCGTGGAGTTGAAGACCAGCGGGTCGGCACCCTCTCCCGCGAGCGCGCGCTGCGCCTCGTCGATGATGCCGGTCAGCTCCTGGGCGAGCGCCGCGTAGGTCGCGCGGGCCTCGCGGTGCACCCACGCGATCGACGAGCCGGGCAGGATGTCGTGGAACTGGTGGAGCAGCACCGTCTTCCAGATGCGGTCCAACTGCTCGTAAGGGTAGGCGAATCCGGCGGAGCGGACGGCGGCCGTGGCTGCCCACAGCTCCGCCTCGCGCAGCAGGTGCTCGCTGCGGCGATTGCCCTGCTTGGTGCCTGCCTGGCTGGTGAGGGTGGCGCGGTGCAGCTCCAGGTAGAGCTCACCGACCCAGACGGGCGGGTTCGGGTACTCGGCCTCCGCCTTCTCGAAGAACTGCTCCGGCGTCTCCCACTGGACGGTCGCCGAGCCCTCCAGGTCCCGCAGGCGCGCGGCCTTGGCGATCATCTCGCGGGTGGTGCCGCCGCCTCCGTCGCCCCAGCCGGTGGGCGCGAGGGAGTGCCGGGCGACGCCCTTGTCCTTGAAGTTCTTCGCCGCGTGGGCGATCTCGCTGCCCTTCATCGAGCAGTTGTAGGTGTCGACGGGCGGGAAGTGCGTGAAGATACGGGTGCCGTCGATGCCTTCCCAGTTGAAGGTGTGGTGCGGGAAGCGGTTGGTCTGCGACCAGGAGATCTTCTGCGTGAGCAGCCACTTGGAACCGGCCGCCTTGATGATCTGCGGGAGCCCCGCCGCGAAGCCGAAGGTGTCGGGCAGCCACGCCTCGTCGTTCTCCACGCCGAACTCGTCGAGGAAGAAGCGCTTGCCGTGCACGAACTGGCGGGCCATCGCCTCCGAGCCCGGCATGTTCGTGTCCGACTCGACCCACATGCCGCCCGCGGGCACGAACCGCCCGTCGGCGACCGCCTTCTTCACCTTCGCCCACACCTCGGGGCGGTGCTCCTTGATCCACGCCCACTGCTGGGCCTGCGACATGGCGAAGACGAAGTCCGGCTCGTCCTCGATGAGCGCGGTCATGTTGGACGTCGTGCGCGCCACCTTGCGCACCGTCTCGCGCAGCGGCCACAGCCAAGCGGAGTCGATGTGGGCGTGGCCGACGGCGCTGATGCGGTGGGCGGAGGGCTCGGCCGGGGTGGTGAGCACGCCTGCCAGCTGTGCGCGGGCGGCGGCGGCCGAGCCGTTCACGTCCTGGAGGTCGACGGCGTCGAGGGCACGGCCGACCGCGCGCACGATGTCGTAGCGGCGTCCGGAGTCCGTGGGCAGCTCCTCCATCAGCTCGCCGAGGACCTCCAGGTCGATGACGAGCTGCCACACCGTCTCGTCGAAGACGGCGAGGTCCATGCGCTCCAGCTTGTACTGGGGCTCGCTGCCCGCGGTCTCCTTGTCGCCCAGCTGCGTGGGCAGGAAGGGGTGGTAGTCGAGGATGACGGGGTTGGAGGCGGCCTCGACGTGCAGCCGCACCTCTTCGCCGCCCTCGGCGGGCGCGGCGATCCGCACCCACTGGTTGCGCGGGTTGAGGCCCTTCACCGGGGTGCCGTCGGGGCGGTAGACGAGGCCCTCGCACTGGAAGCCGGGCATGTTCTCGTCGAAGCCGAGGTCGAGGATCGCCTCGACGCTCTTGCCCGCCCACTCCTTCGGCACGGTCCCGGTCACCCGGAACCAGCTGGTCCCCCAGGGCGCGCCCCATCGCTCCCCGACAGCGGTCGGCGACGGCTCGGCGGCGAGCCCTTCGGCGACGGGCACGGGCTCACCCGGCGCGTTCCACACCGCCACGTCGAGCGGTACGGACGCGGGATACACGGCGGGCCTGATGCGCTCGTCCAGAACGCGCTTGAGGCGGGCTTCGACCAGGGTGCGGTCGTCATGCATGAGGGGTCTCCCAGGAAATAGTCAGCCCGTCCGGCGTTTGAGGACGAGCGCGAAGCGCGATCTGCGGGGCGATGTCGCGGCTCAGCCCACCACCTCCGGCGATACGACCTCCGTGATGCCCCGCGCAGCGAGATGCCCCGGATCGGCCGCCCGCCCCGCAAGCACGACCGCGGGCCGTACACCGTCCTCGGCAAGACGGGCGAACGCCTCGAAGACCGCCCCGCCGGGGGCACACTCGGACCGCCGCGACGGGGCGTCGTCCACGACAAGTGCCGTCGTCCGGGCCGCCGGTGCGTACGTGCGGCCGCGCCACTCCTTCGCGATGCGGGCGATCGCGGCGCCCGCGGGCTTGACCTGCCCGTCGTTGGTCAGCAGGCCGAGGCTGTACTCCAGCTCGGGAAAGTCCGCGAGGTCCCGCGAGACGTCGTGGGAACACCACCACGTCACGCCCCACACGTCCTGGCAGTCGAGCGCGGCGGCGATCGTCTCCTCGGTGAAGGCGGCGGCGTGCTCGGCGGGGATGAGCGGCGCGGGCGCGCCGACCTCCTGAAGCCAGACGGGCCTACCCGGATCGAGCGCCCACGCCTTCGACAGCTCGATCATGTACGCCGCGTGGTGGCGGGTGGCCGTACCGGTGCGCCCGTGGCGCTGCGCCGTGCCGTTGAAGACCCAGGAGTGCACGGCGGTCACCGCGCCGAGCTGGGCCGCCTGCGCCGGGGTGAAGGGCTGGTCGTGCTGGTACCAGGCGGCGTCGTACTCGGCGTGCAGGTGCAGCTTGCCGGGGGCGCCCTCCTCGCAGGCGGCGAGGACGGTGCGCAGCCAGGCCGCCGCCTGGTCCTCGGTGATGCGGTCGGGGTCGGGGTGCGGGCCCGCCGAGAACTGATTGATCTCGTTGCCGATGGTCATGCCGATGAAGTTGGGCCGGTCGGCGAGGGCGGCGGCGAGCGTGCGCAGGTAGGCGGCCTGCCCGGCCACCACATCGGGGTCGGTGAAGATGTTGCGCCGGTGCCAGGTCTGGGTCCAGGCGGGCAGGAAGTCGAAGCTGGACAGATGCCCCTGGAGGCCGTCCACGTTGACGTCGAGGCCGCGTTCGGCGGCCGCGTCGGCGAGCTGGACCAGCTGGTCGACGGCGCGCGGGCGGATCAGGGTCCGGTTGGGCTGGAAGTACGGCCAGATCGGGAAGACGCGGACGTGGTCGAGGCCAAGCGCGGCAATGGCGTCGAGGTCGGCGCGTACGGCGTCGAGGTCGAAGTCGAGCCAGTGGTGGAACCACCCTTGACCCGGCGTGTAGTTGACGCCGAAGCGCGGCGCTCCCGAAGGCGCTGCGGAGGACCGTGCGAAAGACCGTGCGGACGGCGATGCGGAAGGCGAAGCGGAGGACCGTGCGGAAGGCGATGCGGAAGGCAAATGCGGATCCTGGTTCTGGTGAGTTCGGGAGCCGTCGTTCAGCCCTTGACCGCGCCCTCGCCGACGCCGCGGAAGAAGTACCGCTGGAGACAGGCGAAGAGGACGATCAGCGGCAGCACGGCGATGACCGTGCCCGCGGCGACGAGGCGCTCGTCGTTGGCGAAGGTGCCGTGCAGGTAGTTGAGGCCGATGGTGAGCGTGAACCGGTCCGGGTCGCTGAGCACGATCAGGGGCCACAGGAAGTCGTCCCAGGCGCCCATGAAGGCGAAGATCGCGACGACCGCGAGGGTGCCCTTGACGGCGGGCAGCGCGATGCGCAGGAAACGCTGCCAGACGTTCGCGCCGTCGACAAAGGCGGCTTCCTCGATCTCGTAGGGCACGTTGAGGAAGGCGTTGCGCATCAGGAGCACGTTGAGTGCGGAGACGCAGCCGGGCAGCAGCACACCGATGAGGGTGTTGTTCAGACCGAGCTCACGCATGGTCGTGAACTGGGCGATGATGATGCCCTCGACGGGCACCAGCATGGCCAGGATGAAGACGACCGTGGCTGCCTTGCGGCCGCGGTAGCGCAGGCGGGCCAGGGCGTAGCCCGCGAGCGTGGCGCCCACGCAGTTGGTGACGACGTTGGCGGCGGCCACCTTCAGGGAGTTGAGCGCGTAGTCCCAGACGGGGATGGTCTCGGAGACCCGCTCGTAGTTGTGGAGGGTCGGGTCGGACGGCAGGAACTTCGGCGGGGAGCTGAAGATGTCCTCGTGCGGTCCCTTCAGGGACGTGGACAGCTGCCAGAGGAACGGCCCGATCATCAACGCCAGTACGGCGAGCAGGAGTCCGTAGCGCAGGACGATCTCCCACACGGGCATCCGGCGGCCGTTCTCGTCGGTGATGCGCCGGCGGGGCTTACGGCGCGCGGCGCGCTCCGTGGCCGTGGCCGTGGCCGCCGGAGGGGTCTTCTCGGTGACGCTCACGCGTCCTCCTTGCGGTCGGCCCGCAGCACGAGCAGCATCAGCGCGACGGTGACGACGAAGACGACGACCGAGATCGCCGAGGCGTAGCCGACCCGTCCGGTCAGGCCGGTGCCGACGCGCTGCACCAGCATCACGAGGGTGGTGTCCTCGCCTGCCGGGCCGCCGGTGGGGCCCGCCATCAGATAGACCTCGGAGAACACCTTGAAGGCGGCGACCGAGGAGAGCGCGCCCACCAGGACCATGGTGGAGCGCACGGCGGGCACGGTGACGGTGAAGAAGCGGCGCACCGCTCCCGCGCCGTCGACCGCCGCCGCCTCGTGGAGCTCGCGCGGCACGTTGGCGAGCGCCGCGAGATAGATGATCATGTAGTAGCCGAGGCCCTTCCAGACGGTGACGGCCATGGCGCTGAACAGCAGCAGCCACTGGTCGCTGAGGAAGCCGACCTTGCCGACGCCCACCGCTTCGAGGACGGCGTTGACCAGGCCGCGTTCGTCGAGCATCCACACCCAGATGAGGCCGACGACGACGATCGAGGCGACCACCGGGGTGTAGAAGGCGGACCGGAAGAAGGTGATGCCGGGGATGTGCTTCTGGACGAGCATCGCGAGCAGCAGGGGCAGCAGGACGAGCGCGGGGACGACCCCGAGGACGTAGATCGTGCTGTTGCGCAGGCCGATCCAGAACATGTCGTCGTGCAGCAGCTCCGAGAAGTTGGCGAAGCCGACGTACTCGCCGGGCATCAACGTCCGTTTGTCCGTGAAGGAGTTGTTGAGCGTGCTGATGAACGGATAGAGGATGAAGACGGTGATGATCACGAGCCCGGGAGCGGCGAACAGCCAGGGGCTGGTGGGGAGTTGGCGCCGGATGCGGGTGCCGCCCGCGCCGCGGCGGGAACCGGCGGGCAGGCCCTTGAGTGCCGGGCCCGCGGTGCTTATGTCGGACGAGGTCGCCTTGTCGGCGGTGGGACTCTTCATGGCTGGTGTTCCCGGGTCGTGGCTCGGCACGGCTCAGCTCGACGCTGTGCCGCTCAGCTCTGCGTTCGGCTCCGCGCCGGGCGCTGGGTTCGGCTCCGCGCCGGGCGCTGGGCGCTGGATTCGGCTCCGCGCCGGGCGCTGGGCGCTGGATTCGGCTCCGCGCCGAGTTCTGCGGTCGGCTCAGCTCCGCGCCGAGCCCTGAGTGCGGCTCAGTTCTGCTGCAGCAGTCGGTCGCAGCTCTTGACAGCGTTGTCAAGCGCTTCCTTCGGACTCTCCTTGCCCTGGAGTGCCTTGGCGACGGAGTTGCGCAGCTCGATCTTCATCTGCTCGCTGAACATCACCGGCGTGTAGTTCACCGCGGTCTCGATGGATTTCGCGGCGGCGATGCGGACCCGCGTCTCCTCCTTGCCGTCCTGCTTCGTGAAGTACGGGTCGGCGAGGGAGCCCTTGGTGCTGGGGAAGATCGCGACCTTCTTGGCGAAGGACATCTGGTGCTGGGCGTCGGTGACGAAGTGCGCGAAGGCGACGGCGGCCGGAGTCTGCTTGGTGCGGGCGTTCACCATCACACCCATCACGTACATGTTGTCCTTGCCGGTGCTGCTGATCTGCGGGGTGATGCCGATGTTCTTGTAGAGGTTCGGCGCGTCCTTCTTGAACTTCTCCAGGTCCAGGGCGCTGCCGGGGTTCATGGCCACGGACTCGGTGAGGAACTTCTTGCCCGTCGACTCCGGGGTCGCGGTCAGCGCCTGCCCGTCGAGCGCCTTGGCGTCGTACAACTTCTTGTACTTGGTGAGGAGTTCGACACCCTTGGCATCGTTGAAGGTGAAGCCGGTGCCTTCCTTGTTCATCAGCGGCACGCCGTAGCGCCCGAAGTCCTCGACGGCGGGAACGTTGGCGAGCGTGGCGACCTTGCCGTCGCTCTTCTCCGACAGCTGCAGCGCCTGGTCGAAGAGCTGGTCGTACGTCTTCGGGGGCTTGTTCTCGTCGAGGCCCGCGTCCTTGAAGAGGCGCTTGTTGTAGAAGAGCGGCCCGGTGTTGAGGTACCAGGGGAAGGCGTACGTGCCGTCCATGCCCGGTATCTGGTGGCTCTTCCAGGCTCCGGGGAGGTACTCCTTCTCGTACTTCCCCGCGACCTTGCCGAGGTCGAGGGCGATGCCCGCCTTGGCGAGCGGGGCGACCAGGTCGGGCGAGACGTTGACGACGTCGGGCAGGGTGCCCGCGGCGGCGTCCGCGCTGATCTTGTCGGCATAGCCCTCACCGGGCTGGTCGACCCAGTGCACCTCGGTGCCGGGGTACTTCTTCTCGAACTCGTCGACCAGGCCCTCGAAGTACGGCTTGAAGTTCGCCTTCAGATTCCAGGTCTGGAAGGTGATCTTGCCTTCGACCTTCCCGGACGCGTCCTGGGAACCGCCGCCGTCATCGCCGTCGCCACAGGCGCTCAGCGGCAGCAGGACGGCGAGGACGGCGCCTGCGGCGACCGCTCTGCGGGGGATACGGGAGATACGCACGGTGAAACGGCTCCTTTGCTCGGCCCAGCGTGAGACGGCGGTGACTGCAACCGTCCGAGCCGGGCAATCCACGCCGAGGCAGACCCTGCATGGAGTTGTGGAGCAAAGTCAATGGATTCGTGGAAAAGAATTCCAAGATCGGCCGATCATCCGAACAACACGCAGGTCAGAAAGGCGGGTTGCGGGTCTTGCGGTGGATGACTAATGCGCTTTAGGGTCAAGCCGCTCAAGCGCATTAGTCTCCGGGCGCCAGGAAAGAGGCAACGGGTGCAAGGCAAGCGGACACCGGCACGTCGGCCGACCATGAAGGACATCGCGCGCCGCGCCGGGGTCTCCGAGAGCGCCGTCTCCTTCGCGCTCAACGACCGGCCCGGCGTCTCCGACATCACCCGTGACCGGGTCCGCAGGGTGGCGGAACAGCTCGGCTGGCGGCCCAGCACGGCGGCGCGGGCCCTGTCCGGCGAGGGCTCGGCGACGGTGGGCCTGGTGGTGGCGCGCCCGGCGGCGACGCTGGGCATCGACTCGTTCTTCCTGCAGCTGATCTCGGGCATCCAGGAGGTGCTCGCGGAACGGCACTTGAGTCTGCTGTTCCAGGTGGTGGAGGACGTGGCCGCCGAGTGCGCGGTCTACCGCCGCTGGTGGGCCGAGCACCGGGTGGACGGCGTCCTCGTCGTGGACCCGCGCACGGACGACCCGCGGCCCGGCCTCCTGGACGAGCTCGGGCTGCCCGCGGTGGTGACCGGCGGCGTGCCCGACCCGGACGCCGGGCACCCCGGCCTTTCCACGGTGTGGGCGGACGACGCGGGCGCGATGGCGTCGGTGGTCGGCCATCTGCACGCGCTGGGGCACCGCCGCATCGTGCACGTCGCGGGCATGGAGGGGCTCGCGCACACCGAACGCCGCATCCGCACCCTGCGCGCCGAGGCGGCGAGCCGGGGCCTTTCGGGGGTGCGCTCGGTGACGACGGACTACTCGGATACGGAGGGCGCCGCCGCGACCCGGCGGGTCCTGGAGTCCGCCGAGCCGCCGACGGCTCTCGTGTACGACAACGACGTGATGGCCGTGGCCGGCGTCGCCGCCGCGAACTCCCTGGGCTTCGCGATCCCGGGCGACGTCTCGGTCGTCGCCTGGGAGGACTCGGCGCTCTGCCGGATGGTGCATCCTTGGCTGACAGCCCTGTCCCGGGACACGGTGTCGTTCGGCCGCACGGCGGCCCGCGAACTCCTCGCCCTCCTCGACAACGGCCCGGCCGCCACGGTCCAGGTCCCGTTACCGCGGCTGATCGAACGGGAGAGCACCGGGCCGGTCAGAAGCTGAGCACGCTGCTGAGCACGCCGGCGTGGCCCGAGAACCTGCCCGCCGGCGTGGCCCGAGAACCTGCCCGCCGGCGTGGCCCGAGAACCTGCCCGCCGCCGTCACCCGCCCGCTGCCACCCGGCCGGTGGCACCGGCGCCACCGGCGGCCACGGGAGCGCCGCGAGGATCGGCGCGGAAGCGGGCGGGTTCAGCGAGCGCCAGGCAGTGCCGGCGGATCCGCGGGCCCAGGCCCGGCTTCACGGGAGTGCCGGGGGTCTGATGGGCGGCGAAGTACGCGTCGGTCTCGTCCCGCACGTGCCGCGGCTGGCCCCGCAGCCCGCGGTGGACCTGGACCATCTTCTCCGCGAAGTCGGCGGCGTCCTCCGCAACGCTTATTTCGTACGGGGGCCGCTCCAGGACGACGACGGGCAGGATCCGGCTGGTCGCCTCACACCTCCGAGCGGTAGAGCCCGAACTCCGCGATCCGCACCGTGTCCCGTGACCGCGTCACCCGCAGCCGCCACCGCCGCGCCGTCACCGGAGCGGCCAGGGTCAGCACGCGGCTCGCGCCCGCCGTGTCCACCTCGGTCACGGTCCGCCAGCCGTCGCCGGTGTGGGCCTCGATGACCGCGTGCTCCAGCTGCTGCCCGTACCGGATGTCCTCGGCGAGACGGATCCGGTCGATCTCGCGGGCCCTGCCGAACTCCACGGTGACCGTGCCGGCGCCGCGGTCGTGCCGGGTCCTGGCGCCGCGGGTGAGGTCCCGGGGCAGTTCCCGGCGGATCCGCTCGCGGAACTCGCGCAGCCGCGCCACGTCCGCGTCCGGGAGCAGCCCGCGCCGGTCCGGCGGAATGTTCAGCAGGAGTACGGAGTTGCGCCCGACCGAGCGGAACCAGATGTCCGTCAACTGCTCGACGCCCTTGGGCTGTTCGTCCTCGTGGTAGAACCATCCCGGCCTGATGGACACGTCGCACTCGGCGGGCCACCACTGCAGGTACTGGGCGACGGAGCGCGCCTCGGCGAGCGCCTCGCGGCTGCCCTGGTCGGGCGCGTCGTACTTGAGGGCGTAGTCGATGCTGCCGTTGCCGGAGTCCTTGACGGGGACGACGCTCCACTCGTTCTCACGCGCCAGGCCGCCCTCGTTGCCGACCCAGCGAACGTCGGGGCCGCGCACGGCCATGGTGGCGTCCGGGGCGAGCGCGCGGATCAGCGTGTACCAGCTGTCCCAGTCGTACGTCTCCACCTTCTCCGGCGGGATGCGGCCCTGCGCCCCGTCGAACCACACCTCGTCGACCGGGCCGTACTCGGTGAGCACCTCGTAGAGCTGGTTGAGCATGTGGGCGCCGTAGTCGGTGGCGTCGAGGGTGAAGGTGCGCGGGGCGGTGCCCGACCGGTCGTCGCCCGGGACGAGGGCGGGAATGGTGCGGGGGGAGCGTGTGCTGCCGTTGGCGTAGACGCCGTCGAGGTACTGGTTCTCGTCGGCGGGCGACATGTAGACGCCGACCCTGATGCCGTACCGCCGCAGCGAATCGGTGAAGGACCGCAGTACATCGCCCTTCCCGGCCCGCCAACTGCTGCTCGCCACGGTGTGCGTGGTGTACCGGGAGGGGTAGAGCACAAAACCGTCGTGGTGTTTCACGGTGAGGATGGCGAGCTTGAAGCCGCCGTCCCGCAGGGCTCGCGCCCACTGGTCGGTGTCGAGTTGCGTCGGCTGGAACACGTCCGGGTCCTCGTCGCCCGTGCCCCATTCGAGGCCGGTGAAGGTGTTGACGCCGAAGTGCAGGAACGCGGTCTGTTCCAGCTTCTGCCAGGCGATCTGGCGTGCGGTGGGGCGGACTCGGGAGGCTTTGGCCACGAGCGTGTCGGGGGTGTCCGCGGGGTTGATGCGAATGCGATGGGGCGGCTTGGCGCCGTCGGGTCGGCGGGCGACGGCCGTGGCGAGCGAGGTGCTCGACGCGGCGAGGGCCGTGGCGACGGCGGCGGCCATGAAGAGGCGTCTGCTGACGGTCATGGGGTGCCGATCTCCTTCGGGGAGACAAGAGGGCGGGACTGGTCAGGGAGTGGTCAGGGGGCGGTCAACGTCCAGACAGCCGGGGGTTGTTGGTCGGCCGGGTACTGGAGCATCCGGCCGTCCTGGGTGACGTGCGCGGCCATACGTGTGATCGCGTTGGTGAGCCGGTATCCGCCCGGCGTCTTCACGATCTGCCACCGCTGCAACGTGTTCGCCGCATCGCAGGTCTCCTCGGTGACGGCCGTGCCTGGCTGCAGCGGCACGTTGAGCGTGAGCTTCCCGCTGCGGGTCTCCAGGCACTTCCCGGCGGCCGTGGACCTCAGCGTCACGTAGCCGTCGGCGGTGCGCTCGACCGCGACGGCACGCGGCTCGGCTCGTCCCTCCGAGTCGCGCAGGGTGTACGTCCCTTCGGCCACCGGCACCCGCGTCAGATCGCGCCGCCCGGGGGCGTGCCCCACGGACCCGGCCCGTTCGACGAACGCGTCGTACGTCGGGTCGGGGTGGGCGTCCCCCCACGTGACCTGAGCGATGTGGGCGAGCGGCAACGCCATGGCGGCCGCGACCTCGTTCTCGGTCTCGCCGCGGCCGTTGTCGGGCCACAGGCTGATCTTCGCGCCGGTGACGCCGTCGCTCGTCGCGAGCTTCTCGCCCTCGAAGCTGCGCGGGTCCCACCGCTGGTCGTAGAGCTTGCCGGTGTCGGTGTGGAAGCCGCCCCGTACGAGGTAGAGGGAGTAGGCGGCGTTCATCAACGGATGACCCCGTTCGATGAGGCGGCTGGGCTTCTCCCGCACGTCGAGCCAGTGCTCGACGGTCGTGCCGGGCGCGACGGGGACGGTGTTCGCGCCGGTGAGGCCGTCGTTCCAGATGCGCAGGCGCTTGCCCTTGCCGGTCACGTAGGCGTGCACGCGGTTCACGAAGTCGATGAAGGCGTCCTGCGGGGTGGCGTCGTCGCCGTACTTCTTCCTCGCGTACTCCAGGATCTGTGGGTACTTGGCGAAGTCGGAGCCGAGCATGTACTCGTCGGCGCCCATGTGCCAGGACGTCGCGGGGAAGACGTCCGCGTACTCGTCGATGAGGCTCTTGTAGTAGGTGAAGGACTCGTCCTTCGTGATGTCGAGACGTGCCGGCTGGGGCTTGCCGTCGGAGTCGGTGAGCTGCAGGTCGGGGCGGTTCTCCAGCCACGGATCCAGGTGTCCCGGCGAGTTGATCTCGGGCACGATCGTGACGTGGTACTTCTCGCCGAGCGCGACCAGGTGACGCAGCTCGCTCTTGGCGTAGTAGCCCCAGGAGTTGGCTTCGGGGTGACGGTCACTCTTGACCTTGAGCTCCAGGAGCAGCTGGTTCTGCTTGTGGTAGGCCATGTCGCGCACGAGGTTCTCCAGCCACGGCGTGGAGATGTGGATGTAGCAGGCGCAGACGCCGACGCCACGCTCTTTGTAGCGCGGCACGTCGACCGTGCGCCCGGCCGGGACGCGGTCGCCGCGAGCCAGGAGCTGGAGCAGGGTCCGGGTGCCGTAGAAGGCGCCGGTCTCACCCGCACCGGTGATCTCCAGGCGCTTACCTGCCCGGAGTTCGTAGCCTTCGGCGCCCAGCGGTTTCCGGGCCCGATCGATGTCGATCACGATGTCGCCGGGGCGGGCGACACCGTGGGCCATGGCCGGTCTGGCCCGCCCCGAGGCCTTCAGATCGTCCGCGAGGGTGTCGGCCACGCGACGGGAGGCCGGGCCGCGCGCGACGAGACGGGTGCCCGGCCCATAGCGGTAACTCCCCTCGACGGGCGTCCAGTCGGCGAGGGCGGGAACAGTGCGCGGCACGTCCGGCACGTCCGGCACGTCCGGCACGTCCGGCGCGTTCGATGCCTTCGACACATTCGACGCGCCCAGGGCGGCCGGGACCGGCGCAGCGACGAGGAGCAGAGCAGCAGCGACAAGCGAGCGCAGTGCGGTCATGAGGTCCGATGATTCAGGCGCCCCCACGGAGGTGTCAATGCATCGCGCACCACGGGGACTTGGACATTCGCGCCACCCAGCCCCTTCCTCCCGCGTCCATCCGTTCCCCGTCCCACCGAGCCATCGGATGAATCTCGAACGGGGCTCGGTCCCGCTCCGCATCCGCTATGCCTGTCCGCATGACATCTTCACCGCTCCCCGGCACCGCACAGGGGCCGCACTGCGAGGGCGGGGCCGGTTCGGCATGTCCGGGGCGGCCCGTCGCCCCGCACCGGAGGTGCCTGGCTCATCTCGCGCCGGACCACGCACGGGACCACTTCGAGAGCCTGCGCCCCGGCGACGACATCGACCACCGCGGCACCGCCATGAATGCCGACCTCCTGACCCGACTGCTCAGGTCCGTGCGCGACCCCGCCACCGGAAAGCCGAGGTTCGGCACCGCCCGGTTCGAGGGTGCCGGATTTGTGGACGCCGCCGATTTCGCGGGGACCGTCTTCACCGATCCCGCCTACTTCAACGAAGCCACCTTCCACAAGGAAGCAAATTTCAGCGACGCGGATTTCGAGGCGTCCGTATTCTTCGGAGGCGCGAAGTTCATCGACACCTGTGACTTCACGGCGTCCGCGTTCCGCACGTACGCGGGGTTCAGGGGCGCCGAGTTCGGCGGTGAATGGACGAGCTTCGCCGACGCCACGTTCCACAGGACCGCGGGGTTTCTGAACGCGAGGTTCGGCGGGCGACTCAACCTGACGTACGCCTGGCTCTACGGCGATCTGGTGATGCGCAGGGCCGAGTTCACGGGCAAGCAGATCATCGGCCCCCTCGTATGCGCCGAGACGGTGCGTTTCGACCAGGCGACGTTCAACGGACAGACGGCGCTTTTCATCGCCGCCCCGCGCATCGACTGCAGCGCCTCGTCCTGGGAGGCCCCCGCGACCCTGCGGGTCCGCTATGCCTCTCTCACCTTCTCCATGGCGTCCTTCGCCGCACCGCTGGCGGTGATGAAGCAGCGAAGGCCGTTCGGCCCGGAAGGAAACGTGCTGACGGAAGATCCCATTCGGGGAGTCACCGACGACGATGTACGTGTCGTGTCGATTGCCGCCACCGACGCCTCGCTGCTCCGTCTCGTCAATGTCGATCTGTCCCGGTGCGGATTCGCCGGGGCGATCAATCTGGACCAGACACGCATCGAGGGCGCTTGCCGTTTCGCCTCGACACCGACGGGCTTGACCGGACCCTATGGCTTCATTCCCTTTCATTGGACGCGACGCCGGACCTTGGTCGATGAGTGGCGCATACGCTCCGCCCGGCCGGGCGACGGAACATCGGCGAGGTCACCGGTCCCGCCGCACGAACAGCGGCGCCGCAATTTCGCGGTTCTGGCCGCCACTTACCGCGACCTGCGCAAGTCGCTCGAGGACGCGAAGGACGAACCCGGCGCGGCGGACTTCTACTACGGCGAGATGGAAATGCGCCGCCACAGTCACAGCCTGCGGGAAGCGGAACGCTGGCTGCTCCAGGCGTACTGGCTGCTGTCCGGCTACGGACTGCGCGCCTCACGTGCGCTGGGCTGGCTCGCCCTCGCGATGATGACCACGGTCCTGCTCCTGATGGCTTTCGGCTTGCCCGACTCCGCGCCCAAGCAGGAGGCTTCCGGCACCGTGCCGTCCGGCGGCGGCGCCGTGACCTTCGAAATCGACAAGGGCGACCCCGAGAACCCGACCGGACACCGGTTCACGGCGAAACGCTTCGACAAGGCACTCAGGGTCACACTCAACTCCGTCGTCTTCCGGTCCAGCGGCCAGGACATGACCACGACCGGCGAGTACGTCGAGATGGCGTCCCGCTTCGCCGAGCCGGTCCTCCTCGGACTCGGCGCCCTGGCGATCCGGGGACGGTTGAAGAGGTGAGAGAACACACCCGCGCGGACACACCCGCGCGGAGACACCCGCGCGGACACACCTGCGCCCCCTGCCTCGGGATGAGGCCGGGGGCGCGTGGCGAAGCTGAGCGGGAGAACCTCGGTTCGGTACCGGGTCAGTCGATGCCCGGGAGGATGTGCGGCTCGGCGAGGTCGTCCTCGTAACCGGCCAGCCGGATGGGGGCCGCCTTGGCCCACGCCTCCAGGTTGCGGAGCTTCGCGGGCTTGCCCGCCCGTTCACCGCCGCCGTCGGCCGGTCGCTTTTCGTGCTTCGTCAGATCGGGTGTCACCGCGCACTCCTCTGTGTCGCGTAACGGAAGGTCAGGGGCAGTTCGGTCGCGGTGGCGCCGTTCTCTGGCGGGACCGCGGCCGTGATTGCCGGCCTGTCCCCGGGCGGCCGAGGGAGGCTTGTGGCTCCCTGATGGATACCCGTTCGCCCTAGGTTAACCAAATGAGCAGCCCCTCGCTCGATGGGGCCCAAAGATAGGGGTTGATTCCGGACAATGACGGACCAGGCGGGGCAAGAAAGTGAGCAGTCGGCAGTGGCGTTGGTGACCGGCGGCTCCCGTGGGATCGGGTTCGCCGTCGCCGAGGCACTCGGGGCGACCGGCCATCGGCTCGTCGTCACCGCGCGTGACGCCGACGGGGTGCGGGCCGCGGTGGACGCACTGCGCGCGACTGGCGCGAAAACGGTCGGCCTCGCGGGCGACGTCGCCGACCCCGCGCACCTCGAGGCCTGCGTCGACCTCGCGATACGGGAGTTCGGCCGCCTGGACGTCCTCGTGAACAACGCCGCGACGAACGCGCCCTACGGTCCGCTGATGGAGGCCGATCCGGACGTGTGGCGCACCGCCTTCGCCGTGAACGTCGACGCGGCCCTGCGGCTGGCCCAACTCGCCTGGCGGGCCTGGCTGGCGGAGCACGGCGGCGCGATCGTCAACATCTGCACGGAAGGTGCCGAGCACGTGGGCCCGAACGTGGGCGCGTACGGCACGAGCAAGGCCGCGCTGCTGCACCTCACCCGTCAGCTGGCGGGCGAACTCGCCCCGGCCGTGCGGGTCAACTCCGTCTCCCCCGGCCTCGTCCGCACCGACATGGCGCGTTTCGTGTGGGCGAGGGCGGAGGAGCAAGTGGCGGCGGGGCTCCCGCTCGGTCGCATCGGGGAGCCGGTCGACGTGGCGCGGGCGGTGGTCTGGCTGGTCTCGGACGCCGCGGGCTGGATCACCGGCGCCGACCTGCTGGTCGACGGCGGTACGCGGGTGCGCGCGGCGTCCACGGCGACGGGCCCGCCGTACGCGGTGCACGAGCGCCTGCGTACGTCGGGCCCCGACATCCGGTGATCACCGGGTGCGGCCGGGTTCGGCTCCTACTTGCCTCGGCTACTACTTGCCTCGGCTACCACTTGCCGAATTCGTAGTCCTTCAGGAAGACGCCGTACACGTCGTCGCCCGACTCGCCGCGCACGACCGGGTCGTAGACGCGGGCGGCGCCGTCGATCAGATCGAGGGGGGCGTGGAAGCCCTCCTCGGCGAGGCGCAGCTTGTCGTAGTGCGGGCGCTCGTCGGTGATCCAGCCGGTGTCGACGGAGGTCATGAGGATGCCGTCGGTCTGGAACATCTCCTGGGCGCTGGTCCGCGTCACCATGTTCATCGCGGCCTTGGCGGCGTTCGTGTTCGGGTGGCCCGCGCCCTTGTAGCCGCGGCCGAAGACACCCTCCATCGCCGAGACGTTGACGACGTAGGCGCGACCGCTCGACGCCTTCTTCGCGGCGTCGGCCATCGCCCCGCGCAGCGCGCTGATCAGAATGAACGGCGAGGTGTAGTTGCACAGTTGGGTCTCGAGGAGCTCCACCGGGGAGATCTGCTCGATGGTCTGCACCCAGGTGTTGCTGTCGACGACGTCCGGCACCAGACCGCCCGCGTCGATGGCGGTGCCGTCGAGGTGCCGGGCGACGCTGGCGTTGCCCGCGACGAGGGCGAGGTCGGCGACCTGCTGGGCGTCCAGTCCGCTGGTGCCGAGGGGCAGCGCGGCCAGGCCGTCGACCGCGCCGGAGTTGAAGGCGCCGATGACGGAGTGGGCGGGCAGCTCCCCGGCGGGCAGCGGCGCGCTCTCGCCGTCGACCAGGGCGGCGTACGCGGACGGCAGGCGGCGCACGGTCTGCGTCGCGTTGTTGATCAGGATGTCAAGCGGCCCCGCCTCGGTCATGCGCTCGGCGAGCGCGACGGACTGGGCCGGGTCGCGCAGGTCGATGCCGACGACCTCAAGGCGGTGCAGCCACTCCGCCGAGTCGTCCATCGCCTTGAAGCGGCGGATCGCGTCCTTGGGGAACCGGGTCGTGATGGTGGTGTGGGCGCCGTCACGGAGGAGCCGCAGCGCGATGTACATGCCGATCTTGGCGCGGCCGCCGGTGAGCAGGGCGCGCTTGCCGCTGAGGTCGGCACGGGCGTCGCGCTTGGTCCGGTTCAGGAGGGCGCAGTCCGGACAGAGCTGGTGGTAGAAGTAGTCGACTTCCACGTACCGGGTCTTGCAGGTGTAGCAGGAGCGCGGGCGCTGGAGTATCCCCGCGAGCCTGCCCTCACCGGTCCGCGACGAGGGCAGCAGGCCCTCGGTCTCGTCGTCGATGCGCTGGGCGGAGCCGGTGGCGGTGGCCTCGGTGACGGCCTTGTCGTGGGCGGTCTTGGCGGCGCGGCGCTCCTGGCGGCGGCGCTGCTTCACCGTCCGGTAGATCCCGGCCGTGGCCCGGCGCACGGCGATCGCGTCGGGGTGGTCGACGTCCAGCTCGTCGAGCTCGTCGAGCACGCCGAGGCAGACGGCGAGACGGTCCGGGTCGATGCCGGGGCCGTACGCCGCGTGCTCGACGGGGCCCTCCTGGCTTTCGTCTGTCACCGTCATCGCCGCTGTCCTCGTGTCATTCCGTGCCACGGCGCATCTGGTCGTCCGCGGAAGCTCCAAAAGGGAGAGTTTACGTAGCGCCGGGCCGGGTCACCAAACCCGCCTCCCGCGCGCACACCGCCACGAGGCCGTCGAGCTCGTCCCGCAGGCTCTGCGCGAGGAGGTCCAGGTCGGGCACGGCCGCGGCGTCCGCGGTCAGGCCGTAGTGCACGCGTCCCTTGTACGTGGAGACGGCGACGGCGAGCGACTGCCCCTGGGCGAGCGGCGCGAAGGGGTAGACCTCGGTGAGCCCGCAGCCGCCGAGCCGCAGTCCGATGCCGGGCAGCGGAACGCTGGTGACGAGGATGTCGAAGAGCAGCCGGGCGGCCTGGGCGACGACGGGGCCGCCGATGCGGTGCCCGAGCGCCGGGACGTGTTCGGCGAGCAGCGCCACGGCGCCCGCGCCCCGCTCGGGGCCCGCCTCCTTGTTGCGGTCCATGGCGGCGCGCACGCCGCGCAGCCTGACCAGGGGGTCCTCGTGGCCGACGGGGAGGCGCACCAGATAGCCGGAGAGCCGGTTCCCCGGGGGTTGTGCGGTGCGCGGGCGGCGGCGCGAGACGGGGATCAGGGCGCGCGGCTCGACGCCCTCACTGCAGTCGCCGCGCTCGTCGAGCCAGCGCCGCAGGGCACCGGCGACCACGGCGATCAGTACGTCGTTGACGGTGCCGCCCACGGCCTTGCGGACCTGGTGCACGTCGTCCAGGTCGAGGACGACGCCCGCGGCGCGGCGGGTGCCGGTGGCGGCCGAGGTGAGCGCGGCGCAGGAGCGTACGCCCAGGGTGGCGCGGGCGAGGGAGGTGCCGATGCCGAGGGCCTGCCCTGCCGCGGCGGCGGTGCCCCGCAGGCGTCCCGGCAGGGTGCGGGGGTCAAGGGCGGACCACGGGGAGGGCGTGGGGGCCGGGGGCCGCTCGCGGGAGGCGGGCAGGTCGACGGGGTCGAGGAGGGCGGCGCCGAGCGTCAGCGCGCGAAGGCCGTCGGCGAGGGCGTGGTGGAACTTGAAGAAGACCGCGAAGGACGTGCCGTCGGCGCCCGGCAGCACGTGGGCCTCCCAGGGCGGCCTGCCGCGCTCCACCGGTCGTTGCATGAGCTCGCCCGCCGCGGCCTGGTAGTCGGCCACGGGCGCCGCGAGCCGTATGTGCTCCAGCGGGTCGAAGGCGGGCATCGGGACGCGTATCGCGCCGCCGACGGGCAGCCAGACGGGACGTATCCGTGTGCGGAGGCCGGGCACGGCGGCCGCGCGGGCCGCGAGGAGCTCGGCGGCCCGGTCCGCCGCGCCGGGTCCGTCGGACTCGAAGACGCCGAGTGCGCCCAGGTGCATGGGGTGCGCGGCGGTCTCGATGTTCCAGAAGGCCAGATCGAGAGGTACGAGCAGGTCAGAGCTCTGAACAGACGATGAAGTCACGGACTCGCTCTCGCGTCGAGGTCGATGCGGGGGATGACGAACGTGAAGTCAATCGCTCTGGGCAACTACGGTCAAGTACGATCAAGTTACGCAGCGTTAACAGTGGACCCGCCGAGGGCGGGTCTGACCCCTCGCGTCCCCTTCGGTCGCAAATGGGCGCGCCTTCAATAAACCTGCACATCGAATGCGCAGTCCGGTCACGCTATTCGTTCCGCACGCCCCGTGAATTTCCGTGCAGGGGGCATCCGGCGTGCTCTTCGGCGGCAGAGTGTCCGATTTGTTGAAGGGAATCGCATCACGCCCCCGATTTCCTTCTGTGAATCTTGTGAAGGAGCTGCCATCACGCGGTGAACCTGCCTGCACGCAGCGGTGATGCACCGCCGCAACATCGGCCGACGGCCACTTCACCGATTGGATGTCCGAGCTGCGAACGTGCTTTGATCCTGGCTCGCCGCGGAATTCGAATCCCCAGGTTCCGCGGAGTTGGAAACACCTATGCACCATTCATGAGAAGGGCAGCTCACACCATGAACAACGTCCCCCAGGTCGAGACCCTCGAGATTTCCGACGCTGACCTCGACAACGTCTCCGGCGGCCTCGTCGCCGGTGTCGCGAGCAACGTCACCAGCACCGTCGACTCCATCGCCCCCGTCTCGGGCGTCGTCGGCGGCGTCGTCGGCACGGTCGAGGGTGCCACCGGTCTCAACACCGGCGCCGTCACCGGCCTGGCCTCCGGCCTGACCGCCGGTCTCTGAGCCTCCCGCTCATCGAGACGCCATGATTCGTGAGCCCCGGAACCTTTGGTTCCGGGGCTCACGGACGCCACAGGCACAGGCACAGACACAGTGACGCCTCAGGCACAGTGACGCCACAGGCACAGTGACGCCACAGGCACAGTAAGGAAAGCGTTCCGTGCAGTTCCGCCAACAGGCCCTGTCCAAGCTGCAGTCGCCCGAGGAACTCGACCTGCCGGTGCGCTACGCCCGCCCCCAGGGCCTGCTCGTCCTCGCCGTCACCCTGGTCGTGATGGCCGCCGCGGGCATCTGGGCCGTGACCGGCTCCGTCGCCTCCACACTCCGGGCACCCGGCATCCTCACGCACGGCCAGGGCAGTTACGTCCTGCAGAGCCCCGTCACCGGACAGGTGACCCGCGTCCTGGCCGAGGAGGGCAAGCCGGTCGCCGCGGGCGTGCCCGTGCTCAAGGTCCGTACCGAGCAGGGCGACACGTACGTGCGCGCGATCGCCGCGGGCCGCGTGAGCTCACTCGTCGCCAGGATCGGCACGGTGGTCACCACCGGCGCCGACGTCGCGACCGTCGAACGGGTGGCGGGCACCGGCGACCCGCTCCTCGCGATGCTCTACGTACCCGCCGACAGCGCGGCCACCGTCCCCGTCGGGGCCTCAGTCGATCTCACCGTCCAGTCCGTCGCCTCCGAGCAGTACGGGACGCTGCGCGGCCGCGTGAAGGCGATCGGCCGGGCCGCGCAGACCCGGCAGAAGATCACCGGCTTCCTCGGCGACAAGGAGCTGGCAGGACAGTTCACGAAGGACGGCCCGCCCGTGGCCGTCCTCGTCCGGCTGGAGAAGTCCCCCGGCACCACGTCCGGCTACGCGTGGTCGACCGCCGGCGGCCCGCCCTTCGCGCTCGACTCCATGACGCCGGCCGCCGGCACCTTCCACCTCGCCGAGCAGCACCCGATCGATTGGCTGCTTCCGTGACCGCACCGCATCCCTCCCCGGCGCACCAGCAGCAACTGCCGCCGCCCGGCGGCCGCCGCAGGCACCGTCCCGAGCCGCCGCGGCGCGGCCGCCGCAGGGCGGCGCCGCGCCCCGCGTCCAAGGGCAGACGGCCCGGCACCGTCCGCACGCCCACCGTCCTGCAGATGGAGGCCGTGGAGTGCGGCGCCGCCGCCCTCGCCATGGTCCTCGCGCACCACGGACGGCACGTCCCCCTGGAGGAGCTGCGCATCGCGTGCGGCGTCTCCCGCGACGGCTCACGGGCCAGCAACGTCCTGAAGGCAGCCCGCGGTTACGGCCTCACGGCCAAGGGCATGCAGATGGAACCGGCCGCGCTCGCCGAGGTGAAGGCGCCCGCGATTCTCTTCTGGGAGTTCAACCACTACGTCGTGTACGACGGCATGGGGCGCCGCCTCGGCCGCCGGGGCGCGTACATCAACGACCCGGACAAGGGCCGCCGCTTCGTGCCCTCGGAGGACTTCGACACCAGCTTCACCGGGGTCGTCCTGGTCCTCGAACCGGGTCCGGACTTCCGTCCGGGCGGCCGCAGGCCCGGCGTCATGAAGGCGCTGCCCGCGCGGCTGCGCGGCACCTCGGGCACGATGTTCGCGGCGCTCCTCGCCAGCCTGCTGCTCGTCGCGGTCGGCGCCGCGCTGCCCGCGCTCAGCCGCACGTACATCGATCTCTTCCTGGTCGGCCACCAGACCTCGCTCCTGGGCGCGCTGTTCGCCTCGATGGGTGCCATGGTCGCGCTCACCGTGGTGCTGACCTGGCTCCAACAGGCGAACCTGCTGCGCGGCCGCATCATCGCCTCCACCCTCGGCAGCGCCCGGTTCCTGCGCCATCTGCTGCGCCTGCCCGTCACGTTCTACGCCCAGCGCTCCCCCGCCGACCTCGTGCAGCGCCTCGCCTCCAACGACGCCATCGCCGAGACCCTGGCCCGGGACCTCACCGCCGCCGGGGTCGACGGCGTCGTCGTCCTCCTCTACGCGGCCCTGCTGTGGACCTACGACCCGCAGCTCACCCTCGTCGGCGTCGGCATCGCGCTGCTGAACATCGTGGCGATGCGCGTCGTCATCCGGCTGCGCGCCACCGGCACCCAGAAGCTGCGCGCCGACAGCGCCAAGCTCACCAACACGTCGTACACCGGCCTGCAGTTGATCGAGACCATGAAGGCCACCGGCGGTGAGAACGGCTACTTCCGGCGGTGGGCGGGCCAGCACGCCACCACCCTGGAGGAGCAGCAGCGTCTCGGCGTCCCGAGCGCCTGGCTCGGGATCGTCGCGCCGACGCTCGCGACCCTCAACAGCGCGCTGATCCTGTGGATCGGCGGTCTGCGCGCGGTGGAGGGGCATCTGTCGATCGGGCTCCTCGTCGCCTTCCAGGCCCTCGTCACCCGCTTCACCGCGCCGATCACGCGCCTCAACGGCGTCGCGGGCCGCATCCAGGACTTCGCCGCCGACGTCGCCCGTCTGAAAGACGTCGAGAACTTCCCCGTCGACGCGCTCTACTCCCGCCCCGAACCGGCGGCCAGCACGCGCCGCCTCACCGGCCACGTCACCCTCGACGGCATCACCTTCGGCTACAGCCCCCTCGACAAGCCGCTCCTGACCGGTTTCTCGCTCTCGGTCGGGCCGGGGCAGCAGGTGGCGCTCGTCGGCGGCTCCGGCAGCGGCAAGTCGACCGTCTCGCGGCTGATCTCGGGGCTCTACAGCCCGTGGGAGGGCACGATTCGCATCGACGGTCAGCGCCTTGAGGACATTCCGCGCGGCGCGCTCTCCGCCTCGGTCTCCTTCGTGGACCAGGACGTCTTCCTCTTCGAGGGCACGATTCGCGACAACGTCGCCCTGTGGGACCCCTCCATCCCCGACGACGCGATCGTCACCGCCCTCAAGGACGCCTGCCTGTACGACCTCGTGGCCCGCAGGCCCGGCGGTATCCACGGCCGTGTCGAGCAGGACGGGCGGAACTTCTCCGGCGGGCAGCGCCAGCGCCTGGAGATCGCGCGGGCCCTGGTCCGCAGGCCGAGCATCCTCGTGCTCGACGAGGTGACCAGCGCCCTGGACGCGGAGACCGAGCAGGTCATCATCGACAATCTGCGACGCCGGGGCTGCGCGTGCGTCGTCATCGCGCACCGCCTGAGCACCGTGCGCGACAGCGACGAAATCGTCGTGCTCGACCACGGCAGGATCGTGGAGCGCGGGCGCCACGAACACCTCGTCGCGGCCGGTGGCCCCTACGCCGACCTGGTCAAGGAGCACTGAGGTGACGTCGGTACCGGACCAGCACACCCCGTACGCGCAGGACGCGGTCGGCGCCGCCTTCGGCGCGCTCGGCACACCCGTCGACTGCACGGGCCTGCGCAGCGTGCACTTGGAGGGCCCGCAGGTCCTGTGGCTCGTCGTGGCAGGCGCCCTCGACCTCTTCGCCGTGGACGCCGTGCAGCAGGGCCACTGGCACTACCTCGGCCGCCTCGAACCGGGCGCCCTGCTTCTCGGCCCCGTCGAAGGCCCCCAGCACACCCTCGTCGGCCGCCCCCTCCAGGGCTGCGAGCTGCGCCGGATCCCGCTGCGCGAGCTGTACCGCCCCGACTACGGCGACACCTGGACCTACGAGCAGCAGTACCCCACTCAGTACGACACCGAGGACGCGGCGCTCAGCCTCCTGGAGCACGCCTTCGCGCTCGGCATCGGACGCGGTCACCGGGTCCTGTTCGAGGCGCCGCTCGACGGCCGCACCATGGGCGACGACATGGTGACCGACGACGACATCCTCTGGATGCCGGTGGCGCCGGGCAGCGTGCAGTACGGCTCCGCCTACAGCGCGGAGGCCACCGGGGATCTGCTCGTCGACGCCGCGATGTGGCAGCGGATGGTCAACCAGCAGTACCGGCTTCTCGCCACCCTCGATCGCTGGATCGAACGCCTGGAGCGGGCCCACGAGGACCGTACGGCGGCCGGTATCAAGGCGGGCGAGAGCGTCCGCGAACAGGCCGACCGGACGCTGATCGCCTCCATCGGCCGTGCGGGCAGGGGCGGTTCGCGCCGCGCCGGGTCCGGCGACGGTCACGACGCGACGTACGCCGCCTGCCGACTGGTCGCCGAGGCGGCGGGCATCACGCTGACCGGGGCCGCGGAGGGCGGGGCGGTGAGCGACCGGATCGACCCGGTGGAGCAGGTCGCGGTGGCGTCGGGAATCCGTACCCGCGCCGTCCGCCTCGACGGCCGCTGGTGGCGCGAGAACGCGGGCCCGCTGGTCGGACACCGTACGGCGAGCGGCACACCGGTCGCCCTGCTGTGGCGGCGCGGCGGCTACGAGTCGGTGCACCCCACCTCCGGACGGCGCACCCGGGTCGACACGTCCAACGCCGACGAGTTCGAGCCGCAGGGCGTCATGTTCTACCGGCCGCTTCCGGACCGGCCCCTGACGCCGTGGCGGCTGTTCCGCTTCAGTCTGCGCGGCACCGGCGCCGACGTGCGCAACCTCGTGCTCGCCGGTCTGGTGACGGTCGCCATCGGCGCGCTCGTGCCGATCGCGACGGGCCAGGTGCTCGGCGTGTTCGTGCCGAACGCCGAGACGAGCCTCATCGTCCAGGTCTCCCTGGCCGTCATGATCACCAGCATCGTCTCGGCGGCCTTCATGCTCCTGCAGAACCTCACCGTCCTGCGCATGGAGGGCCGCATGGAGAGCGCGCTCCAGCCTGCCGTCTGGGACCGGCTGCTGCGGCTGCCCACCCGCTTCTTCGCCTCCCGCTCCACCGGCGAACTGGCGAGCGCGGCGATGGGCGTCAGCGCGATCCGCCGGGTCCTCTCGGGGATCGGCCCCGTCACCCTCCAGGCCGGATCCGTCGGCGCGATGAACGTGGTCCTGCTGCTGCTCTACAGCGTCCCCCTGGCGCTGGCCGCCCTCGCGATGCTGGCCGTCATCGCGGCCGTCTTCCTCACCCTCGGGCTGTGGGAACTGCGCTGGCAGCGGCGTCTGGTGGAGCTCGGCAACAAACTCAACAACCAGGCGTTCCAGACCCTGCGCGGGCTGCCGAAGCTCCGCGTCGCCGGTGCGGAGAGCTTCGCGTACGCGGCCTGGGCGGGAGAGTTCGCGCGCAGCCGTGAGCTGCAACAGCGGGCGGGCCGCATCAAGAACGTCACGACGGTCCTGAACTCGGTCTATCTGCCGCTCTGCACCCTGATCATGTTCGTGCTGCTTGCGGGCCCGGCCCGGGGCAGCCTGACCGCGGGCGAGTTCCTCACCTTCAGCACCGCCGTGACGATGCTCCTGACATCCGTCACGCAGCTCACCGGCGCGCTGATCTCGGCGGCCGCGGTGCTCCCGATGTTCGAGCAGATCAAGCCGGTGCTCGACGAGGCGCCGGAGGTGCGCGCGGGGAGCACGCAGCCGGGCGAGCTGCGGGGCGGGATCGAGGCGCGCGGCCTGTCCTTCCGTTACGCGGACGACGGGCCGCTGGTCCTCGACGACGTGACGCTCGCGATACGGGCGGGCGAGTTCGTGGCCGTCGTCGGCCCGAGCGGCTGCGGCAAGTCGACGCTCCTTCGCCTCCTGATCGGCTTCGACGAGCCGGTCTCGGGCAGCGTGCTCTACGACGGCCAGGACCTGTCGGCCCTCGACCAGTCGGCGGTGCGCCGCCAGTGCGGCGTGGTCCTGCAGAACGCCCAGCCGCTCACCGGCTCGATCCTCGACTGCATCTGCGGCGCCGAGTCGTTCACGCAGGAGGAGGCGTGGGAGGCGGCGGCGATGGCGGGCCTCGCCGAGGACATCAAGCGCATGCCGATGGGTCTGCACACGATGATCTCCGGCGGCGGCGCGGTCTCCGGCGGTCAGCGCCAGCGCCTGATGATCGCCCAGGCCCTGATCCGCCGCCCCCGCGTCCTCTTCTTCGACGAGGCGACGAGCGCTCTGGACAACGAGACGCAGCGCACGGTCATCGACAGCACCCGGGCCCTGAACGCCACCCGCGTCGTGATCGCCCACCGCCTCTCCACGGTCATGGACGCCGACCGGGTCGTCGTCATGGCGGAGGGCCGCATCGTGCAACAGGGCCCGCCCGCGCAGCTGTTGGCCGACACGGGCGGGCGCCTGCACGAACTGGTGCGGCGTCAGATGCGGTGAGAGCCTGTCGGGCTCAGGAGCCGGGGCAGCCCGGCACCGTGGCCTGCGACGCGTCACGGATCAGCGCTTCGTGCGCCGCCTTCAGGCGCTGCACATCCGGTTTGACGACCTTGCGGTCGTAGGTGAGCAGACCGTTCAACTCGCCTTCCACATCGGTGATCTGGGTGTAGACGGCGCCGTTGTTGCCCTTGCAGGCGAGGGCACGCACCTCGCCGAGCTTGGCGATGTAGTCGTCGGTGTACGTCGCCGGGTCCACGTCGACGTAGCTCTGCTGCACGGCCCAGGCATGTCCGGGCACCGCGAGTCCGAGGCCGCCGTACTCACCACTCATCAGGGCCCGCTTGCCGTCCGGGCGCGGTGGCAGCGCCGGGCTCGGGTAGCCGTGCTCGTCCATGATGTCGCCGGTTCCTCCGTCGGCCCCGAGGTTGAGCCCCGACATGTTGTTGACCAGGCGCGTGGGGTCCCAGGCCTTCGCCTGTTCGGCGATGCGGCCCACGTCGTACTGGCCCCATCCTTCGTTGAAGGTGACCCACATGACGATCGAGGGGCTGCTCGCGTGCTCGTCGATCATCTGCTTCATCTCGCGCTCGTACTGGGCGCGGGCCGCGGCGTCCGGGGTGCGCCCCGCCTCCATGGCGGGCATGTCCTGCCAGACGAGCAGCCCGAGCTTGTCGGCCCAGTAGAACCAGCGGTCGGGCTCGACCTTGATGTGCTTGCGGACCGAGTTGAAGCCCATCGCCTTGTGCATCTTCAGGTCGTACGCGAGGGCCTCGTCGCTCGGCGCGGTGTGCAGGCCGTCCGGCCAGAACCCCTGGTCGAGCGTGGCCATCAGGAAGGCGGGCTTGCCGTTGAGCATGGTGCGCGGGGTGCCGTTCACCTTCTCCACGGCGATGGAGCGCATCCCGAAGTAGCTGGTGAGGCGGTCGCTGCCGACCCGCACCCGGAGGTCGTAGAGGAACGGGTCGTCCGGTGACCACAGCCGCGGGTCGGCGACCTTGAGCTTGAGTGGCTGTCCGGTGCGCCCGCTGACTTCGGCGACCTTCTTGTGGCCTTCGTAGGCGGCGGCCGTGAACCGCACCCCGTCGCGCACGCCGCGCGCCTCGACGGTGACCTGCTCGCCCTTCACATCCGGCGTGATCTTGAGGGAGTCGGCGTGGTCGGCGGCCACCGGCTCCATCCACACCGTCTGCCAGATGCCGGAGGACGGGGTGTACCAGATGCCGCTGGGGTCAAGGCGCTGCTTGCCGACGGGCGGGTTGGCGCCGTCGTCCGCGTCGGTCGGGTCGTACACGCCGACGATCAGTTCCTGGGTGCGGCCCGGCTTCAGCGCGTCGGTGATGTCGGCGCTGAACTTGTCGTAGCCGCCCTTGTGTTCGGTGACTTTCTTGCCGTTCACGTAGATCTCGGACTGCCAGTCGACGGCGCCGAAGTTCAGGCTGAGCCGCTTGCCGTCGCCGATCTTCCAGTCCTTGGGGACGGTGAAGGTGCGGCGGTACCACATGCGGTCCTCGTGCCGCTCGATGCCGGAGAGCTGGGACTCCACGGGGTAGGGGACGAGGATCTTCTCCTTGAGCTGCTTTCCGACCGGGGGCCTCTCGCCCGCCTGGGCCGCGGCGAACTGCCAGTTGCCGTTGAGGTTCTGCCAGTCGGTCCGCTTCAGCTGCGGGCGCGGGTACTCGCGGTGCGCGTTGCCGGGCGTGACGTCGTCGGCCCACTTGGTGCGCAGCTCGTACTCGGAGTGGTTGGGCCCGCTGGTCCAGAACTGGCCGACGGCCTTGCCGTCCGTACCGGCGAGGCCGCCCTTGCCGTCGTAGCGGATGTCGGCGAGGCCGGGGGCATCGCCGCCCTTCTTGCCGACGACGGGCTCCTTCAGGCCGACGAGAAGGCTGCGGTCGTCGGAGGGGTCGGTCTTGACCGTGCCGAGCGGCCACTTGGCGCCGCCGATGACGGCGTCGAGGTGGCCGGTGAGACCGGCGGGCGGTGCGCCGAGCGGCCGGGCGAAGTCCAGTTTCAGGATGCGGCCGTCCTTGAGGACGGTGGCGTCGATGGCGCCGTCGTAGTCGAAGTCGGCGGGGATGCGCAGGGCGGAGCGCGGCACGGCCTTCTTCTCGCCGCCGGGCTGTGTCCACTTCAGGCGCAGGTTGGAGCCGCCGTAGTGCTCGAAGTACTCGACCTTGATGTCGTAGGCCTTGCCTGCCTCCAACTCGACGGCGCGGGACGTCTGTTCCTTGTCCCAGTCGTCCTGCCAGTGGTCGATGGCGAGCTTGCCGTCGACCCAGAGGCGGAAGCCGTTGTCGCCGATCATCGAGAAGGTGGTGGGGCCGCTCTTCTCGGGCACGATCCGGCCGGTCCAGCGGACGCTGACGTCGTCGGCGCGTCCGGTGGTGGCCTTGAGGCGGGACTCCAGGTTGCCGAAGTCGATGTCGGGGTCGAGGCCGGTCGCCTTGAGCTGGTCGAAGTCGAAGGCTCCCGGGGCGGATTGGGTGTAGTACTCGCCCTTGAGCCCATGGATCTCGGCCGGGTCGTCGTCGGCGGTCGCGGCGGGGACCGAGGTCAGCCCCGCGATGCCGAGGGCCCCTGCGAGCAGCAGGGCGAGGTGTCTGCCGAGTCGTCCGGGGCGTCCGGGATGTCGTCTGATGCGCACGGATCCTCCTTGGTGAGGAAGGGTGGCGGCTCGTCGCTGCAGTCTGTACAACGAATCTGTACAACGTTGGAAGGAACGGCAGTTGGCATGACAGCACGCGCTCCGGCGCGCTGTCCAGGGTCATGACACACGCCCCGAAAGACCGGGGCGGCCACCGACGCAGGGAGATGCAGTGCGGGTAAGCCTCAAGGATGTCGCGGAGCGCGCGGGCGTCTCCATCAAGACCGTCTCGAACGTGGTGAACAAATACCAGCACGTCACCCCGGCGATGCGGGCCCGCGTGCAGGAGGCCATCGACGAGCTCGGCTACCGGCCCAACCTGACGGCCCGCCACCTCAGGAAGGGCCGCACCGGCATCATCGCGCTCGCCGTCCCCGAGCTCGGCAACCCCTACTTCGCCGAGCTGGCCGGCGCCGTCATCGACGCGGCGGCCGAGCACGACTTCACCGTGCTCCTCGACCACACGCGCGGCGAGCGCGAGCAGGAGGTCCTGGTCAGCCAGGGTTTCCGGGCGCGGGTGATCGACGGTCTGATCCTCAGCCCGATCGAGCTGGAGTCGGAGGACCTGCGGGGGCGCGAGGACGACGTGCCGATGGTGCTGCTCGGCGAGCGCGAGTACGCCCTGCCCTACGACCACATCGCGATCGACAACGTCGCGGCGAGCCGCACCGCGGTGCGCCACCTCATCGGGCGTGGACGCACCAGGATCGCCTTCCTCGGCGCCCGTACGGACTCCGCCAACCGGCCCGCCCACCTGCGCCTCGCGGGCTGGCGCGAGGAGCTCGCGGCGGCCGGGATCGCCGCGCCGGAGAGCCTGGTGGGGCCGGTCGGCGGCTGGGACAGGTGGGACGGGGCGAAGGCCATGGCGCGGATGCTGGACGCGGGCGTGCGGCCCGACGCGGTGTTCGCGTACAACGACCTGGTGGCGATCGGTGCGATGCGGGTGCTGCACGAGCGCGGCCTGCGCGTGCCGTGGGACGTGGCGGTGGTCGGCTTCGACGACATCGCGGAGGGCCAGTTCGGGGCCGTCACGCTCACCACGGTGGCGCCGGACAAGCAGGCCATCGCACGTCTCGCGGTGGAGTCGCTGCTGCGCAGCCTGGCGCACTCCGAGGAGCTCGGCGGGCGCGAACTCGTAGCGGATTTCCGGCTGGTGGAGCGGGAGAGCACGCTGGGCCGACGATGAGCCGTAGCGACTCCTCGCCGGGCCCCCGCGGGTCGGCGAAGAGTGCGCGGAGGGTTTACAGCCCCCTTTCAACGATGTAAAAAGCTCCCCGTACCGCCGAGTTGACCGCAAGTGCCGTCTTTCCCGTGAGCGCTCTCAGTGCCGGGGCCGTGCCGTTTGGGGACTTCCATGAAGCCGACCACACTCCTCAGCCGTACCTCAGCCAGGACCCTCGTCGCCGTCGGCGTCGCCGCGGGCCTCGTCCTCACCGCCGGGTGCGCGAAGTCCGAGGACGACGCGTCCGACGGCTCCAGCACCTCGTCGCAGGACCAGGGCGACGCCGGGCAGGAGGTGGCGTCCTCGGGCAAGGGCAGCGGCAAGACCTGCGCGATCGGTGCGTACGGCGGCAAGAAGCTGGACCTGGGCAAGGCGACCGTCGGCTTCTCCCAGTCCGAGAAGGAGGCCAACCCCTTCCGTATCGCGGAGACGGCGTCCATCCGGGCCGAGGCCAAGAAGCGTGGCGTCAAGCTCCTCACCGCCAACGCCCAGTCGCAGTTCTCCAAGCAGATCAGCGACGTCCAGGACCTCATCGCCAAGGGCGCCGACCTCCTCGTCATCGCCCCGCTCAACTCCGACGGCTGGGAGCCGGTGCTGCGCGCCGCCGGCGCCAAGCACATCCCGATCGTCACCATCGACCGCAAGATCAACGCGGCCGCGTGCAAGGACTACGTGAGCTTCATCGGCTCCGACTTCGTCGAACAGGGCAGGCGGGCCGCGGACCGGATGATCGAGTCGACGGGCGGCAAGGGCAAGATCGCGATCCTGCTCGGCGCCGCGGGCAACAACGTCACCACCGAGCGCACCAAGGGCTTCGAGGACCGCATCGAGGAGAAGGCCCCGGACCTGAAGGTCGTCTTCAAGCAGACCGGCGAGTTCGCGCGCGAGAAGGGCCAGCAGGTCACCGAGCAGCTCATCCAGTCCAAGCCCGACATCACCGGGATCTACGCCGAGAACGACGAGATGGGGCTCGGCGCCGTCAACGCCCTCAAGGGCGCGGGCAAGAAGGCCGGCGCCGTGAAGATCGTGACGATCGACGGCACGAAGGGCGCTGTACGGGGCATCGTCGACGGCTGGATCGATGGCGTCGTCGAGTCCAACCCGCGGTTCGGCCCGCTCGCCTTCCAGACCCTGGACACCTTCGCCAAGGGCGAGAAGGTGGCGCAGGACATCGTCATCAAGGACAACGCGTACACCGAGAAGAACGCCGAGTCCGATCTCGGCAAGGCCTACTGACATGCTGTCGGTGACCGGCCTGACCAAGACGTTCCCCGGCGTCCGCGCCCTGGACGCGGTCGACTTCACCGCCCGCGCGGGCGCGGTGCACGCGCTGATCGGCGAGAACGGCGCGGGCAAGTCCACACTCATCAAGGTCCTGACGGGGGTGTACCGGCCGGACGCGGGCGACCTCACGTACGACGGCCGCCCGGCCCGGTTCGCCACCCCGCTCGAAGCGCAGCACGCGGGCATCTCCACCATCTACCAGGAGGTCAACCTCGTCCCCCTGATGAGCGTGGCCCGCAACCTGTTCCTGGGCCGGGAGCCGCGCGGACGCCTGGGCCTGATCGACTTCCGGCGCATGCACCGCGAGGCCGATGAGGCGCTGCGGGGCCTCGGAGTCCGCGTCGATGTGCGCCGCCCACTGCGCGAACTCGGCGTAGGAGCCCAGCAGATGGTGGCCCTGGCGCGCGCCGTCTCGGTCGACGCGCGTGTGGTGGTGATGGACGAGCCGACGTCCTCTCTGGAACCCCGTGAAGTGCGCACCCTGTTCGGTGTGATCCGCATGCTGCGGGAGCGCGGCATCGCGGTGATCTACGTCAGCCACCGCCTCGACGAGCTGTACGAGGTCTGCGACGCCGTCACCGTGCTGCGCGACGGCAAGGTCGTGCACACCGGGCCGCTTGCCGACCTCGACCGGCTCCGCCTCGTGGCGCTGATGCTGGGGCGGGAGATCGAGACCGTGCAGGACGAGGGGCTCACCCGGTTCACGGGCGAGCACCAGGCAGCAGCCGAACCAGTGTTACAGGCAACAGATCTGACGGTCCGACACCGACTTCGGGGGGTCTCCGTCACCATCCGGCCCGGCGAGGTGGTGGGCCTCGGCGGGCTGCTCGGTTCGGGCCGCAGCGAGACCGCGAAGGCCATCGCGGGCGCGCTGCCTCCCGACTCCGGGCGCGTCGTCCTCGCAGGTGCCCGCATCCGCACCGGCTCCACCCCCGCCGCCATCCGGGCCGGCATCAGCCTGCTCCCGGAGGACCGCAAGGCGGAAGGCATCGTGCCCGGCCTCTCGGTCCGCGAGAACATCGCCCTGGCCGCACTCCCGCGCCTGTCCCGCTTCGGCCTGGTGCACGAGGACCGCGTCGACGCCGTCGTGGACACCTTCATGAAGCGGCTGCGCATCAAGGCGTCGGGACCGCACCAGAAGGTCGGCGAACTCTCCGGCGGCAACCAGCAGAAGGTGCTCCTCGCCCGCTGGCTCGCGATGCACCCGAAGGTCCTCCTGCTCGACGAGCCCACGCGCGGCATCGACGTCGGCGCCAAGGCCGAAGTGCAGGGCCTGATCGACGAGTTGGCGGCGGACGGGCTCGGCGTGCTGCTCATCTCCTCGGACATGGAGGAGCTGATCGAGGGCTCGGACCGGGTCGTCGTCCTCAAGGACGGCGCCGTGGTCGAGGAACTCACCGGCGCCGACGTCACCGAGGACCGCCTGCTCCGCGCCATAGCCACCCCTTCGACCGCCACCGGAGGCCACGGTGAGTGACCCCTCCCCCACCGCGCTCGCCGTTCCGGCGGGACCGGACCCCGACAGCACCCCCGTCCCCCACGATCGCGAGCGCGCGCTCCGCCTCCTCCAGGACTACGGCGTCTACCTCGGCGTGGCCGTCCTCGTCCTCGTCAACGTCCTCTTCACCCCGCACTTCATGTCCAGCGAGAACTTCCGCACCCAGGCCGTCCAGGTCGCGCCGGTCCTCGTCGTGGCGCTCGGCATGGCCCTGGCCATCGGCACCGAGGGCGTCGACCTGTCCGTCGGCTCGGTGATGGCGCTCTCCACCTCCCTGATCTCGCTCTACCTCGGATACGGGATGTGGCTCGCGCTGGTCGTGGCGGTACTCGGCGGGATGGCGGTCGGCGCCGCGAACGGCTCGCTCGTCGCTTTCATCGGCGTCCAGCCCATCGTGGCGACACTCGCCCTGATGGTCGCGGGCCGGGGCCTCGCCCTGGTGCTGCTCCCCCAGCTCAAGGACGTACGCGACCCGACCATGGCGTCGCTCGGCTCGGGCGACGTGGCGGGCATCCCCTACCTGGTGCTGATCGCGGCGGCCCTCGCGCTGGTCATCGCCTTCGTCGTACGGCGCACCACGTTCGGCCGCCAGCTCCTCGCCATCGGCGACAGCCGCCCGGCCGCCCTGCTCGCGGGCCTCCCCGTGCGCCGCGTGCTGATCGTCGTCTACGTCGTCTCCGGCGCCCTCGCCGCACTCGCCGGCGTCCTCGCGACCGCCCGCCTGAGCGCGAGCGACCCGACGTCGCTCGGCAATCTGATGGAGCTCTCCGCGATCACCGCCGTGGTGGTCGGCGGCACACCGCTGAGCGGCGGACGCGTCCGGATCGGCGGCACCGTGGCGGGCGCCGTCCTCATCCAGCTGCTCACGGCCACGCTCATCAAGCACGACCTGCCGCCGTCGTGGACCCAGATCGCCCAGGCCGTGGTGATCATCCTCGCCGTCTACGCGGCACGCGAGAGGGGCAAACGATGACCACCGACACGCAGACTCCGGCGGACCCCATGAGCCAGACCGTCCAGGAAGAACAGGCCGCCGGCCCCTCCCGCGCCGAGCGGCTGAGCGCCCTCGCGCAGCAGCACGGCGCCCTGGTCACACTGATCGTGGCGGTGGCCGCCGCGTCGGTCGGCTTCGACACGTTCCTGACGGGCGACAACCTGCAGAACATGGCCGTGTCCTCCGCGTTCCTCGCGGTGGTCGCGCTCGGCATGACCTTCGTCATCGTCACCGGCGGAATCGACCTGTCGGTCGGCTCGCTGTTCGCCCTCGGCGGGGTGCTCGCCGCCTGGGGGTCCCGGTACGGCACCGCGGTGGCGCTGCTCCTGCCGCTCGCCGTGTGCGGGCTGATCGGCCTGGTCAACGGCCTGCTGATCGCCCGCTCCCGGCTCGCGCCGTTCATCGTGACGCTCGCGGCGATGCTGGGCGCGCGCGGCATCCTCCTGTCGGTCACGGACGAGGGCTCCAAGACCTACCTCGTCGACAAGGACTCGTTCTTCGCGACGCTCGGCCAGGGCAAGCTGCTCGGCGTCGGCGCGCCCGTCTGGATCACGGTCGCCCTGTTCGTCGCGGGCGCGGTCGTGCTGCGCCGCACCCGGTTCGGCCAGTACGTGTACGCGGTCGGCGGCAACGAGGACGCGGTGGCACTGATGGGCGCCCCCGTGGCCCGTACGAAGATCGCCGTCTACACGGTGTCGGGGCTCTGCGCGGGGCTCGCCGGGGCCCTCAACGCGGCCTGGCTGGTCTCCGGGGTGACGATCCTCGGCTCCGGCATGGAGCTGGAGGCGATCTCCGCGGTCGTCATCGGCGGCACGCTGCTCACCGGCGGCTTCGGCTTCATCAGCGGGTCGCTCGTGGGCGTACTGCTCCTGAAGGTCATCCAGAACGTCATCAACCAGATCGGCTCGCTCGACTCGGCCTACCAGCAGGTGGTCAGCGGCGCCTTCCTGGCGGTCGTGGTGATCGCGCAGACCTGGCTGGGGCGCAGACGGCGGGTGCTGTGAGCGGGGCGGTGCGGGCGGGCGCGGTGTGGGCGAGGCGCTGTGAGCAAGGTGCCGTGGCGAGGCGCTCACAGCGGTACGGTCTGGCCCTTGCCCAGCGCGATCACGCCACCCCTCGACACCGTGTACAGCTCCTCGTCCCGCTCCGGGTTGACGCCGATCGTGGCGCCCGGCGGGACGTCGACGTTCTTGTCGAGGACGGCGCCGCGCACCACCGCGCCCCGCCCGATCCGTACGTTGTCGTGCAGCACGGAGCCCTGGACGACCGCCCCCTCTTCGATGGTCACGCCGGGTGAGAGGACGGACCGGGTGACCTGGCCGCGGATGACGCAGCCGGGGCTGACGATCGACTCGCCCGCGATGCCGCCCGCGCAGAACTTGGCGGGTGGCAGACCGTCGGAGTGGGTGTAGATGGGCCAGCGCCGGTTGTCCAGGTTGAAGACGGGGTGGTCGGAGATCAGGTCCATGTGGGCTTCGTAGTACGTGTCGAGGGTGCCGACGTCGCGCCAGTAGCCGTGGTCGCGCGGGGTCTCGCCGGGGACGTGGTTGCCGTCGAAGTCGTACACCTGGGCCAGCCCGCGCTCGGTGAGCAGGGGCAGGATGGAGCCGCCCATGTCGTGCGCCGAGGTCGCGTCCTCGGCGTCCTGCTGGAGGGCGTCGACGAGGGTCTTGGTGGTGAAGAGGTAGTTGCCCATCGAGGCGTAGACCTGGTTCGGGGCGCCGGGTAACCCGGGCGGATCGGTCGGCTTCTCCAGGAAGCGCTCGACCTTCGTGCCGTCGCGCGCGGGCGTGATGATGCCGAACGACGACGCCTCGGAGCGCGGCACCCGGATCCCCGCGACGGTCACCGCGGCGCCGTTCTCGATGTGCTGCTTGAGCATCTGCCGCGGGTCCATGCGGTATACGTGGTCGGCGCCGAACACCGCGATGTAGTCGGGCTGTTCGTCGTGGACGAGATTGAGGGACTGCAGGATGGCGTCGGCGCTGCCCAGGTACCAGCGCGGGCCCAGGCGCTGCTGGGCGGGGACCGGGGTGACGTAGTTGCCGAGGAGGCTCGACATGCGCCAGGTCGTCGACACGTGCCGGTCCAGGGAGTGGGACTTGTACTGCGTCAGGACACAGATGCGCAGGATGTCGGCGTTCACGAGGTTGGAGAGCACGAAGTCGACGAGGCGGTAGGTGCCGCCGAACGTGACCGCTGGTTTGGCCCGGTCGGCGGTGAGCGGCAGCAGCCGCTTCCCCTCCCCGCCGGCGAGCACGATTCCGAGCACCGAAGGTCCACCGCGCATCCCAGGCCCCCTACTTGTCGGCTATCTGTCGGCGTGCAGGATCTCCTCGTACACCTCGACCGTGCGCCGGGCGACCGCGTCCCAGCCGAACTCCCTGAGCACCCGGTGGCGCCCGGCCGTGCCCATCGCGGCGGCCCGCTGCGGGTCGGTGGCCAGTCTGTTCAGGAGCAGCCCGAGGTCGTGTTCAAAGCCTTCCGGGTCGCTCTCCTTGTACGGGACGAGGAGTCCCGTCGTCCCGTCGCTCACGACCTCCGGGATGCCCCCGACCCGTGAGGCGACGACGGCCGTGCCGCACGCCATCGCCTCCAGGTTGACGATGCCCAGCGGCTCGTACACGGAAGGGCAGACGAACACGGCGGCGTGGGAGAGGAGTTGGACGATTTCCGGGCGCGGCAGCATCTCGGGGATCCACCGGACGCCCGCGCGCGCCCGGCTCAATTCCTCGAAGAGGGTGCGGAACTCGACGTCGATGCCGGGGGTGTCCGGCGCCCCGGCGCACAGGACGATCTGCATTTCCCGGTCCAACTTGCGTGCGGCACGCAGCAGATGGGGCACGCCCTTCTGCCGGGTGATGCGTCCGACGAAGAGGACGTACGGGCGCTCCAGGTCGATGCCGAGCCGTTCCAGGACGTCGGTGCCGGGGTCGGGCCGGTACAGGGCGGTGTCGATGCCGTTGTGCACCACGTGGACCTTGGCCGGGTCGACGGCCGGATAGCAGGCGAGGATGTCCTCGCGCATCGCCTCTGACACCGCGATGACCGCGTCGGCGGACTCGGCCGCGGTGCGCTCGGCCCAGCTCGACAGGGCGTATCCACCGCCCAGTTGCTCGGCCTTCCAGGGGCGCAGCGGCTCCAGGGAGTGCGAGGTCATCACGTGCGGGATGCCGTGAAGGAGCTTGCCGACGTGGCCCGCGAGACTGGCGTACCAGGTGTGGGAGTGGATCAGGTCGCGCCCGGCGAGGGCCGCCGCCATGGAGAGGTCGACGGAGAAGGTGCGCAGCGCGTCGTTGGCGCCGTCGAGCGCGGGCCATGGCCCGTGGCGCACGAGACCGTCGGCCGTGCCGTCGCCCCAGCAGTGCACGTCGAGGTCGGTGAGTGCGCGTAACTCCCGTGCGAGGAACTCGACATGGACACCGGCTCCGCCGTAGACGTCCGGCGGATACTCCCGGGTGAGCAGTCCCACCTTCACGTAGAACCCTCCGTCGTCCGCCCGATACCGGCCGTGCGCGCCACCTCATGGTCACCCAGACGGGGCCTCGGGGGAAGACCGCTGCGGCGGGCGTTCGAAGCAGCAGTCGCCGCACAGCCCGCCGTCGGGGCACCGGTAGTAGAGGCAGCAGCTGCGCCGCCGGAAGGCGGTGCCCCGCAGCGTGCCGGTGTCGCGCAGTGTGCCGGTGTCGCGCAGGACGGGGTGGTCGAAGAGCTCTGCGGCCAGTTCCAGGGCCCGTTCCCCGACGTCCGCGCGCCCCGAACGCGCCGCCCAGCCGTGCAGTTCGCGCGCGGCGCCCACGAGCGCGGAGCCCGCGTTGCCCCACAGCAGCCCCGCGGAGATCCGGTACCGGTCGCGCAACGCGGCGGAGAGCGGCGCCAGATGGCCGTGCTGCACGACGCTCCGAAGGGTCTCGGCATCGCCGGGCAGCGGGCGTAGGTCGCTCAGCCACAGGTCGTCGGGCGAGGTGCCGTCGGCGTCCCAGCGCAGCACCGCGGGGTCGAGGTCGGGCACCCGCCCGTACAGCGCGGCGGAGCCGAGCGCCACGGACCAGAGCCGGGCCGCGAGCCCCAGCTGGGCCACGGACACCGCGATGCGGTCCTCGGGGGCGCCGAGCCGCCCCGCTACCTTGCGGACACGGAAGGTGAGCGGGTCGGTGCCGGTCGCGGGTGCCGCGTACGCCTCCGCGAGCGGCCGCGCGCCGCTGTCGTGCGCCGGTGTACGGCGCAGGGCGAAGAATCCGCCGACGGTACCGAGTTCTGCCAGGTCGATGAGGGTGGTCACGACAGCAGTACAGCAAGTCCCACGTCGCCGGGCGGCCCCGGGGTCGCCATGAGGGTCACTCTCCGCGCCCAGGAGGTAACCCCTCTGGGGGAGGACATGGGAAAGGTCGTACTCCATCGGCAGTAGGACCAATTGCCTGCTCAGGTACGACGACTTAAAGGGATTCCGGAGTCACAGTTGTCAGTATGGAAGCAGACCGATCGCCAGACCGGGATCACCGGACGCACCGCACCCCGCGGAGCACCTCATGAGTGCTTTGGCGCTGTCGGTGCTGCTCTCCCTCGTCTCAGCCGTGGCGTACGCCGGCGGGGCGATCCTGCAGGAGCGCGTGGCGGCGACGACGGCGGGGCAGGGGTACGCGCCGCTGCGCCGGGGTGCCTGGTGGACCGCGATCGCCCTGAACGGCCTGGGCGCCCTGCTGCACGTGGTGGCGCTCGCCTACGGCCCGCTCAGCCTGGTCCAGCCGCTCGGCGCGCTGACCATCGTGTTCGCCCTGCCGATGGCCGCTGTGTTCGTACGGCGCCGGGCCGGGGCCACCGCCTGGCGGGGCGCGCTCATGGCGACGGTGGGGCTCGCCGGGCTCCTCTCGCTCACCTCGTCGTCCGACTCGCAGACCCTGGCCGACGCCGAGCGCCTCATGCTCGCCCTGGCCACGGGCGGCGGTGTGCTGGCCCTGATGGTGGCGGCGCACGCGGTGCACCGGCACCCCGTGATGCGCAGTGTGCTCCTTGCCTGTGCGGCGGGCGGAGCTTTCGGCATCGCGTCGGTGTTCACGAAGACGGTGGCGGTCGACTGGGACCGGAACGTCGCGCTCCTTGAGCAGCTTCCGACCCTCGGGGCGATCGCGGTGCTCGCGGCGGCCGGCGTGCTGCTCTCGCAGGCCTCGTACCGGGGTGCGGGCCTTGCGGCGCCGCTGGCCACGGTCACCGTCGTGAACCCGGTGGTGGCGGCCGCGGTCGGCCTGACCCTCTTCGGAGAATCCTTCCGGCACGGTGCCGCAGGCGCCGTCCTGGCGCTGGGCTGCGGTGTCGTCGCCGCGACTGGCCTGGTCCTGCTGACGACCGAGCGGATCGCGCGCGAGACGTCGACGGTGACCGTGGCCGAGGGTCGTCCGGTGGCACAGGGCGGCCCGGCAACGCGGCAGTCGGCGGACCACGGCTCCGCTTCCGATACAGCGGACGACCCGGGGCCGCGTCCCACCGCGGACGTGCTCCCCGGGGTGCCGTCCCAGCAGTCCGCGTCGGCGCACCGCAGGAGCCGGCAGCGGCATCCGGGGCGGCGCGAGCGGATGGTGTCCTGATCCGGAGGGAAGACCGCAGCAGGACCGTGTAACGGCACTGTGTACGGCTCCTCAGCCGGACCTCTCAGATCCGCACGCCGCGCGCCCGCAGATAGGCGAGCGGATCGACATCGGAACCGAAACCGGACCCCGTCCGCACCTCGAAGTGCAGATGCGGGCCCGTACTGTTGCCGGTCGATCCGGACCTGGCGATGCGCTGCCCGGCGCCGACCTGCTGTCCGGCCTTCACGGAGAGCGCCGACAGGTGGCCGTACTGGCTGTACTTCCCGTCGGCGTGACGGATGACCACCTGATAGCCGTAGCTGCCGCCCCAGCCCGCGGAGACGACCCGCCCGGCGGCGACGGCCTTGACGGAGGTCCCGGTGGACACGGGGAAGTCGACGCCCGTGTGATAGCCCTTCGACCAGGAGCCGCCCGCCGCGCGGTACGGGGTGCTGGGCGAGGCGGCGACGGGTGCGACGGCGCCCGGCGCGGAAGCCTGCGAGGAGCGCGGCTTCTCGCGCTTCTTCTCGGCAGCGGCCTTTTCGGCGGCTCGCCGCTCGGCGGCCTTCTTCTCGGCGGCCCGCTTCTCGGCGGCCTGTTTCTCCGCCGCCCTTTTCTCCGCCGCCTGCTTCTCCGCCGCTCGCTTCTCCGCTGCCTGCTTCTCCGCCGTTTTCTGCCGGGGCCGCACCTCGGGACGGTCCCCCGTGCGCTGCTTGATGGCTCCCTGGCCGTGCACCGAGAGCCGCTGCCCCGGCGTGATCAGGTCGGGGTCCTCGCCGACTACGCGCCGGTTGGTGTCGTACAACTGCTGCCAGCCGCCCCGGACCCGGCGCTCGCCCGCGATGCCCGAGAGGGTGTCGCCACGGACCACCGTGTACATCTCGGCGGTGCCCGCGGTGGACTGCGGGGTCACCTCGGGCTTGACGTCCTTGACGTGGCGTCCAGGCCGTTCCGGCTTGGCGGGGGCGCGGGCCGGGGTGACGTCGGGTGTGCCGCCGCCCCGGGCGAGTCCGGCCTTCGAGGAGCACACCGGCCAGGCGCCGGGGCCCTGGGCGTCGAGGACCTTCTCCGCGACGGTGATCTGCTGGTCCTTGGTGGCGCGGTCGGCGCGCGGCGCGTGGGCCGTGCCGCCGTACGCCTCCCAGGTGGACTGCTTGAACTGGAGGCCGCCGTAGTAGCCGTTGCCGGTGTTGATGCTCCAGTTGTTGCCGGACTCGCAGGCCGCGACCTTGTTCCAGGTGTCGACGTCGGCCGCGCCCGCGGTGCCCGCGACGGTCAGCGGGAGCGCCATGCCGGCGCCGCCCGCCGTGACGGTCAGCGACGCGCGGTTGATGCGGTTCGGCTGATACCGGCGGTGCCGGCCCCGTACGGCCATTGGGAGCCCCCTCGGACACACGTCATCACGGATTGCACGCAGCGGACACACGACAAGCCCGCAAGCTAGTCGCTCCCACCGATCCGGGCAAGAGCCGGACGCATAGGCCGCGTTGATCGACTCAGCGTCTCAAGTACCCCTTCAGCCACCGCAGTTGGACGCCTTGCTGGTAGGGTCCGCCACCCTCGTGATCGTTGAATTCGTATACCTCCATCGAACGCTCGCTGCCCGCATAGGCGTTGAACGCGGCGAACACCGTCGACGGCGGGCAGGTCTGATCCCGCAGGGCCGCGGAGAAGAGCGCGGGCGCCCGCCCCCGGGCGGCGAAGTGCACGCCGTCGACGTACGAGAGGGTCGCGAAGACACGCTCCTGGCCGTCTCTGCGCGCCTTCAGATAGAGCGCGACCTCGCTGTACGGCGGCCGGTCCGTGAGCGTCGTCGCCCGCGGGAAGTCACAGAGGAACGGCACGTCGACCGCGACGGCGGCCAGGTCCGGCACGAGTCCGCCGACCGCGAGGGCGACGCCGCCGCCCTGGCTGATCCCGAGCGCGGCCACCCGTGTGGCGTCCACGAGCGGATGGGCGCGGACGGCCTCGACGGCCCGTACCGCGTCGACGTACAGGCGCCGGTAGTAGTAGTCGTGCGGGTCCTCGATACCGCGGGTCATGAACCCCGGGTACGCGGGGCCGCTCCCCACGGGGTCCGGGGTGTCGCCCTGGGCCCATCCGCCACTGCCCTGCCCCCGGGTGTCCATCACGAAGTGCGCGTATCCGGCCGCGGCCCACAGCAGATGCATGTGGGGCAGCCCGCGTCCGCCGCCGTAGCCGATGAATTCGACGACGGCGGGCAGCGGCTCCTCGGTCCCGGCCGCGGTCCCGGACCCGGACCCGGCGGGCAGAATCAGCCACCCCTTGACGGGATGCCCGCCGAATCCGGCGTACGTGACGTCGAAGACCCGTACGCCCGTCAGGGGCAGCTCCACCGCATCGAACCGTGCGTCCAGACCGTACTGCCGCGCCTCCCGCAGCGTCTTTTCCCAGAACGCGTCGAAGTCCTTCGGCTCCGGCAGGTCGGGACGGTAGCGGCGCAGGTCATCGAGGGGCAGGTCGAACTGGGGCACAGGCGGCTCCTCCTTGGCAAAGGCGTGGGGAGGTCACGCTATGCCAGCGGATGGACGCCCGACAGGAAGTCTTACCGGCCTGGAGGGAACCCGGACAGCCGACGGCGGGCGTGGACCCGCAGGTCCACGCCCGCCACCAGCACGTAGGCCATCTCAGATCACCGGCCGCGTCACCGCACCGACCGACTCACCACACAGCCGACTTACCGGCCTGCCGACCTACCGACCTATCGCATCGGGTCCGGCTGGGGCTCGGGGGTCGGGTCCGGCGGCTGAGGGATCGGGGAGGGCGGCGGGTCCGGGCTCGGCCGGGGCTCCGGGTTCGGCACGGGGTCGGGGCCGGGGAACGGCCTCCCCGGCCCCGGCGGCGCGGGCTCGGGGTCCGGGAACGGCCTGACCGGCCCCGGGGCCGGTGCGGGATCAGGGTACGGGTGGGTCATTGCACTCCTCCAGCAAGTGGTACGCCAGCGGCTCCTCCCCGCGTACCCGACAGCCCCGCGCCCAAGCCTTCCACGGTTCAGCAGTCCTCGCCCGGCCTCGCGACCAGTGCGACCGTCGCCGCGAGGCCCGCCCGAGGACTGGAAAGGACCGGCACCCGAACCTCCGGAACGAGCGCTTCCGCACCCGCCATGGAGGCCTGCGCGAGCACGATGGCGTCGGCGTCCCGCACCGCACGCACCGCCCGGGCCACCCCTTCGACGTACCCCGCGGAGTCCCCCGCCTCGAACCTCTCCCACACCCCGTCGACGAGCTCGGCCCGCACCGACACCGCCCGCCCGGCCCGCCGGGCCTCCTCCTCGACCAGCGCCGAGGTGGGCCCCAACGTGGACGCGACCGCCGCGAGCACGACGATGCGCGGCCCGGAGGCCACGGCCGCGGCCGCCATCGGCCGGTCGACCCGGACCACGGGAACGCCGAGGTCCACCCCGACCGCCTCGGCGACACCACCGATGGTGGAACAGGTACACAGCACGGCCCCGACCCCGTCGCCCACGACTCCCACCAGGGCGTCCCGGACCTCCGGGGCGACCGCGTCCGGCCCCTCCCGACGGGCTCGCGCCAGCAGCTCCTCCGCCACGTGGTGCCGGAGTTCGACCCCTGGGTGTGCCGCGTCCCGCAAGCCGTCGAAGACGGGCGCGTGGACGGGGGACGTATGCAGAAGCCCGAGCGTCACCGTGCCGCTACCGCTCATCGCTCTTCTCACTCTCCTCGGATACGGATCAGGCGGTGACCCGGCGACGGCTCGACGGGTTGCGCACCATGTCCGGGTCGCCCGGCACGGCCTCCGCGGGATCGTCCCCGAGGGCCACGACGCGATTGCCCTCGTCGACATGGACGACCCGCGGCCGCAGCGCCCGCGCCTCGGCGTCCTCGACCTGGGCGTAGCTGATGATGATCACCTTGTCGCCGGGGTGGACGAGGTGTGCGGCAGCGCCATTGATCCCGATGACCCCGCTGCCCCGCTCCCCCTCGATGGTGTACGTCTCCAGGCGGGCGCCATTGGTGACGTCGACGATGTGGACGAGCTCGCCGGGCAACAGATCGGCGGCGTCGAGAAGGTCCGCGTCGATGGTGACGGACCCCACGTAGTGCAGGTCGGCCTGGGTCACCGTGGCGCGATGAATCTTGGACTTGAACATGGTTCGCAGCATGAAGCTACTCCTGGTCCTAGGCTCCCTGCCTGCGTTATTGCAGGTCAAGGGCTGTTTCGACACCCTACATCGAGTGGCGTGTCCAGGCGGCTTTCCTCAGGTTTTTCAGGGCTCATGCTGACCACTTGCTGACTTTTCTGATGCCTTGCCAGGTGTGGGGGAAGGTGTCGCCCGGATCGCCGCCAAAGATCCATGAGAGCGATCAACAGCCCGCGGGCCCGGCGCATATGGCGCCGGGCCCGCCGATCTCACCGCATCGCGCTAGGGCGCGGTGACGGTCACCGTGTGGTTCCCGGTCTCCACGACCTCGCTGTCGGAGTCCGTGACCGTGTAGTAGCCACCGGTCTTGTACACGTCGGTGAAGGTGACCGTGTACGTCTCGCCGTGCTTCACCGTGACCGGGTGCCCCGCGATGGAGGGATGCCCGCTGCTGCTGGAACCGGTCTTGCGGCCCTGGTCCGAGACCACGGTGCCCGAGGAGTCGCTCACCGAGACGTTCTTGGCGTTCAAGTGGGGGCTGTAGTCCGGGTAGCCGAAGCGCACACCGGTGTCGGTGAACCAGGTGGCGGCGGGCCAGGCTCCCCACCAGTAGAAGGCGTCAGCGTTGGCGTAGGGCTGGATGGTGACGGACGACCCGTCCGTGACGACCTTCGCGCAGAACGCGGCGTTGATCTTGGAGTAGCCGTTCTTCGACAGGTACTGGGTGGTGCTGTTGTCGGCCTTGTCGCAGACGTTGTACGACGAGGGCGCGGCGGCCGGGGCGGCGTGCGCGGCGGGGGCGAGGAAAGCGGTAGCGGTCACGGCCGCGAGCACCGACGCTAAGCGCATACGAGACATCAAGCATCCGATCATGTGGAACGGGCAGGTCTATTTCATGATTGGCAACCTCGTGTCGATCTAGTCGGATACACCTGTAATCCGCCACAATCCGGCTCATTCTGCGTGTCCGGCCCCGGCCTGCGCCCATCTCGGAGTCCAGTCCGCACTGCTGTGGTGGGTGAGGAGTTCGGCTGTCCGCACTGCCCGTACGGGCCCACCTCATCGGCCCCCACCCCGGCCTCCTCCAACAGGGCTGCTGCCTCGGCCAGCCCCGGTCCAGGCTGCCGGGTGCGCTGTCCACGGACTCCACTGCCCGCCACAGCGGACGGCCCAGGGTGATGGGCGCTGCGTCATACAACGACGCGCCGGGATCGCGTGTACACCCGGTGTCCTCGGCATGCGCGAACCAAGCCGGGCGGGAACGACAATCGCCCGGCAACGCGCGCGCCGCGCAAACCCCCTGTACGCGGTGGGAGCTGCCGCAGCTGCAAGGCACCGCACGCCGCAGGCTGTTCCCAGCTGGGGGCGGCCGAGGTCAGGTGAGTTCGGTGAAACGGCGCGGGCCCTGGTCGAGGCGGCACACGACCAGGAGCGACCACTTGTCCCCGACCGGCGGAAGTGCCGACGACCAGGGCCCGCGGGCCGTGGTCACCAGATACGTGCTGTCTGATGCGTCGCTAGATCGCGGTGAAACCGCCGTCAGCGGCGACCACGGCTCCCGTGACGAAACTGGAGCGGGGCGAGACGAGGAAGCACAGAACCTCGGCGATCTCCTCGGGCTGCGCCACACGTCCCAGTGGCTGCGCGGTGGCGAAGGACGCCAGATAGGCGCGGCTGTCGGGGCGGATCGTGTCGAGGAAGTCCGTCTCGATGACGCCCGCGGCCACGAGGTTGGCGCGGATGCCCAGCGGGCCGCCCTCGACGGCGAGCACCTTGGTCAGCTGGGCCAGAGCGCCCTTCGACGCGCTGTAGGCGGCGCCTTCGGGCAGGGCGACGGTGGAGGCGTACGAGCCGGTGCTGACGATGGCGCCGCCGCCGCGGCTCTTCATGGCCCGGAATGCCTCGCGGGCCATGAAGAAGGAGCCGCGGGCGTTGACCGTCATCACGGTGTCCCAGTCCTCGGCCGTGGTTTCGGTGACGGGTTTGTTCTGGGTGCGCCCGGCGTGGTTCACGAGGATGTCCAGTCCGCCGAAGACGTCCAGGGCCGTTGCCACCGCGCGGTGGGCGGTCTCCTCCTGGGTGATGTCACCGTTTGTCGCGACGACGCCGGGAAACTCCTCCGCCAGGTTCGTGACGTCGGGGCGGAGGTCGAGGGCGACGATCCGGGCGCCGCGGGCGTGGAGGAGGGCCACGGCCTCACGGCCCACCCCTCGTGCGGCTCCAGTGACGAGGGCGGTCCTCCCGGCGAACTCCGTGGATTCGGATGGTGCGGCGGATGTGGTTGCAGGTGTCATGGGGCGGTCCCTGGAGGAGGTGGGTGCGGGCGCCGGTGCGGGGCACCTGCAGTGCTGTGCGGTGGTGCGGTGCGCGGACCGGGTGGGCCGCGCCATCGACGCATTTACGTCAGGCCCACGTGGACGTCGTCCGGCTGGGTTGTTCAGTGCGCGGTGAGCCCGCCGTCGACCACCAGCTCCGTGCCGGTGACGAACGAGGAGTCGTCGCAGGCCAGGAAGAGGATCGCTGGTGCGATCTCGTCGGCGCGGCCGGCTCGGCGCATGGGGGTGCGTCGGATGTCCGGCTGCTGGTCGCCCTGGTCGTCCAGGAGTTCCTGGATCATCGGCGTGGCGATCACCCCGGGATGCACCGAGTTGATCCGTACTCCCTGCCGGGCGTACTCGACCGCGGCGGTCTTGCTCAACAAGCGCACGGCCCCCTTGGACGCCTGGTAGGCCGCCGCCGCACCGCTTCCCACCAAGCCGAGTACTGACGACGTATTGATCACCGACGCGTTGCCGCTCGCACGCAGGAGCGGCATCGCCGCCTTCATGCCGAGCCATGTGCCTTTCTGGTTCACGTCGATGACGCGGTCCCACGCCTCTTCCCGCGTGTCCTCGATACCTGGCCAGTCCACGATGCCGGCGAGGTTCACGAGCACGTCCAGCGTTCCGAACCGGTCGCGTACGACGGAGATCACTTCGTCCCACTCCCGCGCGGAGGAGACATCGAGGCGAGCAGTGACGACCTCCGCGCCGCGTGCCCCGATCCGGTGGGACAGGTCCCGCAGGGGGCCTTCGGCGATATCGGTGATCACTAGCCTGGCGCCTTCACGGGCGAAGAGTTCGGCGGTCGCTGTGCCGAGGCCGCCGGTCGCGCCTGTGATCAGCGCGATCTTGCCGTCAAGTCGTTGTCCTGTCATGGATATGGTCCTTGATTCTCGTTGCTGGTGAGATTCTCGTTGCTGGTGACTGACTGGCATCCCGACCACCTCGACGTGGTCGCCCTCAACGGTCCCGGCCATGGCGGACTCCTCTCCTCGAATGGTGTGGTCCTTCCCGCACCACCGAGTCTGGGCAGGTCAGCGGCCATCAACCAGGACGCGTACTGCCTGGGTGTGGCACACCCAGGCAGCGCACCGGGCCGCCGCCTAGCCTGAACACATGGACGACAACCACCTGGGAGACTTCCTGCGCACACGCCGCGACGGACTGCGGCCGCAGGACGTCGGCATGGCGAGCCATGGGGCCCGCCGAGTCGCCGGACTGCGCCGCGAGGAGGTCGCCGTCCTGGCCGGAGTGAACGCCGACTACTACACCCGCCTGGAACAAGGCCGCGAGCGCAACCCCTCACCCCAGGTGGTCGACGCGCTCAGCCGCGCACTGCGCCTCGACGCGGACGCACGCGCGCACCTGTACCGCCTGGCCGGAGCCAGGCCGAACGACCAGCCCTGCGTACGTGCCGCCGAGCAGGTCAGCCCTTCGCTGCGACAGCTCATGGACGGCTACCCGAACACTCCAGCGTTCGTCATGAGCCGGACCCTGGACTTCCTCGCCCGAAACGCCCTGGCCGATGCCCTCTACGCCCCGTTCGAGCCGGCGGACAACTTGGCCCGCATGACCTTCCTCGACCCCGCGGGCCGGAACTTCTACACGGACTGGGACCGGGCAGCACAGGCCACCGTCGCCAACCTTCGCGAGGCAACCGGATTCGACCCGGACAACCCACGGCTACGCGAACTCGTCCGCACCCTCACCGAGCACAGCGCGGACTTCACCCGCCTCTGGAACACCCACACCGTGCGCGGCAAGACCCAGGACGCCAAACACTTCCTCCATCCGGACGTCGGCCCCCTCACCCTCACCTACCAGGCTTTCGACGTACGCGACGCCCCCGGCCAGCAGCTCGTCATCTACCACGCCGAACCAGGCAGTCCCAGCGCCCAGTCCCTCAACCTGCTCGGTTCCATCAACGCCACCCGGCGCCGCCCCGACCTCCGGCCCCACCTCCGATCAGCCGACGGAACATGGGGATAGGTCGGACTGCGTCATCCCCCCGACCCGCGTCGCACCACGCCCTCCCGCAGCTTGATCCACACGGCGAGGACCGCACACGCCGCCAGACAGCCCGCCGCGGTGCTCAGCAGTGCCGTGTCGGCTGCTGCTTCCGAACCCACGCCCCGGTCCTGGTCGGTCACGGCCCCGGCCAGTCCGACGCCGAGGCCGGCGGCCACGGTGATGACCGTCTTGGTGACTCCCGATGCCTCCCCGGCCCGCTCCGGCCGGATCACCGCCTGAGTGGCGATGAGTGTCAGTGAGTTGGCCACTCCGAGCACCGCGCCGCCCACGGTGGCCACGGCTACGTACAAGGTGAGGGAGGAGGTCCGGGCGAGGCACGCCAGAACCAGCGCTCCCCCGCACAGGCAGCCCGCCATCAGTCGTACCGCGGCCCGTGGCGGCACCCGCCCGGCGAGCGGCCCGGCGAGCGCCATGGCCAGCGCGGGGGCCAGGAACGCGGTGCCCGCAAGGACGACCGAGAGGTCCCACTGGCCCTGGAGCGTCAGCGGTACGACGAACAGGAACATCACGGTGGTGGTGTTGGCCGCGGCACCGGCCAGCGTGAGCGCCATGTACGGCCCATTGCGGAACAGGCTGAGCTCCACCAGCGGATGGGCCGCGGACCGTTCCCGCCGTACGAACAGGATCGCCAGGGTTACGGCGACGGCCACGCCCACCAGCACTGCGGGCCATGGCCAGCGCGGTCCGCGGTCGATGACGACGCAGAGCGCGGCCAGCGCGGCCGTGGCACCGGCCAGGCCGCTCCAGTCGACGCTGCGGGGCGCACTGGTGTCGTAGCTCTCGGCGGTACGTGACGCGCAGACCGCGCCGAGTACGGCGAGCGGGACGTTGAGCCAGAACACGGCACGCCAGGACACCGACTCGGTCAGGGCGCCACCGATGAACGGACCGCAAGCGGTGGCGATCCCACCGATGCCAAGGGCCCAGCCGGTGGCACGGCCCCGGAGTTCGGCCGGGTAGACGTTGGTCAGCAGGGACAGCCCCACCGGCATGATCATCGCGGCCCCGGCGCCCTGGGCCACCCGGGCGCCCACAAGGACGGGCAGGGTCGGGGCGAGCGCGCAGACCAGCGAAGACGCGCCGAACACGGCAAGCCCCGCGACCAGGAGCCGCCGTCGGCCGAACAGGTCGCCGAGCCGTCCCGCCCCCAGCATCAGCGTGCCGGTGGACAGCAGGTACGCACTGATCACCCACTGGAGACCGTCTCCGCCCGCGTGCAGGTCGCGGCCGATCTGCGGCAGTGCGAGGTTCAGGCCGAACGAGTCGAGCTGGATGCAGAACACACCCACGGACATGGCGAGGAGTGCCCATCGCCGGGTGGTGAAGGGCGGCGTCGTCGCGCCGCCCACACCGTCTTTCAAGGTCGCGCCCTTGCTCACGATTGCCCACTTCTCCTCACGGTCGGCCCCTCTGGGGGTGGTTCCTGCTGACGCCGCACGGCCGGGCGGCGCGACGAGACACTGGTGGCGAGGGGGGATGTCGCAGCCGAAGAGCGCTCCTGGACGCAGTGCGCCGCTGCGGAAGAGGAGGAGGGCTGAAGAAGTGGGGGCCGGGATGGTGGGGCTGCCCACGGGAAGTCCGATGTGCCACGCCGACGGGTCCGCTGCGTGGATGACGCAGGTCCGTGCCTTGGCGGGCGGTCGGGACCAGATCAAGGTAACCGACCCCGGGGCGCTTGCCAACCCGTCCCCGTGCGGACCCGGACGTTGCCCCGGAGAACAGGATGAGTCGGCGTATGGGCGTAATCCGCGCTGAACTGCCAGTATCTGGCGTTCCGTCAGGCGTGAAGAAAACATCCAGCCATCTCGGGCGGCACTGCGGGCTGTGACCCTCTGGTCATGCTGGGGCACTCCCCGTCTCCGGTGGCGCCACCTCACGCTCCCCGTCTGTGCCGCGAATTCCCCGCCGAGCCCTGCGCGTTGACCATTTCGCGAAGGGCGAGGTCCCGCGCCAGGAGCCTGTCTGCCACACGTGCTGCGACCACACAGTCACCATCCGTACCACCCGGCCAGGTTCATGCCGCCTACACCGACCAAGGGCCTGGTCAGTTGCCGTAAAACGCTCCGAAAACGCGGCCACTCGGCGCGGCGGCCTGATCTCCACCCCGGGGCCTTGGCTTTCGGTTCAACCTCCTGTTAGTAATTTTGGGCGGCCGACGAATGCCATTCCTGCACCTCTCCCCCCATGGATCAGGCGGATGTGATGTCGTTAGATACGCAGGGGACCGCTGCTCCGATACGCCGGACAGCACCCACCCGCAGGACGCGCTACAAGGCAGAGATTGCCTCCGTTTCTCCGGATACGAGCAGGAACACCTTCGAGCAGTACGAAACATGTTTTCTCGGTGTCAGCCTGGAGAACAGCAACTTCACCACCCCCAAACTCGCGAGCATGGTGAAGTGGGTCTCCCGAAGGTTCGGGCGATGCACTGTACTCATCGGCGACAGCATTCACCGGCTCACTCTGGAGTCGACTCAGGCGCTTCCCCCCGCCCGTGCCCGGGAACGGGCGCTGGAGCTCGGCCGGCACTTTGTCGAGGCCGAGGAGAAGGTGTTCGACGAGTACCACGACCGCACCGACTTCACCGTCCTGAACTGCAGCGAAGTGCAGTCCGGTGAGAGGTACGCCGAGTTCCACAGCAAGTTGCGGGCATTTTTCGACGAGGACGAGGCGTTCCGCTCCTCGGTCGAAGCGTTCGGTCATGCCTACCACCGGAAGCGGTCTTACGGCATCAGCAAGACCGAGTGGGAAAAACGCATTCAGATGTCCAACGACTACTTTCTCGAAGAGTTCGCCATCTTCGCCTGCCTCAAAGAGCAGGGGCTGCCTGTCATGGTGTATCCCGGATCGTTCAGCACCCTGTCCGAGATAGCCAAGGGTGACCATCCAGGAGCCCCGGAAGAGCTACGCGACCTGATCGTGGTCTCCCTCCATCTGAAAGGCCGGTGAGCATGGCAGCCGAGGCTCGTGACCTGGTCCCCGAAATACGGCGGGGAAAGATATACCAAGACGTTTACGAGAAGCGTGCGCCCGACCGCCCCGCATTCGGCGAAGCACACCTCGAAAAGGCCCGCGCAGTAGGCGGGACGCTGGACTTCGGTGGTTCCGCGGCGCGCCACCGGGCATTCCGGGACGGCGTTTTCCTCCTGGAGATTCCGGGCGATCTCGACGTCTCGGCGGGTGACGCGTTCGCGCGCCAGTTCCACGAGGGCCCAGCCACGGCGCCGTACGGCCGGTTCCGCGACATCACCAGCGACCGCTTCGGGGATCCACTGCTCGGATTCCACCAGCGGATCAACCAGATCGAGCAGTTCCTCCTCGAACGCCGGTTCTGGGCCACCGCCTATCCGCCGGAGATCGCCGCCTTGGGCGAGTCGCTCACCCGGCTCTCCCGGCACGTCCTGTGTTCCGTCCTCTCCGCGGTGGGCATACCGGAGCGGGACTGGCGGCGGGCGACCGGCGGCTGCACATGCTACGCGGGCTCATATCACCTGACGTTCAATCACTACCGGCCCGCACACGAGGACATCGGGCTGAGCTCCCACAAGGACGACGGGTTCCTCACCATCCTGCGGACGACCGCCCCGGGCCTCGAAGTCAGCCGCGAGGACCACTGGGAGACCGTCCCGGCCGACCCCGGTTGCTTCATCGTCAACTTCGGCCTGTCAATGGAGATCCTGACGGCGGGCAGCCGCCTGCCCGTGGCCGCCATCATGCACCGGGTCGCCCGCCAACGGGACGACCGGTCCAGCTTCGGGCACTTCAGCTCCAGCGGCTGCCTGCCCGGCGAGGACGAGGGCATCTACCGCTACGTACACGGCAGCGGCCTTGAGCGCGTCTGCGGCTCGCGCGAACTCATCGACGAGAACGACTACGAGATCTACTCCGGTACGGACGCGCCGACCCGGCCGGACGCCACCGTCACCCGAGACCGCGATGACCGCCCCGCCACGAAGGGCGTACGCCGATGACCCTCGACACCATGCCCCTCCAGCGCGCCGCTGTAACAGGCCCCGGGCTGCGCTTCGACGCCGCCGGTGGCCTGTCCCGGGCTCTTCGGGACGGCTGCTTCCTGCTCGCCGTGCCCGCCGGGTTCGATCCGGGCCCGGGCATCACTCTGTGCCGCGAGTTCCACCGGTCGCCCGACGAAGGGCCTGCGGCCACCCGGGCGTACCGCGGCTTCAGGGACGTGCCGGGCGTCTACTTCGACCGGGAGCACTTCCAGACCGAGCACGTGCTCATCGACGGCCCCGGGCGGGCCCGGCACTTCCCGCGTGAACTCCGTGCCATGGCTCAGCAGATGAGTGCTCTAACGCTCCTTGTGCTGCGGGCCGCGATGACCGACCTTGGCATCGCGCCCGCGGTGTGGAGCGAGATCACCGGTGGCGCCGTCGACGGCCTCGGCACCCACTGGTTCGCGGCGAACCACTACCGGCCGGAGCGCGCCAAGCTGGGCTGCGCCCCGCACAAGGACACCGGATTCGTGACCGTGCTCTACAACGAGGAGCCCGGCCTCGAAGCGTCCGTCGACGGCGCCTGGGTGCCCGTCGACCCCGTGCCCGGCCACTTCGTGGTGAACTTCGGCGGCGCCTTCGAACTGCTCACCGCGGCCCTCGACCGCCCGGTGCGGGCCATTTTGCACCAGGTGCGGCAGTGCGCCCCGACCCCGGGCGCCGCGGACCGCTTCTCCTTCGCGGCCTTCGCCAACCCGCCCGCCACAGGCGACCTCTACCAGGTGCACGAGGACGGCTCGGCCGCGCCCGTGCGCAGCTCCGAGGAGTTCCTGCGCGAGTTCAACGAGCAGACCTGGTCCGATCGGCACGCAGACTTCGGCATCGCCCAAGATGACGCAGGCATCGCCGATGTCGTCGGCGCGCGGGGAGGCGGCACGTCATGAGCGTCTCGGCCGACCGCCTCGGCGCCCCGCGGCAGGGCAGGACCGTTGCCCTGCCGCAGGCCCCCGGCGCGCCATTCCCCGGCATCGTCGCCCACCACGACGGACCCAGCCGGCTGCACGGCCACGCCCCGGCATTCCATGAGGCGACCGTGGTGCGCGGGGAGCCCGCCTCGCACTACTTCCGCGCCTCCGGCATCAGCGCCCACGCCGAGGAGAACGGCGGTCTCTGCACGTTCTGGATGGGCCGGAAACTCGCGGTCTACCAGATCACCAACGAGCCGCTCGCGGGCGAGGACGTCCTCGCGCCCTCCACCGACGCCAACCGCGAGCTGTTCGGCGACTTCATGGGCTCCTTGCCCCACGACCACCCGGACCGACCGGGGAAGCGGGCCGTGGTCGAACGCTCCCTCGGCAACGCCAAGTTCGTCGAGCGCCTGGAGCCCGCCGTCCGGCGGTACACAGCCGACCACCTCGGCCGCGCGGCCGGCCGGCCCACCCCGCTCGACGACTTCACGCTGTCCCTGACGGCGTACGTGGACAGCATGATCCCCGGTGTCCTCGATTTCACCCAGCGGCCGCTGCCCGAGTACCTGGACTCCGCCGGGTACGGCCGTGTGGTGCGCGGCTTCTTCGACCTCGCCTCCGACGTCATCAGCAACGACAACCCGGCGGCCATGCGCGAGTTCGACGTCATCGTGCCGTTCGTGCGCGACCTCCTGACGGACAACTTCGACGCTTTGGCGGACGCGCCCGGGTCCAACATGATCCGGCGTCACTTCGCCCTGTGGGGGCTGCCCTTCACCCTGCGCTCCGTGGCCGCGCTCGACACGGCGCGGATCAAGGAACTGGGCACGGTCATCGTCGCCACGTACGACACGACGGCGCTCAGCCTGATGTGGGCGATCGGCTACGTGGAGGCCACGCCCCAGGTCAAGGACGCCGTTGTGGCGGAGGCGAGGCGCACCGTAGGGACGGCGACGGCCGGGACGGGGTGCCCGGCCGCACACCCGACGGCGCACACGGGCCCGACGGCGCACACGGGCCAGACGGCTCACGCGGGCGCCGCCCCGTCCGTGATCGACCTCGCGGTCCTGGAGGCCGTACGACTCGGCGGCAGCAATCCCAGTGCCCTGTGGCGCCGTACGACCGAGCCCTTCACCCTGCGGCATCGGGGCGCTCCGGTGACCGTTCCGCCGGGCACCATGATGTGGCTGGACCGGCGGCAGGCCAACCGCGATCCCGCCGTCTTCCCCGAGCCGCGCCGCTTCACCCCGGCCAACATCGAGGCCATCGTCCGCTCAGACCGGGAGACGGTCTCCTCGCTGCTCTCCCGCGGCCGCTACGAGATCAACTCGTTCAGCATGGTCAACGCCGGCCGGAACCCCCGCAAGTGCCCCGGCCGGCTCTTCTCGGTACGGATGCAGTCCGTGGTCCTCGCCGAGATGTACGGCCGCTACTCGGTCGCCACGCGGGGCACCGACCTCCAGCTGAAGCACCATGCGTCCATGCCGCGCCCGGCACGGCCGGGAAGCATCACGATCCGGCCCGAACCCGGCACACCGCCCGACGCCGTAACCCCGAGGGAGCCGACCCCATGACCACCGCGAACTCCCGCACCGCGCGGGCCCGTTTCCACTCCACCACGGTGCGGGACCCGGTCAGCCTGCCGCCGATGCCCAGCGAGCGGCAGGCTCGGGCCGACTACCCGCCGGTGGACCTCGAGCGCTCCTGGTTCGACGGGGACGAACTGCTCTTCGAGCGCGAAGGAGGCTTCGACCGCGCCCTGACCAAGGGCTTCTTCCTTCTGCGCATACCCGACGGGCTCGACACCGGCGCCGGGGACCGGTTCGCCGCGCACTTCCACGAGGCCCCGGCCGCTGACGGTCTGGATCCCTACCGGGGCTACCGCCATGCCGACGTCCCCGGCACCTACCAGGGTTACTTCGACCGCGAGCACGACCAGTGGGAGAACTTCTACATCGAGAGGGCGAACTGGGCACTGCTGCCGCCCGAGGTCGCCGGCCTCGGCCATCGGATGACCAGCCTCGGTGTCGCCGTCCTGCGCGCGGTGCTGCGGCACGTCGACGTACCGAAGGACCTGTGGAGCGAGGTGTCCGGTGGCCTCTGCGACAACGGTGGTCACCAGATGCTCGCCTTCAACCACTTCCGATCGCGGAAGGAGACCCGCGGCTGCAAGTTTCACCGTGACTCCGGGTGGGTGACCGTGCTCCGCTCCTTCGAGCCGGGGCTCCTCGCACTCATCGACGGAGAGCTGGGCGCCGTCAACCCCGAGCCCGGCCACTTCATCGTGAACTTTGGCAGCTCACTCGAAGTGCTCACCTCCGCACTGCCGCGGCCCGTGCGCGCGAACGTGCACGGCGTGGTCTCCACCGAGCGCTCGGCGGGCCGGGCCGATCGCATCTCGTACGTGACGTTCCTGGACTCCGCCCTGGACGGCACCGTCTACCGCATGGACAACGGCACGGCGCACCCCGTGCAGTCGGTCGCGGACTTCGCCGCCCAGGAAGTGAGCCGGACCTATGACAACGACGCCGCGCTGTAGCCGGGGCACGGGCACGGCACCGGCGGAGACCGACCAGGACGGGAGTCGCACCATGACGGACACTGCACAGGCACAGCAGACACGGCAGACACAGCAGGCACAGCAGAAACAGCAGTCACAGCAGGAAGGGCGGGAAGAGGCCCACCTCACCCTCCCCGCGGCCGAGGCCGACGCGGGCACCCTGCGGTTCGCCACCGCGGACGACACCGAACGGGCTCTCCGCATCGGCGCGTTCAACGTGGCTGTCCCCGAGGACCTCGACGTGCGCGCCGGACTCGACTTCTGCCGCACCTTCTACAAGGCGGGGACCGGTGATCCGGCCGACCGTCACCGAGGCCACCGCGAACATGGCCACCCAGCCTCCCGACTCGGCTACGAGGACCGGCCCGACCAGGTCGAGCAGCTCCAGCTGGAGAGCTTCCTGTGGCAGGAGTACCTGCCGGACGAGGTCACCGCGGTGCTGCGCCGCATGCGGCAGCTGACCCTGGACATCCTCTACGGCGTGTTCGACGCGGCAGGGGTGCCCGAGGCCGACCGCGACCTCATCACCGGCGGCGCCCCGCAGGACACGGGCCTGTGCTACACGACGGTCAACCACTACCGTGCGGGCCTGAGCGACCGCGCCGGGATCGTCGAGCACTCCGACAGCGGTTTCATCACCACGATCTGCACCGACCAGCCCGGCTACGAGATCCTCCACGAAGGCCGCTGGCTGCCGGTGCGCGAGCGCCCCGGCCACTTCACCGTCAACCTCGGTGACGCCTTCCGGGTCCTGACCCGGAAGCTGCCCAGGCCCGTGACCGCTGTCTACCACCGGGTGCCGGAGCTGCGCCCGGCTGACGTGGGCGACGGGGACCGCTCCTCGTTCACGGTCTACATGGGGCCCCGCTACGACATGCCGCTCTACCAGTACGACACCGAGGGGATACTGCGTGAATACCAGAGCTTCCGCGACTTCTCGGTGGAGAAGGCAGGCAAGCTCGGCTACGACTTCCACTCCCGCGTATGAGTACGGCGGCCGGACACCCGCGTACCATCGCGCAGCAGGGCTGGCAGTTGGCCGAACTGCGCGCCGGTGAGCTGCACTTCACCGCCGAGGACGGGCTCCGGCGCGCTCTGAAGGACGGCTTCTTCTACGTGCAGCAGCCCGCCGGCACGGACCTGTCGGCGGGGGACTGCTTCGCCCGTTCCTTCTACCTCCCGGCGGAGGACCCGGTAAGCAGCGCCGCGGAGCCTCAGGACCCGTACCGGGGCTTTCACCGCTGGACGGCTGAGCAACTCGGCCGCCACCAGGGCTACTTCTGCCGGGATGCCGACCAGACCGAACAGTTCTTCCTCGAGAGCGCCTGGTGGGACCATGTCTATCCGGCCGCGCTCGCCCGGCAGGCCCAGCGCATGCGGGACTTCGCGCTCGACGTCCAACGCGCGGTGCTCGCCCGCCTCGACCTGCCGCGCGCACTGTGGGACAGAGCCACCGGACACAGCCTGACTCCGCACGGCACACACACCCTGACCTTCAACCACTTCCGCCCGGAGGTGGCCGCGCGCGGCCTGAACATCCACAAGGACTCCGGCTGGGTGACGGTTCTGCGCTCCACCGAGCGCGGACTTGAGGTGGACCGGGACGGCGGATGGCACCCCATCGACCCGGTCCCCGGCACCTTCATCGTGAACTTCGGCTGCGCGATGGAAATCCTGACCCGGCGGACCGCCACACCGGTGGCCGCGGTGGCCCACCGAGTGGTGCGCCAGCCGCCGAGCGACGGGGCCAAGCCCGACCGCTTCTCGTACGCGCTCTTCGTCGACAGCAGTCTCGACGAGAGCGTCTCCCCCGGCCTGTTCGCCTACGAGCCGGGCAGCGGTCTGCACCTCCAGTCGGGGTTCGGGACCTTCCTCGACGACATCCTCGACCACACCTACCGGGAGGACACGAGCGGTCTGTACTGAGGTCTGAGCCAGGACACCCTCAGCGCCCTCGGGACCGCAGAGATTTACTTGAAAGTTCAAGACGGGTAGGGTGCCCGGCATGAGCCAGAGCGGCCCGCACCGTCCCCGCAGCGGCCGGAGCACGAAGACACGGCTGATGCGGCCCCGGGGCGGCACGGCCCGAACGACGCTGCTCACCCTCGTCTTCCTCTTCCTCGTACCCCTGTTCGGCGTCCAGGGGACGACGGATTCGGCATCCCCTGGACCGACGACCGTCCACACCGCGACCGTCTCCTACGTCGCACCCTCGGTGGACTCCCCCGATGACGACCGAGGCTGCCACGACGGTCAGCCGACAGATCCGCACGGCGCGATGGTGCCGCGTCCCGAGCAGCCGGGGTCGTCCGTCCCCAAGCCGACGTCCACACCACCGGTTCCCCCGTGCGCCCCCCTGGCCCTCTCCGGTACGCCTCACTCGGACACGACGTCGGTCGACCTGTACCGAATCCAGATCATCAGAACGTAGACGGGTCTCTCCACCCGCAAGCCGACAGGGCCATACAAGGTCCGTCGGTGCGACTTCGCCATGCCTTCGGCGGCAGCCGAACGTATGGCCTTCACTCACAGGAGAGACGCATGTCCATTTTCACCAGCACGCGCACCACACCCCGGAACGAAGCCACCTCCCTCCCCGCGCCCTCCCGGTCAGGCAGTGACGCCGGGCTCCTGCTGCTGCGCTGGGCGGTCGGCCTGACCATGGCCGCCCACGGAACCCAGAAGCTCTTCGGCTGGTTCGGCGGGGGCGGCCTCGACGGCACCGCGGACTTCTTCGCGAGCAACGGCTACTCGGCCGCTCAGACGATGGCGGTGGTCGCCGGGCTCACCGAGACCCTGTGCGGCCTGGGCCTCGTGGCCGGTCTCCTCACGCCGCTCGCCGGGGCGGGCATCGTGGGCATCATGCTCAACGTGGTCGTCGTGAAGTGGGGCGGCGGGTTCTTCAGCCCCACCGGCATCGAGTTCGACCTGCTGCTCCTCGTCGCCGCCGCGAGCCTGGCGCTGACAGGACCCGGCAGGCTCGCGGCCGACCGGCTCCTTCCCGTACTGCGCGCACACCGGCTCGTGCACGGCGTCGCCGCCGTGGCGCTCGGCGCCGTAGCGGCCGGCATCACCCTGGTGGCTCTTCGGAGCTGACGCCTCTGATGGTTTCCCTGCCCTGAGAGCACCGACGGGGATCCTACTGATGGGGGGGCCAGTAGGATCCTGACGGGCCGTCAGGCTGCGAGACCCCAGCTACGGATGTCGGCCCGCCCCTGCTCGCCACAGGAAACATGCCGGTCGGCAGCGACCTGTGGACCGGCGTGCGCGTCCTGGCACGGGACAGCGCAGCGTGGTCGCGCTCAAGGAAGCGTCCTGGCGACCGGATCGCGCACGGTCGGGATCGCCACCGGTTTCCGGACGGAACGGGGCATCGAGACCAGAGGCCAGTACCGGGACTACCGGGACGCGGGCGGGGTGATCCGGCGCCGACAACGTGCTCTTAGCCTCCCTGCACGCCGCCTCCGACAGCGGCTTCACGTACCTCAGCTGCCGAGCAACACCGCGCTCGAGGCTGCCTGCTACGGAGTCGGCGCCTACCGGCCACCTACGTGGCGACCGGCACGAAGGAGCGCGAGGTACGTGGCTCCACGCCGCGCCGATACCCACAAGGTATCGGAGTTGCGGAATGAGTCTTGGACAGCCGCAGGGCTCTAGCGGTGCACTCATCGCGCTGCCCGTTGCGTGACCGAGCCCGTCATCGACCTCACGCAAGTCAGCGGGACACAGCAGCCGGGGAACTCGCACGCTTCGCCTTCCGCGCCGCTCAGACAGTGGCCCGGCTTTCTCCAGGGGGGCGCCCTGGGAATCAACAGGCCACCTGCAAGCAGTGGCCGTAAAGGGGAATCATGAACATCGCATACTGGATCGTCGCCACACCGCTCGCCCTCTTCTACGTCTACGCGGGCGCGATGAAGGCGACCCGCAGCCGCGATCAGCTGCGCCCGATGATGGTGTGGGTCGACCGCATGTCTCTGCCCGCGATAAAGGCACTGGGGACGGTCGAAGTACTCGGCGCCATCGGGCTGATACTGCCGCCGCTGACCGGCATCGCGCCCGGGCTGGCACTAGCTGCGGCCGTCGGCTTCGTGCTCCTGCAGATCGGCGCGGTTGCTGTCCACCTGACCGACGAGGATCGCCAGATCACCCTCAACGTCGGGCTCATCGCCACTGCGGCCGCAGCCACTTGGCTGGCCACCACCTGGTGGTGAAATGACACGGTCCTCGACCGATGGATGAGCCCGCGGGCCGACGGCGACAGCCCCTGCGACCGCAGCTATCCCTTGATCCATTCATGGAATGTGATCCGAAGAGGTGAGCGATGATTCCGGCCAGTGGGCTGCGCTGCCGGAGCAGTGATGAGGGCGACAATGCCTGCGGGAGCGGCGGGCGCGGTGAGGCCGGAGACGGAGGGCCGCCCGGCCACGGCGCCCCCCCCTGCGGTCAGGACCGGTCCACACCCGGGCGGGTCTCAGCAGCCGAGCGCAGCACGCGGTCACGCCTCGTCCCTCGGCTCCGTGCGGTGGTCGAAGTAGGCCCAAGCGAAGATTCCCACGGCGGCGACCAGGCCCACCGCCACGGCCTGGACCACGGTCGGCGCCCCTCGGGTGAGGAAGCCGGTGGCACCTGCCGCCAGCGCACCCACCAGCATGATCATGCGGCTGGCGAAGGTCTGGGCCGGGGCGCTGCCCCGCTCGACGAACAGCCCCTTGACCGCCGCCTTCGCCGGCTGCCGCGCCCCGCGGCGCCGCTTCGCCCGCAACTCCAGTCCATAGCCGATCGCCAGGTACAGCACGAGAATCCCGATGAAGCCGGCCCAGTCGGCCGGACCGTCCAGCGCATTCCCGCGCGCCATCACCGGAGATGACATCACCACGTCCAGCACGGCACCCCCTCTCCAGCGCCGGCTACGGCGCTCGCGTGCTCGCTCCCGCAAGACCTCGGGCTCTCGCCCCTCTCGTCCCAACTACCCGCAGATGCGGCGAAGTTGCCTGCGCCCTTGCTCCACTCTCCGAAACGGAGCGCCGGACCGCGTGGCCGATGGCCGAGGGGGCATGCGGAGAGGAACACACCACCGTGTCCCCGCCTACCCGAGGAGCAGCCCCGTCGTGGGAACCGCCGTCCGCGTCCCAGACCCGGGACATGATCGGAGAAGAACTCTCCGGTGACGAAGCCTTCACCGGAACTGACGCTGGCCCGGATCGTGCCGGGTGCCAGTTCCGAGGTCGTGGAGAAGGCTGGGGTTCGTCGTGATGGTGGCCGGTAGGGCCGTGGGCGACGCGGTCGCGCGCACCGCCGGAGACCAGCACGGCGGCATCGGCAGGTGGGACGCGCTGGCGATACCCGCCGGTCTCCTGCTGGCCTGGCTCGCGTCGGCGGTGATCCTGCGCCGGGCCCCACGACGCGTACAGCCCGGCTACACCTGGCTCGCCCTCGGTTCGGCGGTCCATCTCACGCTGTGGGTCGCGGCCACCTGGCTGCTGGCCCTCTACCTGGGCAAGAGCGAGGCGTTCGGCGCCGTCTACGGCACGCTCACGGCCTTCATAGCCCTGCTGCTGTGGGCGAATCTGACCGCTGTGGCACTGTTCCTCGGCATCGCTTTCGCCGCCCAGCTCGAAGCCGCCCGCGCCGGGATACACGAGCCGGTCCACCCCGACCCGCGCGAGCTCATCGGAGAGCTGTCCACCCTCAGCCCCGACGTCCACATCCGCCGCGAGAGCACCAAGCGGCTACAGCCAGCCTGGCCACGCCGACCACGATGTACGGATAGTAAATGCGCTAGCGGCGAGGCAACGAGGTGTTGGTGATCGGTAGTTTCTGTTCCGTGCCCTTCACGTAGAGATCCCGGGGAGCCGTCCGCAGGCGGAACGCGCCGTCGTCGCGCGAGATCCGCACGGAGAGCACGAAGAAGCCGTCGTCCTCGGCCGTCGTCCTCACATGCGTCTGGCTCTCCCAGTCGGTTTGCAGGAAGACCTCCGTGCCGCCCGGGTCGACGCCCTTGGGAAGGTCCACCTTGCCCTGGACGGTGAGGATGTCGCCCGCCTTCACCTTCTTCTTGTTGACCTTGTAGCTCACGGAGCTCGGCTTGGCGTCGGCGGTCACGGTGGTGTCCGCGAAGTAGCCGTCCTGCGGGGTGTTGGGGTCGCCGTCCTCGTCGTAGAGGGCCGTGATCTGCACTTGCTGCTCGACGTTGAGGAGGCTGCTGCCGCTCACGTGGTCGATGTCGACGCCAGGCAGGGTGAATCTGCCGTCGGCGTCGCTCACCGGCGTGCCCAGGTCCCGGGGCTCGTAGTAGTGGGGGTCGATCGGGTCGCCCCACGGGTTCCAGGTGGTGAAGCGGACGACTTCCTGGAGAGTGACGGGAATGCCGGGGGCGGGGGTGCCGTCGGGCTTGGTGACGGTGCCGGTCACCTTGACCCTGCGGTCGTCGTAGTCGGTCCTGGCCGGGTCGGTACTCACCGTCAGGACATAGGCGTCGCCGGTCGAGGGGGTTCTGGACTCGGCGGCGGCGGTGGGTAAGGACAGGGCGCCTGCAACGAGGAGGAGCGCGGCGGTGGCGGCCAGCCGCGCGGGCAGAGGGCTTCTGGACATGCGGTCAACTCCAGCAATCGGTCGGAACGGTGGGGACCAGTCAGAGCTGGTCGGGCAGGCACCGGGTTCGACGGGCGGACCGGAGGAGTAGTTGTCCGCCACGCGGCCGCCGTTACACGGCTGTGGCGAGAGGGTGATCCGTCCCGATTTGTACTTCAACTCGTCCTGGGCCGCAGAACACCGCACGTTCATCCACCGCCACGGCCACGGCCACAAGCCGCTAGACCAGGACCGGGAGCGAGACGAGTCCGCGTACGAGTCGAGTGCGCCGCCACTCCAGTTGATCCGCCGGTACGGCAAGACGGACGCCGGGGCGTCGGGTCAGCACCGCGCGCAGGGCGATCTCCGCTTCGGCCTTGGCGAGTGGGGCGCCGACACAACGGTGGATTCCGTGGCCGAAGCCGAGGTGGGCGATGGCGTCCCGGTCCAGGTCGAGCAGGTCCGGCGAGGGGAACCGCGCGGGGTCGCGGTTGGCCGCTCCGAGCACGACCTGTACCGGGGCGCCCGCCGGGATCTCCGTACCTCCGAGCGTGACGGGTTCCGTGGTGAACCGGAACGTGGCCGTGCCTACAGGGGAATCGAACCGGAGCAACTCGTCCAGCAGGGCAGGGACGTCGTCCGGGTCGTCCCGGAGGCGGCCGAGCCCGGCCGGGTGCTGGAGGAGCGCCAGCAGGGCGTTGCCGAGGAAGTTGGTCGTGGTCTCGTGTCCGGCCACGAGCAGCAGCACCGCCAGGGAGACCAACTCCTCCTCGCTCAGGTGGTCGTCCCCGTCGCGGGCCGAGATCAGCCGGTCGAGGAGCGAGCTGCCGGGGGACAGTCGTCTGGCGGCGATGAGCTCCGTCATGTAGTCGGCCATGGAGTGGCTGGCCGCGTCGATGACGTCCGGTTCTCCCGCCGCGAACAGCTCCGCGGACCAGCGTTGGACGTGCGGCCGGTCGGCCTTCGGGACTCCGAGCAGTTCGCAGATCACGATCACCGGCAGCGGCTCCGCGAGGCCCGCCACGAAGTCGAACCGCTCACCGACGCGCCACTGATCCAGCAGCCCGTCGGTAACGCGAGCGATGAACGGGCGCAGTTCCTTGACGGCCCCGGTCGTGAACGCCTTGGTCACCAGCTTGCGCAGCCGGGTGTGCCGGGGCGGGTCGCTGGCCAGCATGGTGTGGGCGACCGCGGGGTGCAGGCGACGCCGTGACCCCTTGCCCGCGAAGAAGACGGCCGTGTCCTTCGAGAGCCGGGCGTCGCCGAGGGCTGCTCTGGCCTCCGCGTAGCCGGTGACCACGTAGCCGGGATGCCCGCCGGAACCGAAGGGCAGGGGTTGCACCGGGCAAGTGGACCGCATGGCCGCGTAGGACGGATAGGGGTCCTGGAGGGTGCGGCGGCCCTGAGTGGGGTCGGTCATGTTCTCGGGCTCTTCATGTTCTCGGGCTCGTCATGTTCTCGGGCTCCCACTGGTTACGGTCGGCCGTCATCGGCGGCAACGATAGCCAGATCCGACGAGGGCGTGACAATCGGTCGTCCGCCGTGCGGCGGTCACGTCCGTACAACCAGCTCCGCCCTTCGGCCGTCACACCAGGTAAAACCGCACCCCGTCGACCGAGTGGGGGCCTCCGTGCCGAACAACCGCCGCATTCTGACGTACGCCATCGCAGCCGCCGCCGCGGCCACCACCGGGCTCGTGATGCCCGCCGGTGCCTCCGCCGCCGCACCCCGTCCCGCCACGAGCGACTTCAACGGCGACGGTTACGCGGACGTCGCCGTAGGCGTCCCGGACGGGACGGTCGGCGGGCTGGCCAAGGCCGGGTACGTGAACGTCGTCTGGGGCGGCCCGAGGGGCCTCGGCGCCCACGGGAGCGTCCGTGTCACCCAGGCCACTCCCGAGGTCCCCGGCACCCCGGAGGCGGGCGACCGCTTCGGCGCGTCCGTGGCCCTGACGGACCTCAACGGCGACGGCATCGCGGAACTGCTCGCGGGCGTTCCCGGCGAGGACGTCACCGACCGCGGTACGGACGCGGGCATGGTCATCGCCGTGGGCGGCTCGGAGAACGGGCCGGGACCGGCGTCGACTGTCCTGACCGGGCCTGCGCCGTCGGCGGCGTACGGCATGTCGATCGCGGCTGCCGACCTCACCGGCGGCGAGAACAAGACGATCGTGGTCGGCGGCAAGGACAAGGTCGTCGCTCGGGTCATCGTGGGCGAGGACAGCATGGTCACCACCGTCGTGGCCGCGCCCATGGGCGGCCGCGCCCCCGTCCTTGCCACCGGCGACTTCGACAACGACGGCACGGCGGACCTGGCCGTCGCGTACTGGACCAAGGACGACCCCAACACGCAGTCACACGTACGCCTGTGGAAGTGGGACGCCGACCGGTCCGAGATGGCCAACTTCTGGAACACGGACAACGCCGGCGCAACGGCTCTGGCCGCCGGTGACTTCGACGGCGACGGCCGCGCTGACCTGGCGCTCGGCGAATGCCGTGAGATCGCCGACGAGAACATCGACGACCCGTGCGGCCCCGAACAACTCGCCAAGGGCGGCGGCGTCCACATCCACTACGGGAGCCCCGCCGGCGGCCCGTTCGGCCGCCGCGCCCAGACCCTCAACCAGGACACGGCGGGCGTCCCGGGCGTGGCCGAGGACGGTGACCGCTTCGGTGCCGCACTCGCCGTCGCCGACGTCAACCGCGACGGCCGCGACGATCTGGTGGCCGGCGCCCCCGGTGAGGCCATCGGACGCGATGCGGGTGCGGGCGCCGCCTGGCTGCTCCGCGGCGGCGCCAAGGGCCTGCTCGACGCGGGCGGCGCTGCCACGTCCGTTGCCTGGAACCAGGACACACCGGAGGTGCCGGGGGTCGCCGAGGCGGGCGACACCTTCGGCGCGGCCGTCGCCGCGGGCGACCACAACGCCGACGGCGTACCGGACGTCACGGTCGGATCCCCTGGTGAGAACGCCTCACTGGGCGCCGTATGGCTTCTGCCGGGCGGCTCCGCCGACGGCTCGGCGGCCTTCTCGCCCCGCACGCTCGGTCTCCCGTACCTCTCGACGGCTCAGAAGTACGGCAAGGCGCTGAGCAGTCACTGATCAGTCACCGAGTCACCGAGTCGCTCAGTAGCTCCTCAGCTGCGGTGTCCAGGTGCCGCTGTCCGGGCGGCCGGGGTACGCGGCGGCGAGATGCCGACGCAAGGCGGTAAGGGACGGGTGGGGGCTGCCGGTGCGGCAGATCAGCGAGTGAGGGTACAGCGGGGTGGGGTCCCTCAGGGGGATGCGGCGCAGGTCGTGACCGGCCGGCCACACCAGGGGGGTCTGTTCGCTGACGAACGTGGCCAGGGTCGTGGAACCGGCGATCGTGTCGAGCAGGGGCTCGATGCCGAAGTCCGGGCCGACCGAGTCGATCACGATGCCGAACGCGGCGGCGAGTTCTTCGTAATACGCGGCCCACTCGGTGCCGGGAAGGTTGCCGGGCATCCAGATCCGTCGTCCGGCGAGTTGGGTGGGAGCGAGGACGGGGGCATTCGCGAATTCGTGGCGTGGTCCGGTGAACAGGTGCAGTGGTTCGTCGAATACGGGAGTGGCCTCCACGCCGCGCGGCAACGTGCGGCCCTGCATGGCGACGGCACGAAACGTCGCATCGATGGTCCCGTCCCGTACGGCGGCGACGGCCGTGTCGGAGTCGAACAGCGTCACGACGTCCAACTCGATCTCGGGATGGGCGCGATGGAAGCCGCGCAGCAGCCCTGCCAGGGAGAGCTGCCGGCCGATCACGTCCACGCGCAGTGCTCGATGACCGGGCCGCACCGACGCGACGGCACGCTCGGCGGAGTGGAGGAAGGTCCGGGCATGGGGCAGGAACGCCTGCCCGTCGATGGTGAGCCGCGCGCCGCGGGCGTCACGGGTGAACAGCTGGACCCCGAGCTCCTTCTCCAGCGCGGCGACGCGTTTGGACACGGCCTGCGGCGTGACCGAGAGACCGGCGGCGGCCTCAAGGAACTGCCCCGCGTCCGCGACGGCGACGAAGGTGCGCACAGCCATGACGTCCATGCGGCTCATCCTATGCGGGCAACAACCACTACGGACAACCAGGTGTTGTTCGTAGCCATCGTGATCGTTGTTTGATTCGGGCGTAGTCACGTCGCTTTGATGGAGCCGGTCAACCCATGACCAACCATTGGTTGTTCGGCCCCTGCACCGGAGGATTCCTCATGCCTGATCAGAACCGGCTCTACGTCCGCACTCCCGAGTGGGCGCGAATCGCCGAGCGCATCGAGTACGTGACCACGCTCACGTCACGTCTCAACGTCCTGCCCTTCGATGACAAGGTCTCCCGCGCGGCCCTCCTGTCCGAGATCTTCGGCAAGCAGATCCCGGACTCCGTCACCGTCTATCCGCCCTTCTACACCGACCACGGATTCCGCATCGACTTCGGCGAGCACGTCTTCGTCAACCAGAGCTGCACCTTCTTCGACCAGGGCGGCATCCGCCTGGGCGACGGCGTCCTGATCGGTCCGAAGACCAATCTCATCTCGTCCGACCACCCTCTCCCTGCCGCCGACCGAGTCGACTACATCACCCGGGCGCCCATCACGATCGGAGACAACGCGTGGCTGGGCGCGGGGGTGACGGTCCTTCCCGGTATCACGATCGGACGCGGTGCCGTGGTCGGCTCCGGAACCGTCGTCACGAAGGACGTTCCCCCCAACACCCTGGTGACCGGAACGGCCGCGTTCGCACGCAAACAGTGGAGCGACTGAGTCCGTGAACCCGAAGCCCGGCATCCCCCACTCGTGAGGGCTGCCGACCGGATCACTCCGCCAAGCGCAGACGCGGCGATGCGATCGAGGTCGGTCCGCGGTTCGGCGCGCAACACGTCGAGCGCCGCGTGGCCGATGCTCCGCATCCGGTCAGGGCCCTCGGGCCCGACCGGAACCGCGGGGCGGCGGTCGTCACCGGCCGCGGGCAGCGCCAGGTGGCCCACCAGCCACCGGCAGAGCACACTCCTAACCCTTAACGGGGCGCGAGGCGCACGGGTCCGGGGGTTCCGAGTCCGACGGTGAGGGAGAAGGCGAGGGAGAAGGTGAAGGGACGGACGGGCCCGTCGGGGTGGGGGACGGGTCGTCGGAAGGGGTCGGGGTGGGGGTGGGGCACTCCGGGGCGGTCGGGGACGGGTCCGTAGGTTCGGGGGCGGAGGGGCCGGGGGCGGAGGGGCCGGGGCTTCCGGGGGGCGAGGGGGTCGGGCCGGGGTGGGGCGGGGAAGCGGTGTCGCCCGGGCGCGGGCGGGGCGGGTTCGACGGTCGGGGGCCGACGACCACGCCAGCGGGCCGGGTCGCGGGGGTCCTGCCGCCCGGTCCGGGGCCGGTCGGCAACGGGCCCCGGCCGTCGGGCACCTCGTGGACGCCGCGGCGGTAGAAGTCCAGCCAGGCCAGGACGGTGCGCAGGTAGGCGCCCGAGTGGTTGTAGCTGAGGATCGCCCGGTCGAGGTCCGCCCTGCCGGTCAAGTCGCGGTCGCCCGCGCACAGGTAGCGACCGGCGGCGAGCGCGGCGTCATGGATGTTGCTGGGGTCGGCGCGGCCGTCGTCGTTGCCGTCGGCGCCCCAACGGGCCCAGGTGGAGGGGATGAACTGCATCGGCCCCACCGCCCTGTCGTAGGTCGTGTCGCCGTCGTACGCCCCGTCGTCCGTGTCGGAGATCCGGGCGAATCCGGCGCCGTTGAGGACGGGCCCGAGGATGGGCGTGAGGGTCGTGCCCGCCGCGTCGACCCGGCCGCCTCCGGCCTGTCCGGACTCCACCTTGCCGATGGCCGCGAGGAGTTGCCAGGGCAGGCCGCAGCCGGGGTCGGTGGCGGCGAGGGTGGCCTCGGCGCGCCGGTAGGCGGTGAGGACGGTGGCCGGGATGCCGGACTGGGTGCGCGCCGCGGCAGCCTCGCTCCTGCCGATCGGCACGCCCTTCCCGGCCCGCAGGGGCGGGAGTTCGGTGTGGTAGGCGTCGACCGACGATCCGGCGGGCGAGCCCCAGCCGCCGTCCGCGGTGCCGCCCCCGGTGCCGTTTTCCGGGTCGGCGCCATGGTGGGGCGGGGCGAGTGGCCCTCCGGGCGCGGCCGACGCGGTGAGTCCGGCCAGCGCGAGGGCCGCGACGACGGTGCCCGCCATGCCGCGGCGAAGGCGCCTGCTGCCCTTCCTGCGGTGCCTGTTGTTCGTTGCCATGACTCACCTCTCGGAATGTGCGGCGCTCAGCAGTTGGAGGTGGCGGGGCGGTCCGCGAAGCGGTCCGCGAGATACCGCATCGCCTCGGCGTCGGCGGCCTGGATCGGCCGGAGGTGGTCGGCGACCGGTGGGCGGCCCGTGGTGTCGTACGTTTCCCAGGTCAGCGGCACGCCTTGGGCGCAGTACTCCTTGTGCAGGTCGTCGGCCTGGTGCGGCTCGACGAGGGCGTCCTGGGTCGCGTGGTACTGGAGCACCGGCACCTTGATCTTCGGTGTCCTGCCGAGGGTGTTCTCCGTGTAGCGGGCGACCCAGGCCGCGTCGACCAGCGGGCTGCGGGTGACGTACGCGGACAGCGGCTTGTTGCCGTACTTGTTGATCATTTCGAGGGCGCAGCCGCCCGCTTCGAGATCGGCGACCATGGCGCGCCCGGCGTCGTTGAGTACGGCGTCGAACTTGAGCTCCGCGTAGGTGTTGTTGAGGCCGATGAGGGCGTAGAAAAGGAAGCCGGAGCCGGGGCGGCCGTTGAGCGGCAGGGCGACCTCCATGAGGTTGCCGGGGACGCCGCCCGCGACGATGCCCTTGAGTTTGAGTTCGGGCGCGTAGTCGGGCTGGAACTCGCCCGCCCACAGCGCGGCGCCGCCGCCCTGCGAATAGCCGCGGAACGCGACCGGCGCGTCGGCGGAGAGTCCGGCGGCGGGCAGCCGCTGGGCGGCACGGACCGCGTCGATGAGGGCGGGGCCGAGGGACTTGCCGACCATGTACGTCGTCTTCGGTGCGGGCCGGTAGCCCTCGTAGTCGGGGACGGCGACCGCGTAGCCCGCTTCGAGCATGGCGTTGATGACCCACTGCTCGTACAGGGCGCCCTTGGCGATCAGCCGCGACGGGGTGCAGCGGAAGGCGGGGCCCTGGGTGCCGGGTCCCCAGCCGACGACGGGCCGTGACGCGGGGGCGCCGCCCTTGGGCACCATGACGGTGGCGGTCGCCGCGCGGGGCTTGCCGAGCGCGTCGGTCGACCGGTACATCACCTGCCAGGTGTCGGCCAGGGCGCGGGGTGTCGGGGTGCCGGGGTTGACCTCGCGGGAGCGGATGACGTCGCCCGGCCTCCCTTCGGGCAGGGTGCCCGGCGGCACGTAGAAGTCGTCGGGGGGCAGTGTCGTGGCGGCGCTCGCGGCGGGGCTCGTGGCGGCCGGGCGGGGCTCGCTGCCCGCCGTGCTCGCGGAGAGCGTGCAGGCCGCGAGGATCAAGGTGAGGACGACGGTGAGCCGTCCCGCACGGCGGAAACGGGATGCGGGGGTTGGCATGTCAGTTCCCTCTGCCGTCGGGGGTGTCGTGGGGGGTGTTGTGGAGGGTGTTGTCGGGGCCGCGACGGGCGATCACCCGGTAGGCGTTGCTGAGCGAGGTCCGCCGTACGAGCGGGGCGAGCAGCAGATCGATGCCGTACGCGGCGAGGAGCGGCGGCAGCGCGGCGAGCGCCACGGCCCAGCGCGCGGCTACCGCGGCCCGCCCCGGCCGCCGCGCCAGCCAGGGCGCGTCCTCCTTGGGCATGGCGCGGGCCGCCCAGAACCAGGTGGCGCAGGCTAGGTCGACCGGGATGTGCTGGTTGCCGCGGCGGCGGGCGGACACCACGGTGAAGCCCAGGCGTTCCAGCTCGCGGCAGAGGTTGCCGATCGGCACGAAGTGCAGGTGCTGGGGCTGGAACCAGGGCATCCAGCGGCCGCGGAAGAACCTGCCCAGCGGGGATTCGGGGTTGGGGACCTCGATGAGGAGGTGCCCGCCGGGCCGCAGCGCGGTGCGGGCGGCGACGAGTTCGCCGCGCGGCGTCAGGGTGTGCTCCAGGTAGTGGAACATGCTCACCGTGTCGTAGCGGCCGGCCAGTTCCTCGGCGAGCAGTGTGAACTGTCCCCGGTACGCGGCCGCGATCCGCCCCTCCTTGACGGCGAGTTCGACGCTCTCGCCTATGTCGAGGCCGTGGAACTCGGTGTCCTGGAGCTCCTCCTTGGCCGTCGCGCAGAAGTGGCCGTGCGAGGTGCCGACGTCAAGCCAGCGCCGCGGGCTCGCATGGGCGCGCAGGGCGCGGGCGCTGTGCCGGAAGCGTTTCACACTGCCGCGCCCGGCGAACATCTTGGCCGTGCTCTCCCCGCCGAGCCCGTCGTAGAAGTCGCCGTAGTAGAAGTCGAGGCCCTCGGAGGTCAGTTGCGGATTCTGGAAGATGTGTCCGCAGTCGCGGCACTCGTCGAGGACGAAGGTGCCCGGCTTGTTCTGCACGTGGTCCCGGCTGCGAAGGCGGTGGCGGAGCCGGTCGGAGGCGCACCAGGGGCAGGTGGTGCGCGGGGGCCGGAAGAACCGGCCCGTTCCCGCGGCGAGCAGCCGTTGGTAGTGGGGCCTTCGCGCGGCTATATCTGCAGTCCGTGCCACGGGTTCTCCTGTTCTTCGACCTTTTCGGTCATTGCGGCCTCTGCGGCCTCTGCGGCCTCTGCGGCTGCTACGACCTCTTCGAGATGCGCGGCCGCGGTGGGCGCTCCGCCCGCCGCGCGGAAGGAGTGGCTGATGCGGCAGGCCGCCGCGGCGTAGTGGGGCTGGCCGAGCACCGTGTCGAGGGCGGCTCCGACGGCCCTGGCGTCGGCCCGCCCGAACCGCACCCGCACGCCCGCTCCCGCGGCGGTGACCTGGGCGGCGACCACGGGCTGGTCGTCGCGGATGGGAGCGACCACCAGGGGAACGCCGTGCCACAGGGCCTCGGTGACGGTGTTGTGTCCGGCGTGGCAGACGACGGCGTCCGCGCGGGCCAGGAGGTCGAGTTGGGGAAGCGCCGGGCGGATCAGGACGTCGTCGTCGCCGCGCGGCGGGCCGAGGAGTCCGCCGGGGTCGGCCACCACCACGCGCAGTGCGCGTGAGCGGGCACGTACGGCGTCCACGCAGTGGGTGAGGAAGCGGGCGCCCACCGTGGTGTTGACGGTGCCGAGGGAGACCAGGACAAGGGCCCGGCGGTCGTCCCGGTCGACCCACTCCCAGGGGAAGTCGGCGATGTCGCCGCGCGAGCCGAGCGCAGGGCCGACGAAGCGCACCGGACCGCGTTCCCGCGCCGACGGGCCGGTGAGTTCGCCGGTGGAGAAGACGAGCGTGAGCCGTGGCGAGAAGCGCGGGTCGTGGCGGGCCGAGGGATCGCCGAGGCGCTGGCGCAGACCGTCAAGGAGGTCGGTGAGCCACTGGTCGACCTTCGGGATGCCGATGAGACTGCCCGAGAGCTCCGCGGAGGTGGTCGAGGAGGTGACGTAGGGGACGCCGAGCCGCTCCGCGACCAGTGCGCCCGCGACCGCCTGCTGGTCGACGACGAGCAGGTCGGGTCCGAACTCCATGACGGCGGTGGTCACTCCGGGCGCCATGGCGTACGCGAGCGGTGCGAAGAAGTCGTCCCACAGGAACTTCAGGGCGGCGACGCCGCGCAGATCTGGGGGCCGGTCGTCAATGCCGGGCGGGCCCGCGCAGGGGAAAACGGGGCTGTCCGCCGCCACCAGCCCCCGTAGAACGGCCGGGTGCCCGGCCCAGGCCACCTCGTGGCCCCGGGCGGCGAGTGCGGCGGCGACGGCCGAGGCCGGGTTGACGTGACCGGCGAGCGGCGGCACGACGAAGAGGAATCGGCTCATCGGGCCACTCCCACGGCCGACAGCCGCCGCATCGTCCAGTCCAGGGTGAGGGTGCCGACGTGTTCGGCGGCCTCCACCAGGACCGAGTGCTTCTGGCCGGGCACCACGACGACGTCGCAGTCCGGCAGGAGTGCCGTCAGGCGGGCGGTCTCCTCGGCGACGAGGCCGCCCTGTCCGTTGACGAGGAGCACCGGGCGGTCGAGGGCGCGGAGTTGTCCGTCGCCGAGCGTGCGGCCGTCCGGGATGTCCCGCCTGATGGAGGTGGTGGCGATCAGCCGCCCGGCCGCGCGTCCGAGGCGGGCGATGTGCGCGTCGTGCAGGTCGTCGCCCTGCCGGGTGGAGGCGAGCGCTCCGTACTCGGCGACGAACCAGGCGAGCGCCTCCTCCTCGGACCGCTCCCCCGTCACCCGGTGCAGCGCCCCGGACATGGTGGCGGCCCAGCCGCGTGTCGCGGGCCCCGACTCCACGACGGTCACGCACGCCGTACGCGTCGGGTGGTGCACGGCGAAGTCCAGGGCCACCGTGCCGCCGAAGGAGTTGCCGACCAGATGGACGGGCCCGTCGATGTCCAGGGCGTCGAGCAGGGCGACGAGGTCGTCGGTGAAGTCCTCCAGCGTGTAGCCGGTGGGCGGGCGTTCGCTGCGGCCGTGCCCGCGTAGGTCGTACATGAGGACGTCGAAGCCCGCGTCCGCGAACTGCGGGCCGAGCGTGAAGTAGAAACTGGCGAGGCTGTCGATGAAGGCGCCGTGCAGGAAGACGACGGTCGGCGCGCGGCCGTCGGCCGTCATGACCTGCGCCCCGGGACCGTGCGGAAGCCGCTGTACGTGGTGGAGGAGGCCGTTCGCCCGCACTCTGGCCACGGTCAGCCTCCCGCGCCGGGTCGCAGGGAACGGCAGAGGTACGCGACGAGGTCGCCCACGGTCAGGGCGATGATCTCGTCGAGCTCCAGGCTCGCCAGGTAGGCGGCGAAGTTGGCGTCCGGCCCGTACCACTCGGCGAGCAGCCCGGCGAGGGTCACCAGGTCGATGCTCTCCATCTCCAGGTCGTCGCCGAAGCGGGAGCGCAGGCCGATGTCGGCGGCGTCCGGCGCGTAGTCGCCGAGCACCGTGGTGATCATCTCGGCGACTTCCCCGAGCACTTGGCGCTCGTCCGGCGCCGCGGTCGTCCTCACAGTTCGTTCTCCTTCGCTGTCCAGGCCACGACGTAGTCCTTCTGCTGAGCTCCGGGTGCGGGTGCGGGTGCGGGAGCGGGTGCGGGAGCGGGTGCGGGAGCGGGCCCCAGGCGTTCGCAGCGCACGTGGTGGCGCTGCCGCTCCGTCTCGACGATCAGTCCGTACGGGCGCACCCCACGGACGGCGAACCTCCGCGGTCGGCCGCGCAGGCCGAGACCCTCGGCCTTGGCCACGGCTTCCTTGGCCGCCCAGAAGCGGGTGAACCACACGGCCTCGCGCTCACCGCCGGCGACCGTGCTGAGCGTGGCGAGCAGGGCTCGTTCCCGCTCGTCCAGGGCGACTTGGTGTGTGGCGTCGGTCCGTTCGGCGATGACCTCGACGTCGATGCCCACCCCCGTTTCGGGGTGTTCCCGTTCGGCGTGCGGCCGTACGAGTGCGACGGCGGTCTCCGCGCGGTGGGCCAGCGACAGATCGAGGGCGGGCAGCTCCCGGCCGTGCACACCGACGGCGTACGGCCGTCCTTCGGCGTCGTTGCGGACGGCGATCTCGGCCGGGTAGACCGCGTCCGGGGAGCGCCGCCACAGCCAGTGCCGCACCGCGTCCTTCGCGGCGATCCGGCCGAGCAGCCATTGGCGACGGCCGCGCGGCGGGTGCTTCTCGTAGGCGGCCCGCTCGGCGGCGCCCAGTTGGGTGCGCATCACCAGGTCGCGCGAGGCCACGTCGGGCCAGGCGTCGGTGAGCAGCGTCCAGCCGCCGGGCCGGGCCTCGGACAGGGTGCGGCGCTCGGGGTAGCCGCCGGGGCGGTCGGCGCCGGGTACGTCGAAGCGACGGTCCTGCCAGCCGGTGACCTCGGCCCAGACCGTGCCCCCGACGGTCAGCTGTACGTCGGCGGTGAGCGCGGGGCCGGTGAGGGAGGCCACCCTGACATGGCACTCGACGGGGGTGCCGGGGGCCGGGGGCGGGCCGAAGAAACGGAAGGCATCCATCCGTACGGGGAAGACGACGTTGCGCTCGGTGCGCCGGGCCAGGATCCAGTGGCCGAGCAGCTGGCCGACGTTGTCGAGGAGTGCTCCGGGGGCCGCCGGGGTGGTGATGGTGCCGCGGACGTGTCGCTCACCGATGCCGGTCAGCTCTGTGACCCCCTGGAAGGCGGGGCCGTGGAACATCCACCGGTCCCGGTAGAGGTCCTCGGCGGTGATCGCGCAGGGCTGCTCGTCCGCTTCCCGCCGCCAGCGGGCGGGCGGGCGGCCGGGGTAGTCGTCGGCGAGTTCGAGCACGGCCCGCGCGTACGGTCCGAACGCCACCCGCACAAGCCGCTCGTCGGGCTCGGGCGTCACGACGACTTCGACCCGGGTGGCGGGTTCGGCCGCGAGCCACTGCTCAAGGCGCACGTCGTACACCGCGACGACCAGCCGGCCGGGGCGGGCCCGCTCGGCGGCCCGCATCATGTGGTGGACGACGGTGGTCGCGGGGACAACCGGGTGCCGGTCGGAGAGGTCGGGCCAGCCGGGGCGCTGCGGGATGAAGCAGTGGTCGAGGAGGTGGGGCATGGCGGTGGTGTCGATGACGAGTTGTGCGTGTTGTGCGTGTTGTGCATGTTGCGGGTATTGCGGGTGGTCGACGGCGCCGGGGGACGCCGACTCCTCCCACTCCGGTACTGCGATTGCGGGCGCAGTGGCATTCTCAGGTGCGGGTGCGGGTGCGGGTGCGGGTGCAGGGGCAGGTGCAGGGGCAGGCGCAGGGGCAGGCGCAGGGGCAGGCGCATTCGCATGCGCGGTCGTCGTGGCCGCCGCCCGTGCGGTGAACAGCGCCACCGCCGTGTCCGCCGTCTCGGCCAGCGCGGCCCGCAGTTCGGCCGCCGCGGGGAAGCGGGCCGCGAGGGCGTCGAGGCGGCCGGGCGCGGGTTGCGGGGCGCGGTCCAGCGCGGCGAGCAGGTCCGCGCGCAGTTCCGACCGTACGGCGGGCGGCAGCGACACCGAGGCGGCGCCGAGGTCCAGACGGACCGGCGCCCTGCCGGTGGCACGGCGGGGCAGCGGTGCGTTCGCGGCCCGAGGGCTGCCCTCGGCCCACAGCGCGGCGACGACGCGCCGCAGTTGGGCGAGCCCGCCGCAGCGGGGCGTGTCGGCGGCGACGGTCAGGCCCTCGCGGCCGGCCAGGGTGTCGTCGATCAGCGAGCTGAGGCGGCCGGTGCCCACCTGCACGAAGGCCCGGAACCCGGCCGCGTACATCGCGTCGATGAGCGGCCGGAAGCGGACCGGCTCAAGGAGGTGGCGTACGAACAGGGCCCGGATGTCGGCCGCGGCCGGGGGAAAGGGTGCCGCTGTGGTGCCCGACCAGACGGGGATGCGGGGCGTGCGTAGGGGTGCGCGGTGCGCCCCGGCCGTCAGGGGGGTCAGATAGGGGGCGAGCATCGGCGTGTGGAAACCGGAGCGGAACGGCAGGACCTGGGCGACGATCCGCCGCTCACGGAAGTCCCGCACCAGGACGTCAACCGCGTCCTTCGGGCCGCAGATCATGGACTGGGCGGGGGCGTTGTCGTGCGAGAGAACCACGTCGGTACGGGAACCGAGCACCGCCCTGACCTGCTCGGCGGACGTGCCGAGTGCGGCGAACGCGACGCCGGGGACGCTGAGGGAGTCGGGGTCGAAGTCCGCGAGGAGGGCGTCGGCCGTCGCGGCGTCGTACAGGCCGCCCGCGAGCATCGCTGACCACTCGCCGATGCTGTGTCCCGCCACCGCGTCGGGTTCGATGCCCAGGGCGCGCAGGGCCCCGTCCAGTACACGGCCGACGGCAAGCACGCCGATGCCGTGGCGCCCGACGTCGCCGACGACCGTGTCGTCCCCCATCGGCACCGGCAGTCCGAAGTGCCGGGCGACCTCGCCCACCCGGGGCGCGAACTCCGCCTCGAGACCGGGGAAGACGAACGCGAGTCTGCCTCCGGCCTCGGGAGTGAGCAGGGGTTCCGGGGTGAACCACACGTCTCCCCTGCCCCGCCAGGCCCGCCCTTTGGCCACCGCGCGGCGGGCCAGCGCGAGGCGTCTGGCATCGGGGGCCACGACCGCGAGGCGGGCCCGGCCCGGGGGCGGCTCGGTGTCCGCCCGGTCGCGCAGCGCGGAGTCGGGGGCGGCGAGCCGGTCGGCGAGGAGCTCGGGGCTCTCGGCGGTGAGGCGGAGCACCGGCTCCGCCTCACGGACGACCGCACGGGCTAGGGCCTGTGTCGGAAGTCCCGTCTGCCCCGCGAGGCCCGCCCTCCGGGCGAACGACGCGACTTCCGACACAGGCCCTAGTGCGGCAGTGGGCCGCGGGGCCTGTTCGAGGACGACGTGGGCGTTGATGCCGCCGAAGCCGAAGGCGTTCACCGCGGCCCTGCGGATCTCCGCGTCCCACGGTCTGGCCGTGCCGAGCGGCCGGAAGCGGGTGGCCGCGAGGGCGGGGTGCGGGTCCTCGCAGTGCAGGGTGGGCAGCAGCGTCGCGTGGTGCAGGGCGAGGGCGGCCTTGACCAGGCCCGCGGCCCCGGCGGCCGGCATGGTGTGGCCGATCATCGACTTCACCGAGCCGATGACCGCACGACGCTCGTCCGATGAGCGTTCCCGCGGCGGACCGAACACCTCTGCCAGCGTGGCGAGTTCGGCCGCGTCCCCGGCCGGGGTCCCGGTGCCGTGGGCTTCGAGGAGGCCGAGGGCGTGCGGCGCGCGCGGGTCGAGCCCGGCCGCCCGCCAGGCCTGGCGGACAGCCCGGGTCTGGCCGTCCGGATCGGGGCTGAGCAGGCTCGCGGCGCGGCCGTCGGCGGCGACGCCCGTACCGCGGATGACCGCGTAGACACGGTCCCCGTCGCGCGTCGCGTCCGCGAGGCGCTTGAGGACGACGATGCCAGTTCCCTCGCCGATGAGGATCCCGTCGGCCGCTGCGTGGAAGGGGCGGCTGCGCTCGGACGGCGACAGGGCCCCGAGGCGGCTGAAGACGCTCCACAGCGTGACGTCGTGACAGTGGTGCACGCCGCCCGCGAGCATCATGTCGCAGCGTCCGGTGGTCAGTTCGGCCACCGCCTGGTCGACGGCGATGAGCGACGAAGCGCAGGCCGCGTCCGTCGTGTACGCGGGCCCCCGCAGGTCGAGACGGTTGGCGATGCGCGACGCGGCGAGGTTGGGGACGAGTCCGATGGCCGCCTCTGGCCGGTCGGGGCCCAGCTGCGCGGCGAAGGCGTCCTCGATGCGGGCGAGCCGGTCGGGGCTCAGCTCCGGCAGCAACTCCCCTAGCGTGTGGGCGAGTTGCCGGGACGTACGTACGCGTTGGTCGTTGCGGGCCTGGGCCGGGGTGAGGTAGCCGCCACGGCCGAGGACCACTCCGACGCGGTCGCGTACGGGGAGGCGCTCCTCGCCGCCCGCGTCGGCGATCGCGCGGGCGGCGACCTGGAGGGCGATCAGCTGGTCGGGTTCGGTCCCGTGGACGGAGTCCGGCATCACCCCGAACCGGGCGGCGTCCACCGAGGCGAACTCGTCGACGAAGCCGCCGCGTCGGCAGTAGATCCGCTCCGGATACAGGGAGGCGTCCCAGCGGTGTCCCGGCACCTCGGCGATGGCGTCGGCTCCGGCGACGAGGTTGTGCCAGTACGCCGCCAGGTCGGGGGCGCCGGGCAGCAGGACCGCCATGCCGACGATGGCCACATCCGTCATCGCGGCCTCACAGGCCCAACGCGGTGAGGACGACGGCCGTCGACGCCGGGTCGCCCCAGGCGAGCTCACGGAGCAGGGCGAGCACCCCCTCGTCGGGGTCGATCAGCCCGACACCACGGCGCGCGTAGTCGCGGCCCAGCTCCGGGGTGACCATGCCGGTGTGGCTGCCGACGGGCGCCCAGGGCCCCCAGTGCACGGTGAGCGTGCGGTGCCCGGTGCGTGCGGACCAGTCGGCGCCGAGGCTCTCCAGGGCGTCGTTGGCGGCGGCGTAGTCGCACTGACCGCGATTGCCGAGTACAGCGGAGACGCTGCCGAACAGGACGGCGAACGGGCGTTGCCGACCTTCGGAGAGTGCGGCCACGGCGTCCAGGAGGTGGCGGGCCCCATCGACCTTGGTGCCGTACACCCGGTCGAAGGACGCGGCGTCCTTGTCGGCCATCAGCCGGTCCTCGATGACGCCCGCGCCGCCGACGACACCGTCGATCCTGCCGTGCTCGGCCATGACCTCCTTCAGCACACGGTCGACGGCGTCCGCGTCGCGCAGATCAGCCGCGTGGTAGCGGGCCGGGCTACCGAGACGCGCCAACTCGGCCAGGGTGGCGGCGACTTCGCGCTGGGCGAGGACCAGCCCGGCGGCCCGGTCGACCTCGGCCGGTGAGCGGCTGCCCTGAGCGGCGAGCACCGCGCGCAGCTCACTCCGGTCCCGCGCCGCGGCCGTGGCCGGGGTCTCGGGGGCGTCGGGCAGCGGGGTACGGCCCAGGAGCTCGACGCGACAGCGTGCGGCGGCGGCCAGGGCCAGGGCGAAGCGGGCGGTGATGCCGCGTCCTCCCCCGGCGAGAACCACGACCGACTCGGGGGTGAGTCCGCACGCCGCGACCTCGGCCCCGCCGTCGGCCGCGGGGCCCGCGCCGCGCTGCGCGGGCAGGCTCAGCGGTACGGGTTCCGGGCGTGGCGCGAAACGGCCTTCGGGCGTGTGGTCGACCACGGGCTCGGACTCCGGGTCGGACAACTCGGCCACCAGCGCCTCGGCGAGGTCCGCGTCCGGGGGCCGGTGGGCCAGGCGCACCAACCGGACGCTCGTGGCCGGGTGTTCCCGCGCCGCCGTACGGAACAGACCGGCCAGCCCTGCCCCCGCCGGATCCGAGGCCGGGCAAGCACCGATCAGCCAGGAGGGGCGACAGGCCAGCGCGGCTGCGAGCCCCGCGAACCCGGCGGGGAGCGCGGGCCCCGCGTCGTCCCCCAGGGCGCCGAGGTGGACGACGCCGTCCAGGGCACCGAAGGCCTCGGTCAGCACGTGGTCACGGCCGAGCAGTACGGCGTCGGCCCCGCGCTGCCGAAGTCCGGCCATCACGTGATCGGCAACCCGGCTCGCTCGGTCGGCGCGGGGGGCGCCCTGGTCCGCACCTGCCGCACCACCGGCCGCACCTGTGGGCCCCACGCCCTCCGGTACATCGCCGAGCACAGCGAACCGCTGTCCGGTCAGATTCAGGTCCGCCGCACCGCCCGGCCGCGCCAGCGGCGCCCGCCCGACCACGTACCGCTTGGGAGCCGACCCCAGGAGTGCCGTCGGCGCCGCGTCGTCCGTAGCCCGGACTTCGGGCGGTCCGGCCGCGTCGTCCCTCTCCGTGGGTGCCGCCTGCCGCGCCGTCAGCCACCGCGTGATCGCCTCCGCCGTACGGGCCCGGGACAGCGCTTCGAGTTCGGCGTCGTCGAGCCGTACCGCATCCGCTCCCGCACCGAGCAGCCCCGCGAGCTCACCGGCGATCTCGGTGCGCTTGATGGAGTCGATGCTGAGGTCGGCCTCCAGGTCGAGGTCGGGCTCGATCATGTCCGCCGGGTAGCCCGTACGGTCGCTGATGATCCGCAGGACGGCGTCGAGCAGGTCGGCGCCGGTCGCGGGGTGCGGCCGGTCCGGCTCCGCGTCTGCCTTTCTCGCTTCCGGGTGTTTCGCGTGCTCGCCTCGTATCGGGGTGGTGGCCGAAGGGGCCTCCGGTGTGGGCGCGGCTGTGGGCGTGGCGCCGAAGTGGGCGAGCAGGACGTCGCGTTGGGCCGCCACCAGTTCCCGGGTTCCCCGGAGGAAGTCGGCGAGCAGCGCGTCCCGGTCCCCCGCTCCCCCGTCGTGGCGCCCGCTCGTGCCGGTCACATCGGCCTCCAGAGTGATGCGTCGGGCCGGTCGCAGTGCGCCGGGCAGGGGGTCGCCCGAGGCGTCCCGGACGAGGTGGCCGTCGACGGTCCAGGCGGGGGGCCGGGCGGCGGGCCCGGACGGCTCGGGGCCGGTGGTGGCACGGCCGTGGAAGAGCCACCCGGTGGCCACGGGCACTCCCGCGACCGCGAGCCGGGCGAGGGCGGTGAGGAAGCCGGGCAGTCCGGCCCCGGCCTGCGGTTCGGTGGGAATCGCCCGGTGCGGGCGGTCACCGAGGATCCGCCCGACCAGTGTGCTCAGTACGGTGCCGGGGCCCGCCTCGACGAAGATCCGCGCCCCGGCCGCGTACATCGCCTCGATCTGCTCGGCGAACCGGACGGGCGAGGCGATCTGCTCGGCGAGCCCGGCCCGGATCGCCTCGGGCGAGGCCGGGTAGGGCGCCGCCGTGGCATTGGCCCACACATCGAACTCCGGTACGCCCACGGCCACTTCGGCGAGGGCATCGCCGAACGCCGGTCCCGCGCCCGCGAGGAGCGGGCTGTGGAAGGCGCAGGCGACAGGCAGCAGCTTGGCGCTGTGACCGGCGTCGCGCAGCGCGGCCACCGCGTCCCGCACCGCGTCGGCAGGGCCGGAGACGACGCTCTGGTCCGGGGCGTTGAGGTTGGCGAGGACCACCCGGTCCGCCAGTCCGGCGGAGCGCAGGGCGGCCAGGATCGGGGCGGCGCCCGCCGTGATCGCGGCCATGGCACCGGGGGCGTCGCCCGCCGCGTCGAGCATGGCATCGGCACGGCGGCCGCTCAGCGCGATCAGGGCGTCCGGGGTGAGGGCGCCCGCCGCGCACAGGGCCACGAGTTCGCCGTAGGAGTGCCCGGCGGCCAGGTGCGGCCGCACGCCGGCGCGGGCGAGCAGATCGGCGGTGGCGAGCCCCGCAATGCCCAGGGCCGGTTGGGCATTGCGGGTGTCGGTGAGCCCGGCGCGTTGCTGTTCGTCGGCGTCGGAGGTGAAGCCGGTGGGCGGATAGAGCGCGGGAACGCAGGCGGATCCGCGGCGCAGGTGCTGCTGCACTTCGGGGAAGGCGATGAACAGCTCGCCGCCCATGCCGGGGCGCTGGCTGCCCTGTCCGGGGAAGAGGAAGGCGATCCGGTTCCCGGGCGCGGGGGTCCGAGCGGACTCGGCGGTGTCTGAGTCGACTTCGGAGCCCGAGCGCGTCTCCGTGTCCGCGTCCGCGAGGAAGATTCCGGCTGCCGGGTCGTGTTCACCGGCCAGGGCTCGGCGCAGCAGTACGGGCAGGCTGCGCGGGTCGGGAGCGACGACGGCGATGCGTACCGGTCCGGTGCGCCGCGCGGCTCGCCGGGCGGTGCTGGCAGCGAGGTCCCGCAGGCGCGGGGTGTCCGGCCGGCGGTCCAGCAGGTCGAGCAGCAGCCGTACCTCGCGGGCGGCTCCTTCATGGTCGTCGCCGTGGAAGGTGAACAGTTCGGCGGGCCAGTGGGCGTGACCGTGCGCGGGCGGCGCGCCGCCTTCGTGGGCGCGCAGGACCACGTGGAAGTTGGTGCCGCCGAAGCCGAAGGCGCTGACCCCGGCGCGGCGTTCGGCAGGTCCGGCTGCCCACGGGCGGGCGACGGTGTGGAAGGCGAAGGGGCTGGAGCAGGGGTCCCAGGCGGGGTTGGGGCGGGTGAGCTGCCGGGTGGGCGGCAGGACGCCGGTGTGCAGGGCCAGTGCCGTCTTGATCAGGCCCGCCAGGCCCGCGGCACACTTGGTGTGACCGATCTGGGACTTCACGGAGCCGAGCGCGCAGGTGCCCGCACCGGCGCCCGCCTCCTCGAACACCTCGGTGAGCACGGTGAGTTCGGTGCGGTCGCCGACCACGGTGCCTGTTCCGTGGGCCTCGATGAGGCCGACCGCGGCCGGTGAGACCCGGGCCTGGGCGTAGGCGCGTTCGAGGGCGAGGCGCTGGCCCGTGGGGCCGGGGGCGGTGAGGCCGAGGGCGCGGCCGTCGCTGGAGCGGCCCACTCCCCTGATCACCGCGTAGACGCGGTCGCCGTCGCGTTCGGCGTCGGTGAGCCGCTTGAGCACCACGCAGGCCACGCCCTCCCCGAGCGCGATGCCGTCGGCGTCCGCGTCGAAGGTGCGGCAGCGGCCGGACGGGGACAGGGCGCCCACGGAGGAGAAGAGCAGGTAGTCGTTGATGCCGTTGTGCAGATCGGCGCCGCCGCACAGCACCAGGTCGCTGGCGCCCTGCACGAGCTCCTTGCAGGCGACGTCTACGGCGGCGAGTGAGGAGGCACAGGCCGCGTCGACGGTGTAGTTGGCGCCGCCGAGGTCGAGGCGGTTGGCGATGCGGCCGGAGATGACGTTGGCGAGCATTCCCGGGAAGGAATCCTCGGTGAGGCGCGGCAGTTGGGCGGACAGGGCTTCGGGCACGGAGTCGAGGTAGGAGGGCAGGACGGTGCGCAGGGTGGTGGCGTTGGCGAGGTCGCTGCCCGCTTCGGCGCCGAACACGACCGACGCGCGGGAGCGGTCGAAGGCGCGGTCCGCGTACCCGGCGTCGTCGAGTGCGCGGCGGGCCGCTTCGAGGGCGAGGAGCTGCACGGGCTCGATGGCGCCGAGCGAGGCGGGCGGAATGCCGTAGGACAGGGGGTCGAAGGGAATACGGGGCAGGAAGCCGCCCCAACGCGAGGGAGTGCGTTCGCCGTCGGAGCGGATGCCTGTGCTTGCGCCGGAGCCGGAACCGACGCCGGAGCCCGCGCCGGTGCCGGTGCCAGTGCCAGTGCCGAAGCCGGAACCCGCGCCAGCGCCCGTGCTGGAGCCGATGCCAGTGCCGATGCCGGTGCCAGTGCCGGTGCCGATGCCGGTGCCGATGCCGGTGCCAGTGCCGATGCCGGTGCCAGTGCCGGTGCCGGTGCCGATGCCAGTGCCGGTGCCAACGGCAGCACCGGAGCCCGCGCCGGTACCCAGGCCCGCGCCCGCGTCCGCGCCCGTCTCGCAGTACACGGCCGGATCCCAGCGGTCCGCGGGGACCTCGGTGACCGCGTCGGTCCCGGCCAGGATCTGCGCCCAGTAGGCGTCGAGGCCATCCGCCTGCGGGAACATGCAGGCCATCCCGACGACGGCGACGTCCAGCGGCTCCGGAGCGGCGGCGGCCGACGGCTCCGGGGGCGCGAACCGGGGCCGCAGGACGGCCCTCCGCTCGGCCAGGAACTGCCGTGCTCCGAGGCCGACTTCGCGGTGCAGGGCGCGGATCGTGGTCGGTCGCGTACGCAGCAGGGACACCTGCCCGGCCATGAACATTCCGGCGGCCAACTGCCGCCGCTCGTCGGCGGGGGTCAGTTCACCGTCGCGCCGCTCCACGCCCTTGGTCGCGATCCGCAGCCGCCCCAGGTTCAGGCGTTCCAGCTCCGCCCAGATCCGCTCCGGCGCCAGGCCCTGTTCCCGCAGCCTCCTCTCCTCCGCGGCGAAATCCGCGGTGAAGGGGCTCGGCACACACCGGGTGGCGTGGCCGGGCGCGGTACGCAGGAGCGCGGTCGTCCGCGCCGCGGCGACCTGCTCCTGAAACCCCGGCTGTACGGCGCCGAGGGCGACCGCCTCCTCGGTGAAGAGGTAGGCGGTGCCCATGAGGACGCCGACCGCCATGCCCTGTGCGGCGAGCGGGGCGGCGAGGCCTGTGACCATCGCCGAGGACCGTGCGTCGTGGATGCCGCCCGCGAACATCACCTGGATCTGCGCGAGCGCCCCGGGGTGGTCGGCAGCGTACTCCTCAAGGACCGCGAGTTGCGCCTCCCACAACGGGAAGGAGGCGAGCGGCCCGACGTGTCCACCGCATTCGGAGCCCTCGAAGACGAACCTGCGGGCGCCCGCTTCCAGGTACTGCCGCAGCAGCCCGGCCGACGGGACGTGCAGGAAGGTCCGGATGCCCGCGGCCTCCAGCTCGGCGGCCTGTCCGGGCCTGCCGCTCGCGATGACGGCGTGGCTCGGCCGGGCCTCCCGTACGGCTGCGAGCTGAGCCTCCCGGATTCCCTCGTCGGCGAAGCCGAGGATGCCGACGCCCCAGGGGCGGTCGCCCAGCTCGGTGCGGGTGGCGGTGAGGAGGGCGCGGGCCTGGTCGCCGTCCGCCAGTGCCAGGGCCAGGAACGGCAGTCCGCCCTCGTCGGCGATGGCCGCGGCGAACTCCGGCCGGTCGCTCACCCTGGTCATCGGCCCCTGGGCGATAGGGAGTTCGACCTCTCGCGACGGTGGCGGCACGGGGACCGACGCTTGCGCGATGGCGGTACGTATCCCTCGTATCGCCTTCGCCGTCGTCTGCCACCGCGCGGCGAACCGCGCGGCCAGGAAGCCGTCCTCACCCACGGGGAGGGTGTCGCCGCCTCGAAGGCCGCCCCGCCTGCGCAGAATGCGCCTGCCGTCGACGACGACCGTCCCGGTGCCGTCCATCACCTCGAGTGCGGCCCGGTCCCGCTCAGGCAGGCCGGATTCGGCGAGCAGGGCGAGCTGGGTGTCGAGCACGACGCCGTTCGCGCCGCCGAGCACGGCTGCCGTCGCGGTACGGGGGCCGATGCCGCCGCACGCCCAGACCGGCAGCGACACCTCGGGGTCGGCGAGGAGCTGCTGCAGCAGGACGAACGTACTGAGGTCGCCGATGCGCCCGCCGCTCTCGCTGCCTCGCACCACCAGGCCGTCGGCCCCGTCGGCCACCGCCCGCACGGCCTCCTCGCGGCTGGTGACCTCGACCAACACCGAGTAGTAGTTGCCCAGTTCACCCGGCTGCCAGGCGGAGTCCACGCCGAGCAGTACGGTGTGCGGCCGGCCGGCCGGAGCCGCGTCCAGGTCACCGGGGCGCAGCGCACAGCGCTCCCCCACCCGTACGCCGAAACGGTCGGGTTCCCAGCGGCAGAGCCGGGCGAGTTCCTCGCGAGCGTGCCGGTCACCGATCCCGAGGTCGAGCATGCCGAGACCGCCGGCCCGGCACACCGCGCTCACCAGACGAGCGTCCGGGCGGCCGAAAGGGCTCACCCCCATGACTGCGTCCAGGCTTTCCTCAGAAAACAGCACCAGAACTCCGACCGCTCGGCGACTCAGGCATTTACGTTGAATGGATAAACGAGCCGAGAGCGGAAGCTAGTGGCGCCCAGAGAAACAGGTCAAGAGACGTTTCACTGCTCACCGAAGTTCTGTCGTGCGGTGAGCAAGGAGCCGGGAGCACTTGTCATCCGGAACCACTACGAACTTTTTGGCATCGGCGTATGAGTTCCGGCGTCTCCTTGCTCACCCGGCGATGAGGCCGCCCCCGATTCCGAGCAAGTGGATACCGCCGGTAACCCACATCTTGACCGCCCAACTACCCGTCAGTAGTTTACCGATCCGAAACAAGGCCGTAGCTGGCGAAGATAGCGACATGTACGGCCATTCTCCCTTCACCCGTTCTGCTCCTTCACGCAGTACGAGAGGCAGCTGATGAGAGCTCAGCGAAAGAGAACCAGGGCGCGCCGCGCCTTGTGTACGGTCGCGGCCACAGGGCTGGTGGCCGGACTGGTCACCCTGACGGCAGGCACCGCCGCCGCCGTTCCGGTGCAGCTGGACCAGAAGTACACCTGCAAGTTCCCGATCATCAACAACGACCCGATCGAGATCCACGTCTCCTCGGACATGCCCACCTCCATGAAGGTGGGCGAGACGGTCCCCGAGTACGACATCACGGCCGTCACCAAGGTCAGCGCGCGAGCGGCCCAGGGCCTCGGCGTCATGGGCGCGGTGACCCTGGAGGGCAAGGCCACGGCGGATGTGGTCGTCACGCTGCCCGGCGGCGACGGCACCTTGCCCATCAAGGTCGTCAACACCGTCGCCAAGACCAACATCCCCAACCCGGCGGCGGCGTTCACCGTCAACGCCACCGGGAAGTCGCCCGGCTCCCTGCTGACCTGGGCCAAGCCCGGAACCGCGAAGTTCGACGTGAAGGGACTCAAGCTGCACAACATGATCGCCCGGGACTCGTCGGGCGCGGCGGTCCAACTCCCGCCGTTCGGTGATGAGTTCGAGACCGCCTGCACGCTCGACGCGGGGCAGGGGACGCTCCTGCACACGATGGAGATCCAGGGCGACGACCCAGGCCCGGGTCCTGGCCCGGACCCCACGACCGGCAAGCAGAACGTGAACACCAAGGTCACGCCCAAGCAGGGCGGCGGTCAGCTCACCATGGCCCAGGCGGGCGACACCGTCGCGCTGTCCCCGGTCGAAGAGGGCGCCGGCGGCAACTCGACCGGCGATCTGCAGAAGGTGACCGTCAAGGACGCCCGTAACGGCGCCACCGGCTGGTCGCTCACCGGGAAGGTCACCGACTTCACGGGCGGCGGCGGCAGCATCGGCGCGGACAAGCTCGCCTGGACGCCGTCCTGCGCGACGGCGGCCGGATCGGCGAGCACCTGCGTGCCGGGCACCCGAGGGCCGGTGGGCACGGTGGGCGCCACGCTCGCCAGCGCGCCCGACGCGGCGCAGACCGGCGGCGAGTTCACCGTCGGCGCGGGCCTCGCGCTCGACGTGCCGAAGACCGCGGCCGCCGGTGACTACGCGGCCGTGCTCACGCTGACGCTGACCTGATCCCGCGCACGCTCTGCACGGTGGACCGGCCGTTGTGCGACGGCCGGTCCATCTCTCTCTGACGCCACCCGCTCTCTGGCACCTCCCTCTCTCCGGCACCTCCCTCTCTCTGACACCTCCCTCTCTCCGACGCCACCCTCTCCCTGGCGTCACCCGCTCTCGCGCGTTGCTCCGCCTTTCCCTTCCCGCTTCCTTCTCTCCTCGCTCCGGGGGCCGCATGAAACCCGTCCGCGCGCAGCTCGCGCACCGCAGACACGCCGCCGTACTCGTCACCGTCCTGACCCTGGCGCTCGGCCTGCTCACCGCGAGCCCACCACCGGGCGCGTACGCCGCCGACAACGGCCGCTGGTCCGTCTTCCCCGCCGAGAGATCCGGCCACGGAAAACACCGGGCGTACTTCCGGGTGAAGGCAGATCCCGGCCGCACCGTGCACGACAAGGTCACCGTCTCCAATCTCGCCAAGGAGCCGGTGACCTTTCTGCTCTACGCCGCCGACGCCTACAACACCCCGCGCGACGGCGGCTTCGCGGTCCGCGAACCCGGCGCGAAGCAGCGGTCCGTCGGGGCGTGGACCCGCCTGGAACGCTCGGAGGTCACCGTCCCGGCCCGCGGCAGGGCGACGGTCCCCTTCACCGTCGACCTCCCCCGCACCGCCCCGCCCGGCGACCACCCCGGGGCCGTCATCGCCCTGGACAAGCGCGTCGCCCGCGCCAAGGGCACCGGAGTCGGCATCCGTCAGGCGGTCGGCGCCCGCATCTATCTCCAGGTCAAGGGTGAGCGGACGCCCGGCCTGCGCGTCCAGGACGTCCGCTTCGACTACGACGTCCCCCTGCTGCCCGGTCTCGGCAAGGACGCCACCGTCACGTACACGCTCGTCAACAGCGGCAACGTGCTTCTTGAGCCGAGGGTCGACCTCAAGGCCGAGGGCCTGTTCGGCCGGACGTCCTTCGACAGCGCGGGCAATACGCTGCCGGCCGAGCTGATGCCGGGCCAGCGGGTGCGGATCACCCAGAAGTGGGCCGCGCCGCCACCGCTGGACTGGGGCAGCGTCGAACTCACCGCGAGCGACAAGGGCGGCGAGCTGGTGGAAAGCGCGAGCACGGCGTACCGCACGGTGAACCGGGGCGTGCTCGTGGCGCTCGCCCTGGTGGTGGTGCTCCTGATCGTGGGGGTGGCGGTGCGGCGCCGCAGGGCCCGTACCGCTAAGGGGAGTTGACCCGTCCGGCTCCTCGACGAGGACGAGCTGACGCTGATACGTCCGGAACGACCGCGGGCCCGGAGCGCCGTCGCTGCTCCGGGCCCGCTGCGCTGCCGTACGGCGGGGAGTGCCCCGGGAACGCCGTTTCGCGGGCGCTGTACGGCAACGGGCTCAGCCGGCTTCCTCGCCGCCCCTCCGCAAGCGCCGCGGCAGATAGTGGAAGGCCACAACGCCGGCGGTGCCGAGGCCGCCTGCCGCCGCCAGCAGCAGGCCCACGCCGGGCAGGCCGGTCGACGCGAGGCTGCCCGAGCCGCCCGTCACCTCGGTGTCCAACTGAGCGCCGGAACCGCCGGAACCGCCGGCCGTGCTCCCGCCCCCGGTCACCGGGATGCCGGAGTCGGCCGGGTCAGTGGGATCGGCGGGATCGGTGGGCGGGTCCGTCGGCGAATCGGTCGGCGGGTCCGTGGGAGGGTCGGTCGGCGGATCGGTGGGCGGGTCCGTGGGCGGATCGGTCGGGTCCGTACCGCCGCCGCCCGTGATCGTCATTGTGTGCAGGAGCGTCTTCTGACCCGCGTCGAGGGTGCACTCCGCGGTGAACTCGTCGCCGTTCGGCGGAAGTTTCACCGGCTTTCCCTCCGCGTCCCTGGCGATCATGTTGTGCAGTTTCAGGCCCTTCACGTCGAAGGCCGCTTCGCCCGCCTTTCCCCAGGTCAGCAGCCCGCCTGGCGACTTGCCCGTCGCCGTCACCTCGAACGCGGCCGGGGGATCGGGGATGTCGGCCTTGGCGACGGTGTTGACGACCTTGATGGGCAGCGTGCCGTCGCCGCCGGGCTGGGTGACGACGACGTCGGCCGTCGCCTTGCCCTCCAGCGTCACCGCGCCGAGCACGCCGAGGCCTTGGGCGGCCCGCGCGCTGACCTTGGTGACGGCCTTGATGTCGTACTCGGGGACCGTCTCGCCCACCTTCATGGTGGCGGGCATGTCCGTGGTGATCGCGGCTTCGATGGCGTCGTTGTTGATGATCGGGAACTTGCACGTGTATTTCTGCGTGAGCGACACCGGCTCGGCCGAGGCGCTGCCACCACCGCCGACCAGCGCGAGGAACACCGCGGCAACTCCGGTCAGGGCCGACCCCCGCGCCAACCTCGCCGTGGCTATCCCTGGTTGCTCCCTCATGCGATATCCCATGCGGTCTCCCCTGTGTGGGCTGTCTGACGTGTGGCCTGTCCGAGAATTGGCGCAATCGAGAAATGAGTACTGACAGCCGGGGATCCCGTCAACCCGATCGACACCGTTCGACGGGTGGCGGCCCGCAATTTATCATCCACGCACCATCACGTACTCACTGCGAGCACAAAACCGTCACCCGTCGGCCGCCTTTTGTCGACGGGCAGAAATAGACCTTGACCCCTCAGCTACCCATCAGTAGTTTGCGTATTCGAAACACCGCCGTATCACCGCGGAATTCAGCGGTAAAACTCCCTCGCGGCGGAACGTTTCGCATCTCCGATTTCTCTGGACGGCTGGGCCGGCGAGTCCGGAATCGCTGAGGTGGCACCGACGTTCGTTCGTGCCCATTCACGTAGCCCGAGAGGTAGCTCATGGGAGCGCACAAGAGACAAGTCAGGGCACGCACTGCCCTGAGCACGGTGGCGGCCGCCGGCCTCGTCGCCGGTCTGGTCGGCCTGGGCGGCGGTTCCGCCTCCGCCGATCCGGTGAAGCTCGCACAGAAGTACACCTGCAAGTTCCCGATCATCAACAACGACCCGATCGAAGTCGAGATCACCGCCGACATGCCCGCCACCATGAAGGTGGGCGAGACGGTCCCCGAGTACGACATCAAGGCCGTCACCAAGGTCAGCGCGCGAGCCGCCCAAGGCCTCGGCGTGCTCGGCGCGGTGTCACTGGAGGGCAAGGCGACCGCCGATGTGAACGTGACGCTGCCGGGCGGCGGCGGCAACCTGCCCATCAAGGTCGTCAACACCGTCGCCAAGGCCAGCATCCCCAACCCGGCGGCGGCGTTCACCGTCATCGCCAGCGGCAAGTCGCCCGGCTCCCTGCTGACCTGGGAGAAGGAGGGCACGGCCAAGTTCGACGTGACGGGCCTCAAGCTGCACAACATGATCGCCCGGGACGCGGACGGCAAGCCCGTACAACTGCCCCCGAACGGCGACGAGTTCACCGCCACCTGCACCATGGACGCGGGCCAGCCCACCACCCTCCACACCATGACCATCAACGGCGGCGGCACTGATCCCACGGATCCGCCGACCGACCCGCCGACGGACCCGCCCACGGACCCGCCGACCGACCCGCCCACCGATCCCCCCACCGACCCGCCGGGCGACGACCCGGTGAAGCTCAACTTCGGCATCAAGGGCACGTCGTTCATCAAGGCCGCCAACGGCAACGCCGCACTCTCCGGCGGCATCGACACCCGCTACGACCTGAGCAAGGGCACCTTCGACGCCGACCTGAAGCTCGACCCGACCAAGGGCCAGTTCACCATCATGGGCTTCCTGCCCACGACCGCGGACATCGCCTTCGAACAGGCGGGCAAGACCAACGGAACGCTGGACACCTCGGGCACCCTGAAGTCGCACTCCGAGATGGCGGTCAAGCTCGGGAGCGTCAACGTCTTCGGCATTCCCATCGGCGGCGGCCCCGACTGCAAGACAAGCGGGCCCGCCAAGATCGACCTCGCCAGTGAGGGCCGCTTCCAGCCTTACAAGGGCGGCAAGCTCAAGGGCACCTACACCCTGCCCGCGCTCAAGGGCTGCGGCGGCCTCAACGACATCGTCAGCGCCTTCACCGCAGGCCCCGGCAACACCATCGACATGGACCTCACCTACAAGAACTAGCCCCTGTGGTGAGTCCGTATACCCGACATACCCGACCCGGCCCCCCGCCACTCCAGGCGGGGGGCCGGACCGTTCCCATCAGGACCGTTCCTATCAGGACCGTTCCCATCAAGACCGTTCCCATCAGGACTTGGAGAGACCGTGTTGAGATCGCGCGCCGTACCGCTGCGCACCGCCTCCGCCGGGGCGCTGCTCGCCGTGCTGACCGGCTTCACCCCCGACTCGTCGGCCGCCGCGGAACCGGCACCCCTGACGCAGACGTACAACTGTGTGTTCCCCCTCATGGAGGACGACCCGCTCACCGTCGTGATCAAGACGGACCTGCCGGCCAAGGTGCAGGTCGGCACGCGGGTCCCGGCCTCCGAGGTCGTCTCGGTGGCCAAGGTCAGCAAAACCGCGGCAGCCGCCCTGCGCACGGTCGGCGGTGTCACCCTCGAAGGGGCCGCCACGGCCGGCGTCACCGTTCACATGCCGGAGGGGCCGCTGAACATCGGCATCGACAACACCATCGGGAAGACGTCCTTGCCGGACCCGCCCGCCGGCTTCGACGTGACCGCGACCGGCCATACCCCACCCCTGACGTTCCGGCAGCCCGGTGCCGTACGGATCGACGTCAACAGCCTGCTCCTCACCATGACCCCGCGGGACGCGGCGGGCGACAAGACCGCGCTCGACACCTTCGAGACCGAGTGCACGCTCGATCCGGCCGACCAGGACAAGACCCTGCACACCATCCAGGTGGAACCGGCACCGACAGACCCCGGAGGCGAGCCGGTGCCGCTCGGCTTCGGCATCAAGGGCAGCTCGTTCATCAAGGCGGCGGGCGGCAGCGTCCCCCTGTCGGGCGGCCTGGACACCCGCTACGACCTGGACAAGGGGACCTTCGACGCCGACCTGAAGCTCGACCCGGCCACGGCCCGGTTCACCCTGCTCGGCTTCCTGCCCACGGCCGCGGACATCGCCTTCGAGCAGACCGCCCGCACGACGGGAACCGTCGATACGGCGGGCCGCCTCACGTCGCACTCCCAGATGAACGTCAAGCTCACCAGCGTGAGCGCGTTCGGCCTGCCCATCGGCGGCGGGCCGAACTGCACGACCGTCGAACCCGCCGGGCTCGATCTCGTCGGCGAGGGCCGCTTCGAGCCCTACAAGGGCGGCAAGCTCAAGGGCACGTACACCCTGCCCGGCCTGAAGGGCTGCGGCGGCCTGAACGACCTGATCAGCGCCTTCACCGCGGGCCCCGGCAACACCGTCGACATGGACCTCACCTACAAGAAGTAGCTCAGCCGGCCGAGGCCGCCGAGTGCCCGGCGCCGTTCAGGCCCGAGCACTCCGGCGCCTTGTCGAAGGCCCGCTTGAGCGCGGGGTCGGCGCGGAAATCCTGGGCGGGGCCCTGGTACGCGCCCGCCCGCTCCAGGCCGTCGGCGGCCTTCTTCAGCGCCGCCTTCAGCGACTTCTCGTCGGTGACATCGGCCTTCTTGAGCTCGGCGGTGGTGCCATCGAGCTTGCCGCGGGCGGCGCGGAGGTTGGCGAGCGCCTTCTTGTACGCGGCGTCGCCACCCTTCACGGGTGGTGCTCCCTCCTTGCGCATCTTGCCGTCGAGCGCGCCGAGTTGCCGGTCGAGCGCGCCCATGAAGGTGACGACCTCCGAGTGGTACTTCTTGGCGTCCTTGTGGTCCGAGGCCGGAAGCGTCAGCCTGGACCCGACGTCCTGCACGCTGTCGCAGACGTCCGAGGCCCAGTCGACCTGCGGGCCGTCGTCGACGCGCGAACTGCACCCTGACAGCACCGCGGCGGCCACCACTCCAAGGGTGGCGGACAGGAGCGCGGCGGTGTGCCGCTTCTGTCTCGTACGCTTCATGTCCGACTCTCCTTCTTATCTGACTGGCTGCTGCTTCAGCGGCTGAACGTGTCGATGTTCGCGATCCGCCAGGTGGCCCCGCCCCGGCGGACCACGTCCACGGCGAACATCGCTGCCGCCTGGGAGGCCGAACCCCCCTTGGCCGTACTGGTGTTGCTCTGGTCGGCGAAGACCAGGACCCGGGCCCGGCCCCCGTCGATGGCCTCGACCCCGCTCTGCGTGACAGTGGTGGTGAGGACGAGCTTCTGCCGCGCCCCCTGGGCTCGGACCTGCGCGAGCATCTCCCGGTGCTGGCCGACCGCCTTGCCGGTGAGGTACTTGGCGGCTGCCCTCTCGGTACGGGCCGGGTCCGTGTGGTCATAGGAGAACACCGCGTCGACTGCTTGGCCGACCGTGCCCTTCACCTCGCTGGTGCGGGCCGTGTCGGTGAGCGCCGCGTTGCGCAGGGCAGGCGCGTCGCGCAGGTCTTCGGCCCGGGTGTGGGCGAGGACCGCGAAAGCTCCGGCCAGTGCGGCGAGCAGGCAGAGCAGGGCGAGCAGCAGGGGCCGGGGTGCGGACCCGCGACGCGCGGTGCGGGCGGGCCGTTCTTTCGGCTTCGGGCGCGGGGCTCGCGGCGCGGGCGCGGCTGCCTTCCGGCTCTCGACCGTGGCCAACCGCCGCTGTCTGTTGACCACATGGCGTGTCGTCTGGCGTGTCGTCTGGCGGGTCGTGTGACGTGTCGTCGGCATGGAACGGCCCCTAGTCGGACGGAGTGTCGGTGGGCGCTTCGCCCGCGGGGGCCTGGCCGAGGCCACTCAGCTTCCAGCCCTCACCGGTGCGGGTGAGTTCGCCGAGCAGCCGGGTCTCCTTGCTGCTCGGCTTCTTCTTCGGCGGGTCGACGGTGATCCGCATCGCGATGAGGACGCCCGCCCGGCCTTCTCGCTCGTCCAGTTCGGTCACGGCACCGGAGAGCACGTCGGCCGTGGTGACCGTGCGCGCGTTGCGCACCTGCTTCTCGAACTCGGGTCTGCCCTTGCGCAGTTCTTCGAGGAGGCTGCCGGTCGCCGACTGCTCCCAGGCGTCGAGGCCGTGCTCCAGATCCCGGTGGTCGAGGGTGTTCATGTTCAGTGCGGCCTGCTCGCCCGCGGCCAGCACCTCGTCGCGGGTCTCCGCGAAACGCGCGGAGTCGTCGTGGGCCGCCGCGTACCAGGACGAGCCCGTCCACCCGGCGAAGCCCAGGGCGATGGCCGCCGCCGTGGCGATGAGCGCGAGTCTCGTACGCTCCAGCGATGTCGTACGTGCCATGTCCGCCTCCGCTATCGGGCCTTGATGTCGGTGATCGTCCAGTGGCCGCCGGCCAGGCGCGCGGTGACCGAGAGCTGGGCGGCGGCGGTGCTCGCCCTGGCGCCCCCGCGCTCGGCCCGCTGGTCGAGGAAGACCAGCAACCGCGCGTGGCCGTCGGCGAGTTCGACCGCTCCGGCGCGGACCACCTGCGTGGTGAGCGACAGCTTCTGCTGCCGGACCTGCCCCCGGAGCCTGTCGAGCAGGGCCCGGTAGTCCTCCGCCGCCTTGCCCCGCAGCACGTCGCGTGCCCGTCGCTCGGTGGTGGCCAGGTCCCGGGGCGTGTAGGTGAAGATCGCGGCGAGTGCGTCGCTGACGTCTCCGACGACCCGGCGGGTCTGCTCGCTGTCGGTCAGCGCACGGTTGGCGACGGTCGGTGTGTCGGCGGACCGGGCGCTGAGGGCCAGGAGTCCGCCGCCGGTGAGGAGCAGCGTGGCGAGGATGAGGGTAAGAGCGAGAGTGAGAGTGAGCGGAGTGCGGGCGACGCGGCGGCGACGGACGGCGGGCGTCGCCTCCGCGCCCGCACCCGCCCCCGCATCCACATCCGCGTCCACATCCGCGTCATCGCCGCTTCGGATACGTTCCTTCATTCCGCTGCGTTCCCTCATTCCGCTGGCCCCCTATTCCGTTCCGGCCGGTATCGCCGTCAGCGAGGTGAGTTTCCAGTCCGGCCCCTTGTCGAGGCCCGCCTCGAAGCGTTTGCGGTCGGTGGTGGACCTGCCGGTGCGTTCGGTCACCTCGACGCGCACGGTGGCGATGACCTTCGCCGTGCCCGACCGGGTGTCGAGGGCGACGACCGCCGCGTCGATGACCGTGGCACGGGTGCTCGTGCCCTCCTGTTCGAGGGCCTTGGCGCTGTCGTCGCCGGTGCGCCGCAGCTCGTCCGCGAGCGGCCCGTCCGCCGCTTGTGTCCAGGCGCGCAGCGAGGCCCGTACGTCCTGGCCGTCCATGGTGTTGAGTACCGCGATGTGGGTGCGGGCCGCGTCGAGGGCGGCGGCACGGTCGCGGGCGTACGCGAGATCGTCGTCGGCGCGCGTCTGCGCGTAGGTCCATCCCGAGAAGCCGCAGAAGAGCGCTCCCAGAAGCAGCGCGCCCGACCAAGCCGACCAGCCCCAGCAGCCCCGCCCTCGCCTCATGACTTCCCCATTCCGAGCAGTTCGTCGAGGCCGTTCGGGCTATCGGAGGGCGCCTTGCTCCGCGTGAGCCAGTCCGATCCGGGGCGGGCGGGGGCGGGCACGCCGCCGCGCGGTGCGTGTGCGGAGCCGCGTACGTTCTGGCCGCTTGCCGGTGACGCGGTGCAGGCCGCCTTGGTGTTGGTGGGGGCGGGCGAGGTGTCGAGGCCGTTGCGGTAGGTGGTGCCGCCGTATCCCGCCGTGCAGGGCAGCGGCTTGAAGAAGGTGGTGATCATGCCGAAGCGCACTCCGTCGGGGCCGATTGCGGTCGCTCCGGTGGAGGCCACCCGCGGGATGCGCACCATCAGCTCGCGGATGCCGCGTTGGCGGGTCACCAGGAGTTCGGAGGTGGTGACGAGGTTGGCGAGCACGACGCCGAAGCCCGGGTCGGTGTCGCGCAGCAGAGCGGTGAACTGGGTTGCCGCGTCCGGGGCCGTGGCGACGAGACGGCGCAGGTCGGGGTCGGACTTCTTGAGCTGCGCCGCCAGTTCGGCGGTGCCGCTCGCGAAGGACTTCAGTGCGTCGGACCGCTCGTTCTGGGTGCGCAGGACGGTCTCGCCGTCGATGAGCAGCCGGGTGGTTGCGGGCAGTGACTTCTTGGCCGCCCTGATGAACTCGCTGCCGGTGTCGATGAGGATCTGAAGGTCCTGCCCGCGCCCCCCGAAGCTCTTGCCGAGCTCGTCGACGACCGTGCGCAGTGCGGCGGTGTCCACCGAGGAGGCGAGCCGGTCGACGCTGGTGAGGACGTCGGTGACCGGCGCGGGCGTCCGTGTGGCGCCCCGGGGGACGACCGATCCTTCGGCGAGGTAGGGCCCGTCGTCGGTGCGCGGACTCAGATCGAGGTACTGCTCGCCGACCGCCGAGAGGTTGGCGACCTTCGCCTCCAGGTCGCTGGGGATCTTCGGCGCCGATTCCTCGATGCGGATACGGGCCTCTACCCCGTCGTCGGTCAGCTCGACGGATTCCACCCGGCCGACGTCGACACCGCGGTAGGTGACGTTTCCGTGGCTGAACAGGCCCCCCGTCTCCGCGAGTTCGACCTTGACCGTGTAGTAGTCGCGGGCGCCCACGTATCGCCCGAGGTCCGCGTACGTCGTCGCGATGTGGGCGAGGACCAGTACGCCGAGCACGAGGAAGGCGATGTTCTTGAGGTGCGTGGAGAGGGTGAGCACTAGGAGTCGCCTCCTGACGTTCCGGTGACCGCGGGCAGCGGAAGGGAGGAGCGGGCGGCGCCGCCACCACTACCCCGGACGGGCGGCACGATCTGCGTGCCGGGAGCCGCGGCGATCTTCAGATAGACGTTGAGGTAGTCGCCCTTCACTCCGGTGAGCACCTCGTCCGTGAACGGATAGGTGAACATCACCTGCAGCGACTGGGGCAGGTCGGCGCCCGAGTCGGCGAGGTTGCGCAGGACCGGTGCGAGGGCCTTGAGGTCGGCCACGAGGTCGTTCTTGGTGCGGTCGACGGTGTCCACCGCGACGTCGGAGAGGGAGTCCAGGGCGCGCAGCATGGAGACGAGGGAGGAGCGCTGTTCGCTGAGGACCTTCAGGCCGGGCGGCAGGTCCCGCAGGATGTCGCCGATCTTCCGGTCGCGGGTGGCGAGGGTGGTGGAGAGCCGGTTCATGCCGTCGAGTGCGGCGGTGATGTGCTTCTTGTTCTTGTCGAGGCTCTTCGCGGTGGTGTTGATCTGCCGCAGTACGGAGCGGACTTGGCCCTCGTTGCCGCCGAGCGCCTTGTTGAGTTCGCTGGAGATGGTCTGGATCTGCTGGACGCCACCGCCGTTGAGCACCATCGACAGGGCGCCGAAGACCTCCTCGATCTCGGGGTTGCGGTTGGTGCGGGCGACCGGGATCACGGCTCCGTCGCGCAACCGGCCCCTGTTGTGTGCGTAGGCCGCCTTGATGCCGGTCCTGCTCTTCTGGAGGTCGGGGCGGGCCCGCATGTCCTCGGGGGCGGTGAGCTGGACGTACTTTTCGCCCAGGACGCTGGACTGCTCGAGGTTGGCGTAGGCGTTGGCAGGCAGTCGTACGTCGCCGTTGACCTTGAGGGTGACGCGGGCGGCCCAGCCGTCGTCGGCGAGGGCGACCCGGGTCACGCGGCCGACGTCGACGTCGTTGACCTTCACCGCGGAGTGCGGGAAGAGGCTCACGACGTCTTGGAACTCCGCGGTGATCTCGTACGGATGGTCGCCGAGGTCGGCTCCGCCGGGCAGCGGCAGGTCCTGCAGACCGTCGAAGTCCGGGAGGCCGCCGGCGCCCAGGGCGAGGCCCGCGAGGGTCACGGTGAGGGAGAGCCCCAGGGCGAAGCGTGCGGTGCGGCGCTTCATGGGCGGCCTCCCCCGGCGCTGTCCGGCCTGCCGTACACGGTGCCGACCGGCGGCAGCGGCAGAGCGGGCAGGTTCCTGGTCCGCTCGTGGGGGACGGCGACCAGACCGGCGTCGGCGCCGCGTGTCCCGGTGCCTGTGCCCCCCGTGCCTATGGCCTCCATTCCTGTGGCCCCCGTGCCTGTCGCCCTGTTGCCCGTCGCTCCGGCGAGTTCGTTGATGTTGGCGCGGCCGTCGATGGTGCGGGTGCGCGGGTTGTAGGCCCGTTCGAGGTTGGCCGCGGCGAGTGGCAGTGCGTCCAGGGCCTCGGCGACCGAGGCACGTTGGTCGACGACGGACCGGGTGAGACCCGCCAGCTTGTCGACGTTCGACTTGAGGCGCCCCCGGTTGTCGCTGATGAAGCCCTTGACCTGGCCGAGGGCCGTGCCCAACTGCTTGAGGGCGGCGGCGAGGTCGTCCTTGTCGTCGGCGAGGAAACCCGCGACGTCCGACAACTGGGTGACGGCGCGCCGCACTTGGCCGTCCTTGCGCTTGAGCATGCTGATGAACTGCTGTAGCTGCTCGACCGTCCGGACGACGTCGCCGCTGTTTCCGTTGAGGACGGCGGACGCGCCACCGAGCTGGTGGATGGTGTCGCCGATGTCCTTGCCGTTGCCGTCGAGGTTCTCCGCGCCCGCCTCGACGAGCCCGGCGAGGGCGCCGTCCTTGTTCGCACCCTTGGGGCCGAGGGCGTCGCTCATGTCGGTCAGGCTCTTGAGGAGCTCGTCGACCTCGACGGGGGTCGCCGTGCGCTCTGCCTTGATGACGTCGCCGTCGCGGATCTGCGGGCCGCCGCCGTAAGCGGGGGCGAGCTGCACGAACCGCCCCGACACCACGCTGGGGGCCACCACGACGGCCTGGACCCTGGCGGGCACCTTCATGCCTTCGTCGAGGGTGAGCCGCACCCTCACCTGCCTCCCCTCGGGCCGGACCTCGTCGACGCGGCCGACGCGGACGCCGAGCACCCTGAGGTCGGAGCCTTCGTGCACGGCGACGGCGCGGTCGAAGTAGGCGGTGAGGTGCTTGCCGTCCCCGCCGCGCGCGAGAGCCGTGACGCCGACGATCCCGCCCGCCGCGAGCAGCGTGACGACGAGGACGAGGATGACCACGCGCGCGTATCCACGTCCGTATCCGCGTGCGTATCCACGTCCGTATCCGCGTGCGTATCCACGTCCGTATCCGCGTGCGTATCCACGTCCGTATCCGCGTGCAGGTGCTCGTGTGCGGGCCATCATCGGCCGCCTCCCCGCTGCGGCGTTCTCAGCGCATCAGGCGTTTTCGGCGGCATGCACCCGGTGGCCGGGCCCGTACCCGTGCCCGTACCCGTAGATAGATAGTCCTTGGGGACAAGGCCGCACAGATAGCCGTCCATCCAGCGCCCGTTGCCGAGGGTGTTGCCGACGAGCCGGTAGTACGGTCCGGCGGCGGCGAGGGCCTTGTCGAGGTTCTTCTTGTTCTTGGCGAGGACGTCGGTGACCCGGTCGAGCGCGGTGAGCGCGGGCCCCAGCTGCCGATCGTTGTCGTCGACGAGGCCGCTGATCTCCGTGCCGAGGTCACGGGCGCCGGTGAGCAGGGCGTGGACGGCCTTCCGCCGGTGGCGTACCTCTTCGAGGAGCAGGTTGCCGTTGTCCAGGAGCCGCTCGAACTCCGTCCGCTTGCTGTTCAGGGACGTGGTGAACTTGGCTGTTCCAGCGAGGAGTTCGGACAGTTCGTCATTGCGCCTGGAGATCGTCCGGGAGAGCGCGGCAAGTCCCGTCATGGCCTTGCGAACGTGCGGTGGAGTCTTCGCGAAGACCCCTGTGACGGCCTCGAAGCTCTTGGCGAGCTGGTCCTCGTCGAGATCACCGGTCGTACGGCTCAGGCCGTTGAAGGCCTCCATCACGTCGTACGGGGAGGTGGTGCGGCGGGCCGGGATGCGCTTGCCGGGGTCCTGCTTACGGCTGCCGAGCGGGTCCACGGCCAGGTATTTGGCGCCCAGCAGCGTCTTGATGGCGATGCCGACGGTGCTGCGGTCGCCGATCCAGGCGTCCCGCACCTCGAAGGTGACCTTCACCTTGGGGCCGTCAAGGGCGACGTCCGCCACCTTGCCGACCCGTACACCGGCGATCCGCACCTCGTCACCCGCCTTGAGCCCCACCGAGTCCCGGAAGTCGGCGGTGTAGCGGGTGCCGCCTCCGCCGATCAGGGGCAGCGACGCGGCGTTGTAGGCGAGCAGCCCGACGAGGGTCATGGCCAGGAGCCCGGCGAGGGCGACGGCCACCGGGTTGCGTTCGCCGAAGGGCTTGATGCGGGGTCGCCGCAGTCGGGGCCGCTTCATGCCCGGCACCTCGCGTCCTTGATCGCGAGCCCGGTCGGCGGCGGACTGCCGTCGTAGGTGGTGACACCGCTGAGCTTCGCTTCGCAGAGGTAGAGGTTCAGCCAGGACCCGTAGGACGCGATCCGGGAGACGGCCGCCATCTTCCGCGGTGTCTTCTCCAGGAAGTTCTCGACCAGCGGCGCGTTGGCGGCGAGGGTCCCGGACACCCGCCCCAGATCGCGGATGCCGTTCTTCAGGGGGGCCCGGCTCTCCCGGAACAGGCCCGCCGTGCTCACGCTGAGCTTGCCGAGGGAGTCGACGGACCGGCCGATGGTCCTGCGGTCGTCGGCGAAGCCGGAGACGAGCTTCTCGACGGTTCCGATGAGTTCGGTGAAGCCCTTCTGCCGGGTGTTGACGGAGGTGAGGACCCGGTTGAGGTTGCTGATGACCTCCCCGATCACCCGGTCCTTGGTGGCGACCGTCGTGGTCAGCGAACCGACCGTCCGCAGCAGGCTCTCGACCGTCCCGCCCTCGCCCTGGAGGACCTGCACGATCGACGCCGCGAGCTGGTTGGTCTCCTTCGGGGAGAGGCCCTGCATCAGCGGCTGGAACCCGTTGAAGAGCTGGGTCAGGTCCAGCGCCGGGGTGGTGCGGCTCAGCGGGATGGTCTGTCCCGGGCGCAAGGCGCGGCCGACCGGCCCCGCACCCCGGCGCAGCTCGACGAAGCGCTGCCCGATCATGTTCAGGTACTTGATGGACGCCGTCGCGGAGGCGGGCATGCCCCGGTCCGCGTCCAGCGCGAACTCGACCTCCGCGTAACGGCGTTGGACGATCTCGATCGAAGACACCTGACCGACCTTCACCCCGGCGATGCGCACGGAGTCGCCCTCGTTCAGGCCGGTGGCGTCGGTGAACCAGGCCTTGTAGGCGCGGGTCCTGCCGACATCGGTGCCCGCGACGCTCAGGGCGAGCACGGTGGTGGCCAGGGCGGTCACCACGATGAAGATCAGCGACTTGACGGCGGGTCCGGTCAGGCTGCGCTGTCCGCTCACCTCAGCTTCACCTCCGCCCCGCGGAAGGCCGGTCCGGCGAGGACGCTCGACCAGTCGGGCAGGGAGCCGCGCCGGGCCCGGTCCGGTGCGGCGAGGAGCTCGGTGACAAGGTCGTTCTCCTGGGGCGAGTTGGCCACGCCGAGACCGCCGGACACACCGCTGAGGGTGGTGGCCGTGCTCTGTCGCGCGGAGTACGAGCCGCCCGCGTAGGGGACGGGGTAGCAGCGCGGCCCGCCGCCCGCCCCGTAGCGGGGTGCGTCCCTGCCCGGCACGTAGGCGCCGCGCGAGGGGAGGACCCGCACATCGACGCGCAGGCCGGGCCGGTCCGTGCCCTTGCCGAGGGCGGCGTCCATGGCCGGGACGAAGTCGGCGACCGTGCGCAGGGTGCAGGGGAAGGCGGGCGCGTACCGCGCGAGGATCTCCAGGGTCGGGCGGCCGGTCGCGGTCAGCCGGATGAGGTTGGCCCGGTTGGCGCGCAGCCAGCTGCCGAACTCCTGGGAGCTGCTGGTGACGGACGCGTACAGCGCGGAGAGCTCGGTCCGCCGCTCGGCGATGGTGGCGCTCGTGACGGTGGCGTCGTGCAGCGCGTCGACGAGGTCGGGGGCCGCCTCGGCATAGGTGTCGCTCAGCTCGACGAGCTCCTTGATGTCCTTGTTCAGGGACGGCAGATGGGGGTTGAAGCCCTTCAGATAGCCGTTCAGCGTCACCAGCGAGTCGCCGAGCCTCTCGCCCCGCCCTTCGAGGGCCTTGGCGAGGGCGGACAGCGTGGCCGAGAGGTCCTGCGGCTGTACGGCGGTCAGCAGGGGCAGCAGATTGTCGAGGACCTGCTCCAGTTCGACGGCACTGCGGCTGCGGTCCTGCGGGATGACGCTGCCCGCGGTGAGCGGCCGCGCCGAGGGGTGTGCGGGCGGTACGAGGGCCACGTACCGCTGTCCGAAGAGGGTGGTCGGCAGGAGCTGGGCCCGCACGTCGGACGGAACCCGGCCGATCTTGTCGGGCTGCAGGGCGAGGGTGAGCCGCGCGGTGGAGCCGCCCGTGTCGATCTTCTTGACCTCGCCGACGACGACGCCGCGCAGCTTGACCTCGGCGCTCGGGTGCATCTCGCTGCCGGCCCGCGCCGTTTCGACGACGACGGTGGCGGCGGCCGTGAACTTCTTCTCGTACACGGCGATCGACAGCCACACCAGCAGGGCGGGCACCACGAGGTACACGACTCCGGCGAGCCGTCTGCGGCGGGCGAGCGCGCCCTCCGTGGGGCGGGTGCGCGGCACCTGGGCCGCCGCCGGGCGGGGCCGGGTCGTCGGCGGGGCGCTCATCCGGCCACCTTCACCGTGGTCGTGGCGCCCCAGAGCGCCAGGCTGAGGAAGAAGTCGGTGACGCTGATGAGGACGATCGCGGTGCGCACCGAGCGGCCGACGGCCACCCCGACCCCGGCCGGTCCGCCCGAGGCGCGAAAGCCGTAGTAGCAGTGCGCGAGGATCACGAGCACGCTGAAGACCAGCACCTTGAGGAAGGACAGGAGCACGTCCGTGGGGACCAGGAAGAGATGGAAGTAGTGGTCGTACGTGCCCGTGGACTGCGAGTTGAACAGCACGGTCGTCGCGCGTGAGGCCAGATAGGAGCCGAGCAGGCCGATGCCGTACAGCGGGATGATCGCGAGCGTGCCTGCCACGATGCGGGTGCTCACGAGGAACGGTGTGGAGCGCACGCCCATGCTCTCCAGGGCGTCGACCTCTTCGCTGATGCGCATCGCGCCGAGCTGTGCGGTGAAGCCCGCGCCGACCGTGGTGGACAGGGAGAGGGCGGCGACGAGCGGGCCGATCTCCCGGGTGTTGAAGTAGGCGGAGACGAATCCGGTGAACGCGTCGGTGCCGATCTGGCTGAGCGCCGCGTACCCCTGGAGGCCGACGACCGTGCCGGTGAACACGGTGATGCCGATCATGACGCCGACGGTGCCGCCGATCACCCCGAGCCCGCCGCTGCCGAAGGCGACCTCGGCGAGGAGGCGCTGGATCTCTTTGGGGTAGCGGCGCACGGCGCGCGGTATCCAGAACAACGCCCGTGCGTAGAAGAGCAGTTCGTCGCCCGGCCGGTCCAGCCAGGCGAAGGCGCGGCTCTCGCGTCCGCGTTCGGTCAGGGCCATGGGTCACAGCCCCTTCGGGGGGACGAGCTGAAGATAGACGCCCGTCAGGACCATGTTGACGAAGAAGAGGATGAGGAAGGTGAAGACGACGGACTGGTTCACCACGTCGCCCACGCCCTTCGGCCCCCCTTTCGGATGGAGTCCGCGGTACGCGGCGACGACCCCGGCGATGAAGCCGAAGATCAGCGCCTTCAGCTCGCTGATGTAGAGGTCGGGCAGTTGGGCGAGGGCGGAGAAGCTGGCGACGTACGCGCCCGGAGTGCCGTTCTGCATCACGACGTTGAAGAAATAGCCTCCGAGGATGCCCACCACGGAGACCAGGCCGTTGAGGAGCAGCCCGACCAGCATCACGGCGAGCACCCGGGGGACGACGAGGCGCTGGACGGGTGAGACGCCCATGACGCGCATGGCGTCGAGCTCCTCGCGGATGGTGCGCGAGGCGAGGTCCGCGCAGATCGCGGACCCGGCGATGCCCGAGATGAGCAGGGACACGATCAGCGGGCTCGCCTGCTGGATGATGACGAGGACGCTGGCGCCGCCGGTGAAGGACTGGGCGCCGAACTGCTCGATGAGGGAACCCACTTGGAGGGCGATCACCGCTCCGAACGGGATCGTCACCAGCATCGCGGGCAGGATCGTGACGCTGGCGATGAACCAGAACTGCTCGACGAACTCCCGCCCCTGGAAGGGCCGTTTGAAGGTCAGGCGCAGGACGCTCACCGCGAGCATGAACATCTGGCCGATCTCGCGCAGCACACCCAGGCCCGGCAGCGGCGCACGCGCGGCGGGCGGAGCGCTCATGCGCCCGCTCCCCTGCTCAGGCGGTGCGCGGCGAGCGTGGGCGCCTCGCCACCCAGCGGATCTCCGCCGCCACCCAGCGGATCTCCGCCGCCACCCAGCGGATCTCCGTCGACACCCAGCGGCCCTCCGTCGCCATCCCGCGGCCCTCCGCCGCCATCCCGCGAACGCCCGTCGCCGCCCCGCAGGCTCGCCTCGACGGCGCGGCGGGCGGCGGGCGGCAGCTCGTGCAGCATGCTCTGGACCCGCTCCCTGCGGCGGCGCACCGCCTGGCGCTCCGGCAGTCCGGGGGTGGGCGCGAGCTGCGGCACGATGGTCCGCTCCGTGGCGGGTCCGGCGACGATGCCGTGCGCGGCCTCCAGGTCCAGGGTGGCCTGGTCCTTCTCCTCCGACATGCCGATGGGGCCCGCCCTGCGGGCGTTGAGGAACTGCTCGACCACCGGCTCCTCGCTGGTGAGGAGCACTTCGCGGGGCCCGAAGATCACGAGGTTGCGGCGGAAGAGCATGCCCATGTTGTCCGGGACGGTCGCCGCGATGTCGAGATTGTGGGTGACGATGAGCATCGTCGCGTCGATCTCGGCATTGATGTCGATGAGGAGCTGCGAGAGATACGACGTGCGCACCGGGTCGAGCCCCGAGTCCGGCTCGTCGCACAGGATGATCTGCGGGTCGAGCACCAGGGCCCGGGCCAGGCCCACGCGTTTGCGCATGCCGCCGGATATCTCGCCGGGCAGCTTCTTCTCGGCACCGGCGAGGCCGACCAGGTCGAGCCGCTCCATGACGATGCGGCGGATCTCCGACTCCTTCTTGCGGGTGTGCTCGCGCAGCGGGAACGCGACGTTGTCGAAGAGGCTGAGCGAGCCGAAGAGCGCACCGTCCTGGAACATCAGGCCGAACAGCTTCCGGGCCTCGTACACGTCCCGTTCGCGGCTGTTGACCATGTCCACGCCGTCGATGAGGACGTGCCCGCGCTCGGGGCGGACCAGGCCGACGATCGACTTCAGGAAGACCGTCTTGCCGGTGCCGGACGGGCCGAGCATCACGCTGACCTCGCCGCGCGGCAGGGTGAGCGTCACGTTCTGCCAGATGTTCTGCTTGCCGAACGACTTGGTCAGCCCTTCGACGACCACTTCGACTCCCATCGCACCTCCTTGCTCAGAGTTCGGGGTTGCTCGCTGTTCACGCTTCGGCCTCGCGCGGCCCGCCCTGCGCTTCAGAGCCCGGGGAGCTCCGGGACCGTGCAGGGCGATCCGGCGCCGCAGACGCGCCCTTGGCGGATCTTCAGGACGTTGCCGGGTCCTGAGACCGCGCCCGAGAGCAGTGCGTCCAGGTCCTCGCCGTGCGCACCGCACCCTGCGAGCGGCGGTATGTCGAGCTCGCCCTGGAGCAGTCCGCCCTCGCTCACCGGATAGCTGCCGGTGAGCTGCGTCTCGACGGGGCGCGAGGTGCGGCACCGGGGACCGACGTCGAGGGGCACCCCGTTGACCCGTACGTCGTACAGGCGCAGATGCTGGCGGTAGCCGACCCGGGTCTGCGGCGGCTTGCCCGGACGGATGATGTTGACGATGGTCGCCGGCTCCGGCTCGAAGCGGATCCGGGCGGTGGTCGGCTGAAACCCGAAGGTGAGGAACGTGCCCTCGGCGTCGGGCAGTCGCATGTCCCCGAGGTGGTCGTACTCCACGTATCCGGGCGCCCTGACCTCGCGCAGCCGCATGGCGAGGTGCATGAGCCCGACCCGGCGTCCGCGCGGGTCGTTGACGAGGGTGGAGCTCTTCAGCTTGCGCAAGGTGGCGAAGCCCACCGGCACCGCGCACGTCGAGGTCGGCTCCAGCTCGCTGACCTCGCCGCCCGCGGGCACGGGAGGCAGTCGCTGCGGGTCGAGCCTGCCCTTGGGCGGCTCCGCGGGGCACACGTCCGTGGCGGCTCGGGGCTGCGGCCCGGTGTCGACGCCCTTCGGGGGGCTGTTCGGGGTGTTCGGGGTGTCGCTGCTCTCGTCGCCGTCGCCGTCGCCGTCGCCTTCGTCTCCGGTGTTCGGTGCCGAAGGTGTCCCTGAGGCGGCAGCGTCGACGGGGACGGTCGCGAGCAGGGTCTCCGCGCCCCGGGCGGGGACGCAGGCGAGCCGGGCCGGGGTGGCCACGACCGGGCTCCCGGTGGCCGAGGCGGTGGAGGCGTCGATCGCGAGGCTCAACTTCCCTGCCCTGAAGGCGACATCGCCTCCGGAACCGACCGTCACATACGGCACGTCGCCGCTGAGCCCGAGCTCGACGGCGCCCCGCGCGGGCAGCTGCACCTCGGCGGAGGCCAGGTCCGCCCACTCGGCACGGGCCCGCTCCCGCCCCTGAGCGACCGCCATGACCACCGCGGCCGACCCCGTCATCGACACCGCCCCCTCAGGCAGCAGCTCCGCGACGACCGGCCGCGGCAGGCTCACCCGCACACTCACCGCCATGGGCCTGATCGGCTTCCCGGCCACACCGCGCCCGGGAAACGTGGCGTCGAAGGCGACCTCGACCTGCCGGACACCCGACGGCAGCGCGCAGTCGTACGCGGCCGTGAGCCGGGCCTCCCGCTGATCCCGCGCGGCAGACCCCGAGCCGGGCAGCAGCCCGAGTACGCAGGCCACGACGGTGACCACGGCCAGTCGGGTGGTACGCCCGCCGCTCAGGGCACCGGTCATCGCTGCTCTCCGATCAGAGGGCGGACCCCGCGGCAGGGGGGCCGCCGCGGGGTCCGGTGGAAAGGTCCTCAAGTGGTCCTGAAGCCGTCGGGGCCACGTGTGCGAAGGGGAGATCCGCACCTCGGAGGACCGGGTCAGGCATCGGGAAATGGCTTCTGACTAGGCCCGATCTGCTACCTGTTCAGCTTGCGATCCGGACCTTACGCACGGGTAACTGAGCGGCGCAACGGTCGAATTGCAAAAGCATCCCGGCCCGTGACCAGCGGGTATTTCCTTGTCCCCCGAGCAGCAATTCCGGGTGCGGCTTCGTCCATAAGTGAGCACTCTGCTGCCGGACTCTTGACGGACGCCGCACGGGCAGGGCGCCCTGAACACGGCACCAACGGGACGGAGTTGTCAGCTGAGAGTGGCGAGCAGGGTGCACACCGACTGCCTTTGGTCTAACGTGCCAGACGTCCCGAAGCGCCAAGATCAATTATGACCGGTCAGCGGTTTCGATCACGGGCGGAGTAAGGGGAGTTCCATGACAACTTCACTGAAGGCGGTGGATGCGGGACATCCGGCGTCTGCTCTCCCACGCGAATTCGCCGCGGTCATGCGGCCCGAACTGCCCGGACTGATTCAGGAAGTCATCGACGAGATCCGGCGCTCCTACCCCGAGTACGCCGAAGTCCTCGACGGCCCCTACTCCCGGGCCGTGCATCTCGTCGTCGAGCACAATCTGACGAGCTTCGTGGATCAGGTCGCCGCCCCGGACACGTCCACCGTCCAGCGCGACAAGGTCTGCCGCATGTTCGGCCGCTTCGAGGCCTACGAGGGCCGCAGCCTGGACACCATGCAGGCGATCTTCCGGCTCGGCACCCGGCTCGCCCTCAACCGGGCCAAACGGGTGCTCCGGCGGCTCAATCTGCCGGCCGGCCTGATGCTCTCCTTCGCCGACGCCCTGCTGCTCTACGTGGACAACCTCATAGAGGTCTCCCGCGAGGGCTATCTGGAGGCGCGGGCGGAGATGGAGCAGGGCCAGGACATCCAGCGCCAACGGCTCCTGAAGCACCTCCTCTCGGACGTGGCCGCTCCCCGGGCGACCCTCGTCGAACTCGCCGAGCGCGCCAGGTGGAAGCTGCCCGAAGAGGTCACCCCGATCGCGTTCAGCGCCGACGGCAAACCGGAACGGGGCGCGGTCTCCGAGGACGTCCTGGTCGACCTCAGCTCCCCGCTCCCGCACGCCCTGATCCCCGGGGCCGTCGACGAGTGCCGCCGCGCCTTCATGGACGCCGCCCCGCGCAGCATCCGCGCGGCCGTCGGCCTGACCGTGCCGCTCGCGGACGCGGCGGAGTCCCTGCAGTGGGCGCGAAGAGCCCTGAGCCTCGCCGAGGCGGGCATCCTCGACGACACCTCGTACATCTACTGCGAGGACCACCTGGTGACCCTCACCCTCTTCGCCGACCCCGGCCTGATCTCGGCGCTCGCCAGGCAGCAGCTCGCCCCGCTGGCGGGCCTCACGGCCAACCAGCGCGACCGGCTCATCCACACCCTGCGCGCGTGGCTCGACACCCGGGGGAACGTCCTGCAGATGGCCGAAATGCTCCATCTTCACCCGCAGACGGTCCGCTACCGGCTGCGCAACCTGGAGAAGGTCTTCGGCGACCTGCTGGCCTCACCGGACCGCCGCTTCGCCACGGAAATGGTGCTGCGCGCCCTGGAGTTGCGCTCACGCCGACCGTGAGGGGCTACGGCTACCGCCCGCGGGTACGCTCAGGGGCGGTCGAGGGGACGGCGCCGACCAGGCCGCCGTCGATGACGAGATCCTGACCGTTGACGTACGACGCGTCGGGCGAGGCGAGGAACGCGACAGCCGCGGCGACCTCTTCCGAGCGTCCGAAGCGGCCGGCGACGATCTGACCGGTGACCGCCTCCGCCTCCGCTCGGGTCAGCGCGTCGGCGGGGTACATCGGCGTGTCGCCGCCGCACTCGCCCCCCGCGGGATCCGTGTGAACTCCGTCAGCCCCGCCCGTACGGTCTCCATCAACGCGTCCACCGCGCCGAGTTCGGCGGCGTCGGCCACGACGCCCGAGGCACTGGGGCCGAGTTCTCCGACGGCCGCGTCAAGCCGTGCGCGGCTGCGGCCGGTGACGACGACGTGGGCGCCTTCGGCGACGAGGCGGTGTGCTGTCGCCAGACCCATGCCGCTGGTGCCACCGGTGATGAGGACGGTCTTGCCGGTGAAGCGGTTCATGCCGGTGAAGCGGTTCATGCCGTTGTTCCCGTCAGGGTGTGCGCGAGGTGGTCGCTGAGGTGGGGCAGCCAGTCGGGCCGCGCGTTGCCGAGGAGGTGGTCGCCGTGCGGGACGGACAGGTAGCTGCCGTGCGGTGCCAGACGGGCCAGCGGCTCCCCGTTCGTCACGCCGGGGATGACGTCCTGGCCGCCGTCCACGACCAGCAGCGGAGCCGTGATGCGGAGTGCCGGGGTGGCGAGGTCCACCTGGCGTACGAACTCGTGGGCGGCGTCGGTGCCCCCGGTGCGCGTGGCCATGATGTCCCGTACGGGCGGTGGCAGTTGCTCCCAGTCGAGGCGGAAGGGACCGCTGACGGTGGCGAGGGCCGCCACCCGCGGCTCCCACGCCGCGGCACGGGCCGCGAAGTACCCGCCCAGGCTCAGGCCGACGAGCCCGACGCGTGCGACGCCGAGGGCGTCGATGACCCGGCCCACGACCCGCTCGTAGTCCGGGACGAAGGTCGTGGTCCCCGCGAGCACGCCCTGTCCGGGGCCGTCCATCGCGAACACCGCAAGACCCCTGGCCAGCAGCGCGGACACCAGATCGAGGAACTCCTCCTTGGCCGAGTCGAGGCCGGGGACGACGACCACGGTCCCCGGCGCGTCGGCGGGGCCGCGCAGCCAGCCGGTGAAGCCCTCGCCGCTCACCCGCCGCGCATCGGGCTCCAGCACGGTGAGGCCCCGGCTCAAGGCGTGATCCGCCTCTGCGGCGGCACGGTGGGCCTCCGGGTACGGCGCCAGGGTCGCCAGGTGGAACCACCGGGCCGCCATCAGGAAGTGCTCACCCTGCGAGCGCGGTGATGCCGCTTCCTGCGCGCGCCGGAGGTGTCCGTGTCCGGTGCGCAGGAAGGACGGCCCCCAGTCGGCGACACGGACGAGGCCGCCTGTGACGCGCCGGTACTCGTGAGGGTCGACGCCCGTGCCGGTGGCGCGTGTCCACTGGGCGGCGGCGAACTCGGCGGCGCTCATCGTGCTCCTCCGGTCAGCAGGACGGCCTTGCCGCGTATCCGGCGCTCGCGCAGGTCGACCAGGGTGTCGGCGGTCTGTGCCCAGTCGGTGACGCGGCCGATCTCCGGGTGCAACCGGCCCTGTTCCACGAGCCTCACCAGGGCTGCGAGATCGAAGCCGTACGGGGCGCCCGCGTAGTGGAAGTGCTGGATCGTGACGCGCTCGGGCCCGCCGAGCAGTTGGAAGAAGTCGAGGGTCGCCGGGGTGCGGCTGGCCTGGCCGAACCAGACGAGCGTGCCGCCCGGCCGCACCTTCGACAGGGCGATGGGCAGATCCGGCCCGCCCGTGGACTCAAGGACGACATCGAACGGTCCCTGAGCCGCCGCGACCTCGTGCACCACCGTCGCACCCAGCTCCGCGAGCCGTTCACCGCGTACCGGCGTGGCCGTCACCGCGGTCAGTTCGGCTCCCGCGCCGACGGCCAGCTCGGTGATGTAGTGGCCGACGCCGCCCGAGGCGCCGGTCAGGAGCACCCGTCGGCCGGCCAGGGAACCGGCCGTACGCAGCAGCCGCAGGGCGGTGATCCCGGCCAGGGGCAGAGCCGCCGCCCGTACGCTGTCGATGCTGTCCGGGAGCACCGAGAGGGAGTGCGTGGGCACGGCGGCGTACTCCGCCCAGCCGCCCAGCGCCGGGTGCCCGACCACGCGGGTGCCGATGCGGGGGCCGGAGCCGTCGGCCGCCGCCTGTACGACGAGCCCTGCGATGTCCTTGCCGGGCAACAGCCCCGGCCCGGGGCGCTCGAGGAGGAAGGTCTCGCCCCGGTTCGGCGCGATCGCCTCGACCTTGATCAGGGCCTCACCGGGCTCCGGCACGGGCTGGGGGAACTCGGCGAAGGCGACCGGCCGCGCCGCTTCCCCCGTGGGAATCAGTCTTTGCATGGGGAGGATGCAACCCCCGCGGCCGTCCCACGATCCAACAACGCACGAGCACAGCCGACAACGTTTGGTTGTCACCTATGGTGGGAGCCGTGGATCTCGACGTGGCGCAGGTACGGGCCTTCGTGCGCACCGCCGAAGAACTGCACTTCGGGCGGGCGGCCGGCACCCTCGCCATCTCCCAGCAAGCACTGTCCAAGAGGATCGCGCGGCTGGAATCCCTGCTCGGCATCGAACTGTTCCGGCGCGGCGGCAACGGCGTACGCCTCACCGAGGCCGGACAGCGTTTCCTCCTGCCTGCCCGGCAGGTCGTGGCCGCCGCCGACGCCGCTGTCGCGGCGGTGGTCGGCACGGATGATCCGCTGCGCGTGGACGTCTGGGGTCACCTCTATGCGCCGATGCGGACGCTGGCCCAGGTCGCGGGGCGGGCCGGAGACTGGACGTCGGGGCACGGGCGCGATCTGCCGTCGGTGACGACGGCGCTGCTGCGCGGCGACATCGACGCGGCCTTCGGTCGCGTCCACCCCCCGCTGCCCGCCGGCCTTGCCCACCGCCTCGTCCGCCTGGAGCCGGTGGATGCCGTGCTGAGCGAGGACCATCCGCTCGCAGCCGAACCGGCGCTGCGCCCGGACCAGTTGCGCGGCAGCGTGCTGTGGGCGCCCGGCCCGCTGAACCGGCTCGACTTCCTCAACCGGTTCGCCGACCGGTTCGGCATCCGGAACACAGCGACGAGCGTCAACCTGGGGCTTGCCCACTTCCTTGCCGAGGTGGCGGAAGAGCCGCGACGCTTCTCCCTGCTACCCGCGGATGTGCCGCTGCCGGAGGTCCCCGGACTGCGCTCCGTCCCCCTGGTCGATCCCACGCCGCTGTACGCCTGGTCACTGCTGTGGCGCACCGGCGACGCGCACCCGGGCCTTGCCGGACTCACCGCCGCCTGCGCGGGGGAGGCCGGGCGCAGGCGGTGGCTGGAGTACGACCCGGCTCGCGACTGGCTGCCCGAACCACCCACATCCGAAGCACCCACAAGCGATCCCGTCGGCGCGCAAGCCGGGGCCTGTGTGGACGACGGGGGTCCAAAGGCAGGCTCTCAGCTCTTGGGCATGAGGACGGTGTCGATGATGTAGACGTTGGCGTTGGCGGTCTTCACGTTGCCGCACACCACGTCGGCACTGTCGTTGACCTTGTACGACTCGCCGGATCCGGACGTGGTGAGCCTGCTCTTCTCCAGCGTCTCGAAGGAGCCGTCCGCCAGGTCCCCGGGGGCGAGCTTCTTGCCGACCACGTGGTACGTGAGGATCTTGGTGAGCTGGTCCTTGTCGCCCAGGACCTTGTCCAGGTCGGCCTTGGGGATCTTCGCGAAGGCGTCGTTGGTCGGGGCGAAGACGGTGATGTCCTTGGCGTTGTTGAGCGTGTCGACGAGTCCGGCCTTCCGCACGGCCGTGACGAGCGTGGACAGGGCCGGATTGTTCGAGGCGGCGGTGGCGACCGGATCCTCGGCCATGCCGTCGAAGCTGCCCTTGCCGTCCTTGGGCACGGTGGAACAAGCCGGACCGAACGGCTCGCTCATGCTCCCCATGTCCTGGGACGGGCCCGCCTTGTCGGCTCCCTTGGAGGCCGTTTCCGATGCACTGTCGGACGCCTTGTCCTTTGAGTCGCCGTCAGAACAGGCCGTCAGCCCCAGCGGCAGCAGGGCGGCCGCGGCGACGGTGACAGCTGCGCGGCGGATACGAGTCTGCATGGCAATCCCTCGACGATCAGTTTCCGTGAGGGCCCGCTGCCCTCATCATCTGGAATCCGGAACTGATCGCCCCACGGATTGGTCCATCACGCGACAGCGTGAAACGGCCCTGCGGCACGGTTCAGTCGACGGTGACCGCGACGGAGTGGCGGCCGGAGGCGCCGTCGGGGATGGTGCGGGTGCGCTCGTCCGTCTGGGTCTCGCCGGTGCGGTCCGTGGCCCGGACGGTGACTGTGTGGCTCCCCTTCGTCGCCCGCCAGGGGTACGACCACTGGCGCCAGGTGTCACGGGTGTCCTCGGCGGCGAGATCGGCCTCCTGCCAGGGCCCGTCGTCCACGCGTACCTCGACCTTGTCGATACCGCGGTGCTGGGCCCAGGCCACACCGGCGACCATGATCGTGCCGGCCTTCGGGCGGCCGAAGGGCTTGAGGGTGTCGATGCGCGACTGAGTCTTGACCGGGGCACGTTGGGCCCAGCCCCTCTTCACCCAGTACGAGTCGTAGGCGTCGAAGGTGGTGAGTTCGATGTCCTTGATCCATTTGCAGGCCGAGACGTAGCCGTACAGGCCGGGCACCACCATGCGGACGGGAAAGCCGTGCTCGAAGGGCAGCGGCTGCCCGTTCATGCCGAGGGCGAGCATCGCGTCGCGGCCGTCCATGACGTCCTCCACCGGGGTGCCGATGGTCATTCCGTCCACCGAGCGCGCCACCAGTTGATCCGCGGACCCGCCCTTGGAGGGGGACTTCACCCCGCACCGCTCCAGAAGATCGGCCAGTCGTACGCCGATCCAGCGGGCGTTGCCTGCGTAGGGCCCGCCGACCTCGTTGGACACGCAGGTCAGGGTGATGTCCCGCTCGATGAGCGGCATGCCGAGCAAGTCGTCGAAGGAAAGCCGCACTTCGCGCTCGACGCCCTGGCCGTGGATGCGCAGCCGCCATCGGGTGGCGTCGACCTTGGGTACGACCAGGGCGGTGTCGACGCGGTAGAAGTCGCCGTTGGGGGTGGTGAACGGGCTGATGCCGTTGATCCTCAGCGCGGTGCCGCGTGGCACGGGCGCGGCCTTCGAGGAGGGAGCGGGCAGCGTCACGGCGTTGCGTGAGGCGACCGCCTTCTGGCCCTGCGAGCCGTTCAGAGCCCGCCCGGCCAGACCGGCACCGGTCGACGCGGCGGCAGCGGCGGTGGCCGCGAGGATGAATCCCCGCCGGTCCCAGCCGGGTTCGGCCGCGGTGGCCGCCGAAACCGCTGGCTCTGCTGGAGCCGCCGGAGCCGCCGGAGCCGCCGGAAACATCGTCCGGTCCAGACGACCGATCAGCCAGTGCAGCAGGACGGCCCCGGCGACCGCGCCGAGAACGGAGGGCAGCGCGTCGGTGAAACCCGTCGAGTCGGGACGGCTGACGGCGGCCAGCGCCCCGACGGCCCCGAAGGCCAAAACGCCGCTCGAACCCATCAGCCGCCATCGGGCCGCGACCATGCCCAGGACCAGGGCGAGCACCCCGAGCACGCCGAGGATGCCCAGCTGCAGGATCAGTTTGTCGTCGGTGCCGAACTGACGGATGGCCCAGTCCTTCACCGACGCCGGTGTCCGGTCGATCGCCGCCCCGCCGACCGCGACGACGGGCCCCGCCTCGGGCCGTACCGCGGCGGCGACCAGTTCGGCGACCGCGACGGCGGCGTATCCGGCGAGCAGGCCGCTCAGGGCACCGAGCGAGAGGCGTCCGATGCCGCGGAGCGGCTGATGTGTCACGTCGTCCATGCTCAGGAATCCGTCCTCGCCCCGCGTCCGGATTGGTCATTCACGCGTACGGGCTCTGCCGCACCGCCGTCCGGGGCACGCCGCCTCCTCTGACAGTCGCCCGGTGGCGCGGCCGTGTCCAGCTCTGCCCTCGGGCCGCGGGCGCCCGTGTGAATCCCGGGCTCGGCCCGAGGTGGACCAATCCGCCACCGCCGTCGCTCCGAATCATGGGAGTAGCCAGCGTCGTACGCCCGCTCCATGGAGGACCGCTGCGTGAAGGAAGTCGTGCACATCGGGTCATGGACCACTCCGGGACCCGATCTTCAAGAGCTCGTCGCCCGGGTCGCCCAGGGCGACCAGAAGGCCTTCTCCGGGATCTATGACGCCGTGGCCGGACCCGTGCTCGGGGTCGTCCGTGCCGTGCTGCGCGATCACGCCCAGTCCGAGGAAGTGGCCCAGGAAGTGCTGCTGGAAGTCTGGCGCACGGCACCCCGCTACCGGCACGACCTCGGAACGGCACGGAACTGGATCCTCACACTCGCCCACCGCCGGGCCATCGACCGGGTGCGCTCCGTCGAAGCCTCCGCGGCCCGCGACCGCAAAGCCGCACTCCTCGCGCGCGACCGGGACTTCGACGAGGTCAGCGAACAGGTGGAGACCCGCCTTGAACACGAACAGGTACGCCGCTGCCTGCGCACCCTGACCGAAGTCCAACGGCAGTCCGTCACCCTGGCCTACTACCGCGGCCTGACCTACCGGCAGGTGGCCGAACTTCTCGCTCTTCCGCTGGGAACCATCAAGACCCGCCTCAGGGACGGACTCATTCGTCTTCGCGACTGCCTGGGGGTCAGCGCATGAGCATCATCGACGACCCGCACACCCTCACGGGTGCCTACGCGGTGGACGCGCTGGACGACGAGGAGCGCGCGGCGGTGGAGGAGCACCTCACGCGGTGCGACACCTGCGCGCAGGAGGTGCGCGAGTTCACCGCGACCGCGGCCCGTCTGGGGCAGGCCGCCGCGGTCGCGCCCCGACCGGGCATGAAGGACGAGGTCCTGCGCCGCATCACCACCGTCCGCCAGGAAGTCCCCCTCGCCACGACCGACCCCGGCCCCGGCCCCGGCCCCGGCAACGTACGACAGCGGTCCTACCGTCTCTCGCGCTGGGCGCTCGCGGCCTGCCTGGCTGCGGCGGCGGGCCTGGGCGGCACCGCCGTCTGGCAGCATCAGCAGGCCCAGAACGCCCGCGAGCAGGCACAGCGGACGCAGCGTCAGGCCGACGACGTCGCCGCGGTCCTGGCCGCCCCCGACGCCAGGACCCGCACCGGCAAGCTGTCCGGCGGCGGCAACGCGACCGTCGTCGTCTCCGCAAGCCGCGACCGGGCCGTTTTCCTGGCGGCCGAGCTGCCCGCTCCCCCGCGGGGCAAGGTCTACCAACTGTGGTTCGACGACGACGGAAGCATGCGGCCGGCCGGGCTCCTGAACCCCGGCAAGAGCACGGACTCCCTCCTGCTGGACGGCCACATCGACCAGGCCACCGGCATGGGCATCACCCTGGAACCCACCGGAGGATCGTCCGAACCCACCAGCGCACCCGTGGCACTGATGAACTTCCCCGCCTGAGGTCCCTGCTTCGCGCGTCAGGCGCGCCGGCCGTGGAAGATGCCCCACCTCACGTATCCGTTTCGGCAGGCGGCGGCCATCTCCGGCAGGCTCGTTCGCAGGTGGTCGATGTACGGGGCGCTGACGCTCTTCACCAGGCCCGGCGCCGGGGTGCGGACTGCCTCGGTCAGGTGGTGGTAGTGCGTCTCGATGTGGTCGCTGAGATCGTCGAATCCGACGTCGGCGAACCCGAGTGACCGCAGGTGTGCGTCGTAGAAGGCGGGCGTGGCGACGTCGGTGAGGCGCAGGCGCTCCGCGACCGACCGGAGTGCGTCGCCGGGGGCGTCCTCGGCGGCCATGACGTCGGTGAACACCAGGTGGCCGCCGGGCTTGAGGACCCGGTGTGCTTCCCGGAGCACACCGGCCCGGTCACCGCTGTGGCACAGGGCTTCCTGGGACCAGACGACCTCGAACGACGCGTCGGGCGCGGGGATGTCCTGGAAGGAACCCGACACCACCTCGATCCGGTCGTCGAGGCCGCGCCGCGCGTTGAGTTCGCGGTGCCGGGCGTTCTGGACCTCGCTGATGTTCAGGGCCACGACGCGGCAACCGAACCGGTCGGCGAGTCTGCGGGCCGCGCCTCCGAAGCCGGACCCCAGATCCAGGACCGACGTGCCGGGGCCGAGCCCGTCACTCACCGCCGCAGCCATCCGCGCGACGGTCCGCCCGGAGGCCGCGGCGATGCCCTCCTGCCCGTCCGCGTACACCTCGCCCGCGTACACCCCGACGTGGATGTCCTCGCCACCCCACGTATGGGCGTAGAAGGCATCGATGTCATCGGTGTCGTAGTACGCGCGGGCCACATCGGTGGCTCGCGCCGCATTGTCCTCAGCCATGGGGCATTCCTCGGCAGGGACGGCCCCGCACAAACCCGGCTTTCGGACACGCCCAGGCCGAACAGAGGCCGAATAGAGGCCGAACACAGGCAGAACGCGGGCAGAACGCGGGCGAAAAGAGTTGGACGGGGCGACGGCCGGGCTTATAGCTTGCGGTCGACCGTGACACCGCCCGAGGAGGTGAGACCCATGAACGTTGCATCGACGTGGGTGCTCCCCCTTCCCGTCACGGCCGGCGATTGACGTAGGTGTCCGCCGGGAGCGCCTCGACCACAAGGCACTCCTGAAGGGCAACACCTGTGGACTCTCCGCGATTCACCGCCGCTCCGTCGCCGGACGCACCCCTCGGGTACGACGTGATCATCGCCGGGTGCGGGCCGACCGGCGCGATGCTGGCCGCCGAACTGCGACTGCACGACGTACGGGTACTCGTCCTGGAAAAGGAGACCGAGCCCCTGTCGTTCGTCCGCATCGTCGGCCTGCACATGCGCAGCCTCGAGCTGATGGCCATGCGCGGACTGCTGGATCGCCTTCTCGCACACGGAAGGCGGCGTCCGGCCGCCGGATTCTTCGCCGCCATCGACAAACCCGCGCCCAAGGACCTCGACTCCGCGCACGCCTATCTGCTGGGCATTCCGCAGCCGGTCATCGTCGACCAGCTCGAAGGGCATGCGGTTCACCTGGGTGCGCAGATCCGGCGTGACTGCGCCGTGGCCGGTTTCGAGCAGGACGACGAGGGCGTGACCGTCGAGCTGGCCGACGGCGAACGGCTGCGGTCGCGCTATCTCGTCGGCTGTGACGGCGGGCGCAGCACGGTACGGAAACTGCTCGGTGTCGGCTTCCCCGGCGAGCCCTCGCACACCGAGACGCTGATGGGCGAGATGAAAGTGGGCGTGCCGCGGGAGGAGGTCGCCGCCAAGGTGGCCGAAATCGGCAGGACAAACAGGCGATTCTGGCTCCGGCCCTTCGGCGAAGGGGCCTACAGCGTCGTGGTCCCCGCCGCGGGAGTCAGCGAGCGCGCGGAGCCGCCCACCCTGGAGGATTTCAGACGGGAGCTGCGCGCCGTCGCCGGAACCGATTTCGGCGTGCACTCCCCGCGCTGGTTGTCCCGCTTCGGGGATGCCACCCGGCTTGCCGAACGGTATCGGGTCGGGCGGGTGCTGCTGGCCGGCGACGCGGCACACATCCATCCGCCCACCGGCGGACAGGGCCTCAACCTGGGCGTTCAGGACGCGTTCAACCTCGGCTGGAAACTGGCCGCCCAGATCAACGGCTGGGCGCCGGACACCCTCCTCGACACCTATGAGGCCGAACGTCACCCGGTCGCCGAGGACGTGCTGGACAACACGCGCGCCCAGATGGAACTGCACTCCACCGAACCGGGCCCGCGGGCCGTGCGCAGGCTGCTCACGGAACTGATGGACTTCGACGAGGTGAACCGCCATCTGATCGAGAAGATCACCGCGATCGGCATCCGCTACGACTTCGGTGAAGGCCCCGACCTGCTCGGCCGCCGCCTGCGCGACATCGACGTGAAGCAGGGCCGCCTCTACGACCTGCTGCACGGCGGCCGCGGACTGCTCCTCGACCGCACCGAACGACTGACCGTCGGCGGCTGGTCGGACCGGGTCGATCACCTCGCGGATCCCACCGCGGCGCTGGACGTCCCATGCGTCCTGCTGCGGCCCGACGGCCACGTCGCCTGGATCGGCGACGACCAGCGCGACCTGGACGCCCACCTCTCCCGCTGGTTCGGCGGGCCCACCGGCTGATCCAGGACCCTTGGGGGGCTGGAGAGGGCCGCGTCAGTGCGCGGTCCAGCCCCCGTCGAGTACGAGATTCGCGCCGGTCATGTACGAGGAACGGTCCGACGCCAGAAACAGTGCCGCCTCGGCTGCCTCTTCCGGGGTGCCGAGGCGGCCAAGGAGAGTACGTTCCTCGAACTGCCTGCGCCGCTTCTCGGAGTCACCCGTCGAGTCCAGGGCCGTCTGCAACAGGTCGGTGAGGATCACGCCGGGGCTGAGGGTGTTGACCCGGATGCCGTCGGCCGCATGGTCGACGGCCAGCGCCCGGGTCAGCTGCAACACACCGGCCTTGGACGCCGAGTACGCCGCGACCGCCTCCGATCCGACCAGCGCGAGCTCGGACGCGACGTTGACGATGACGCCGCTGCCCGCGCCGCGCAGTCCGGGCAGCGCGTGCTTGACGCAGAGGAACACTCCCTTGAGGTTGACGTCCATCAGCCGGTCCCACTCCCCGACCGTGGTGTCCTCCACCCGCTTGGCGAACTCGACCCCCGCGTTGTTCACCAATACGTCCAGACGCCCGAACCGGTCCATCGTCCGGCGCATCAGGGCGATCACGTCCTCCTCACGGGTGACGTCGCACCGCATGGCGACCGCCTCCCCGCCCTCCTCCGCGATCAGACCCCCGGTCTCCGTCAGCGGCCCCTCCTTGTCACCGGCCACCACGACGTGCGCTCCGTCGGCCGCCAGGCGCCGCGCGATGGCACGCCCGAGCCCGCTCCCCGCACCGGTCACCACGGCGCACCGGCCATCCATGGACATGGGCACGGACGTAGGCATGGACATGCTCTGCTCCCCTCACTCGACAGGCCATTCGTCAGGTCACTCGTACGACCTCGATCACTGACAGCGGTGCTCAGGCCACGTCGTTTGAAACCGCCCGCCGCTCGGGGGCGAGAACCGCCCAGACCTTCTTGTCGTGGCGCGCGCCCCCGTACGGCCAGGCCTCGCGCCGTACGCCCTCCAGCGTCATGCCGAGCCGCTTGGCCACCGCCGAGCTGCGGTCGTTGTCGGCCCGGCAGTGCCACTCCGCGCGGTGCAGTCCACGGGACTCGAACGCCCAGTCAAGGAGCGCGCCGCACGCCTGCGTGATCAGACCGTGGCCCTCGGCGGACGGCTCCAGCCAGCAGCCGACCTCGCACGAGCCGGCAGCGGCGTCGAAGTCCGTGAACATCACGCCACCGACAAGGACACCGTCCCGCCATATGCCGTACAGGCGGGCACCGTCGTCGGCCTGGCGATCGGCGTAGCGCTTGAGCGTGGCCCGCGCGCCGTCCAGGTCGTCGGTGACGAACCCGGCGCCGACCCACGGGCGGATGTGCTCGCGGGCCCGGTCCAGGTGCTCCGCGAACTCCTCGGCATGCCAGACCTCCAGCGGAGCAAGGCGAGCACCATGGCGCAGCGACAGCGAGAACATGAGGGCCTCCTATTTGCATAACACGTGTTATGGCAATGTACCGTGGCGGCATGCCACGCACCAAGGGAGATCACGAAGCCCGCCGACGCGACGTGTCCGAGGCGGTCTGGCAGGTCATGGCCACGCACGGCTTCGCGGGTCTGACGCTGCGCGCCGTCGCCGCCGAGCTGGGGGCGACCACCGGCCTGCTCACGCACTACTTCCCCACGAAGCGGGCCCTGGTGGAGTACGCCCTCGACCTGCTCGAACAGCGCACGCTCTCCCGCCCCCGCCGCACGTCGGGCAAGGGCCTTGCCGCCCTCAGGGACGCGCTCCTGGACATCCTGCCGCTGACTCCCGAGGCCATCGACAGCAACCGGATCTGGGTCTCCTCCTGGGACACCGCGCTGTCCGACCCCGCCCTGAGCGCCGACTACGCCCGCAAGTACGCCCAGGGCCGCGACCGGATGCGCGAGCGGGTGATCGCGGCCCAGGAGCTCGGCGAGCTGCCTGCCGGCGATCCCACGGACATCGCGGCCGGTGCCGAGTCCTTCGCGCTCGGCCTGGTCGTCCAGGCCCTGTTCGACCCTGCGGCGTTCCCGCCGCAGCGACAGACGGACCTTCTGGACGACTACCTCACCGCACTGGCCACGCGGCCCTGACCGGGTGGCCTCGGGGCGGCGCGGCCGTCAGACTGCGCGGGACCGGACGCCGCCGACCCTCCCGTAGCCCACCCATGCCTCAGCCCGCCGCAGATCCCGCCGGGCCGGACACCGTCCCTGCCCTGTGCGGCCACACGCACCTGTTCCCGGGCGCCCGATGCCGTCTGCCGGGGCTGTCGAAGAACGCGCTTGGCTCGTGCGGGAGTTCACCCCGGAATTCACTCCGGAAGGAGCCGAGGTCGAGTTGGCGATCGGCAACCGCGCGGCGTCCTGAGCGTCGGGCGCGGGCGTCAGCTCCGGCCGCTCAGCGCCCCAGCGCCTTCTTCAGCTGCTGCTTGTTCATCGAGGAACGGCCGTCGACGTTCTTCTTCTTGGCCTCTTCGTAGAGCTGGTCCTTCGTGGGACCCTGAGCACCGCTGTGCGAGCGCTCCCCGCCGCGCTGGGAAGCCGACTTCGGGTCCTTCGTCGACGTCCTGCTCGCGGTCTTCGACTCGCCGGAGCGGGCCCGCTCCTTGTTGACCGTGCGCGCCGCGATCTCCTCGGCGCGGCCCTTGGACGCCCCGCGGTCCTCGGCGCTGTCCTTGATGTGCTCGTACTGACGCTCACGCTTGTTGCTGGATCCAGCCGGCATGGTGGCCTCGCTTTCCTCATCGACACCGCGCACGGCACGTCTTCGTAGGTGCGGCGGCGCCCTTTGTGGGCATAGCGCCCAGTTTCACACCGGTACCCCGACCCCGCCCGGCCAATCGGCCCGCCCCGCACCACGGGGCGCGGGCAGCGTGAGGCCACCCGTCCGCCCGCGGAAGCGGTCAGGGTCCGAGGTCACCGTGTGGCCGGCCGCCGCCCGGTCACACCACCTGCTGCCCCGCCGTCTCACCCACCGGCTCGTCGGCCAGGACCACGGCGGCCTTGATGCGCTTGCCCACGGGCTCGCGGTGCACCTCGAAACTGCGGCACACCGCCGTCACGATCTCCAGTCCGTGCTGGCCGATCCGGCTCGCGTCCGGGGCGAGGACCACCGGCATCGTCGCGCTGCTGTCCCACACGGTCACTTCGACCGCCCCTTCACCGACCCCCAGGGTCAGCAGGCACGGCCCGGGAGCGTATTTGCGGGCGTTGGTCACCAGCTCGCTCACCACCAGTTGAATCATGCCGACCACCCTCGCCGACACCGGTAGTCCGTGCAGGGACTGCAACGATGCCAGAAAGTCACGAGCCATCCCGCGCGCGACAGCGATCTCTTCGCTGCCGTCGAAAGCCGCGGACGTCTCGATGGGGCGGCCCGCGAGGAGTCCCTGCTCCTCACTCTGCCCAGCCAGGTTCATACAGTTCGCCTCACTGCCGAAGCGTCGTCATTCAACAATCCGCTTACCCCGGAATCACCACCGCATGCCCCGCACATGCTTGCCACGGACAGTGGTCCGACAGCGGCCCCGCGAACGCTCGGACCAGGGCAGTTCCCCCCCGGCCTCAGCTTTCGGGGAACTGCGGCAGATCGGGCAGGCGCAGGCCCTCATGGACGATATTACGGGCGACTTCGGCCAGATCGGTATGACGGGTGTGCGCGTGGGCGCGCAGCAGCGCGAGGGCCTGACCCGCGGTGAGGCCGTGCCGGTAGCTGATCATGCCGGTGGCCTGGTGGACGACGGCGTCGGCGGGCAGGAGCCAGGCCTCGGCGGCATCGTCCTCACCGGGAGCGGGGACGGAGAGGAGCAGCAGTTCGGCGGCGTCCGCGTGGGCACGGGCAGTGTGCAGGTCTCCGTCGGAAAGGACGCCGGGCCGGTCCCGGTAGAGCGACAGTACGAGCCCCGGCTGCGGGCTGCTGTGCCGGGGAACGGCGACGGGGAGCGCGAAGGCGGCCCGGATGCCGTGGGCGCGGGCTTCGGCCGCGTAAACGGGCCAGTTGCCGGTCGCGTCGTGGTCGTCGAGGTCCGGGGCGAGCACCGGCCTGCGGCGGCTGAGGGCCTCGACGCAGGGGCCTTCGCCCAGGTTGATCTGCAGGGCTTCCCCTTGGGAGGCCAACGGCCCGTCGGCGGCCAGGGAGACGCGCTGCGCCAGCGCGGCGTCCGCCGCCAGCGTCAGTCCGGCCGACCAGGAGGGCCCGAGGGCGGCCCGGCACGCCCGGGTCAGGCTGCTCGCGGGGTCGGGGTGGTCCAGGTGGAGGGCGGCAAGCTCCGCGGCCATCGCCCGGTGGGCGGTCACAGGATCCGGGCGCGGGGCGCGGGCAGCGAGAGGGCGCCCAGGACGGTGCACATGGCCTTGTTTCCGATCTTTGGCACTCACCGCCGATACTGCCCAAGATCGGAAGCCAATGTCAGGGTTGCCGTTGTCAGGGTTGCCGTGCGAGACGAAATCATCTGCTGAAAGCGGGCAGCCTGCGGTCCCACCCTATGCCCGCGCCGCCCGGCAGCGCTGCCTGTACGGAAAGCGGGGCTCCGGCGCCATAGACTTGCGCAGCCGTTTCCCGGACGGGTTCGGCCAGGCAGGACGACATGGGTTCGGCCAGGCGGGGGGTGGGTGATCGTGACCATGAGGGGCGACCTTGCCGCCGTACTGGGGAGCCTGCGCCCGGCACCCGGCAGCGGAGGTCTGGTCGGGGCCGATGCGGCGCGGTGCGCCCATGCGCTGGGCTTCGACGGTGTGGCGGTGTCCGTGACGGTCGGCGGCCGGTTCAACGAGCTGCTGTGGGCCTCCGAGGGCGTCAGCACATACCTGGAGGACCTGCAGTTCACGCTGGGGCAGGGGCCTGGACCGGAGGTCGCCGCCTCGGGCCGGGCGGTCGCCGCGCCCGATCTGGCGCGGGAGCCGGAGGACCGGTGGCCGGCCCTGCTGCCCGAGGCTCTGGCGCTGGGAATCGGTGCGGTGTTCTGCCTTCCGTTGCGGGCGGGCAGTGCGTGCCTGGGCGCCATGACGTTGCAGCGTGCCAGGACCGGCCCGCCTCAGGAGCGGCCGTCGGACGACGCGTTACTCGTCACGCACGCCCTGACCGCCGCGCTGGTCCGGGACAGTGAGCAGTGGGACGCGTTCACGGCCGGGGAGAACGGCTCGCACTTCTACCGGGCCGCCGTGCACCAGGCCGCCGGGATGATCAGTGTGCAGGCCGACGTATCCCTGGCCGAAGCGCTGGTCCGGCTGCGTGCCCACGCCTTCCGGCACGGCCGCCCTGTGGTCGAGGTCGCCGAGGACGTGGTGGCACGGCGGGTGCATTTTCGCCAAGACGATGAAGACGAGCCGGGCGTGTATGGCCGGCAGAGGGACTGATTGGCCATGACTCGAGAAGAACGCCTGCTGGCGGCCGTCATCGACGCGGTCGACACGCTCGTCGACGACTTCGACCTGATCGACTTCCTGCACAAGCTGTGCGATCGCTGCACCGAGCTGCTCGATGTGTCGGCGGTCGGTGTCATGCTCGAAGACCCCGGCGGCACACTCCAGTTGATCGCCGCCTCCGACGAGCACACGAGACTGCTTGAACTCTTCGCTCTCCAGCACGACCAGGGCCCCTGCGTGGAGTGCCATCGCAGCGGCACGGTGCGGCTGAACATCGACCTGACCTCGCCCGAGCAGACCGCGCCTTTCCCGGTCTTCGCGGCGCGGGCGCGCCAGGCCGGTTTCCGCGCGACCCACGCACTGCCCATGCGCCTTCGCGAGGAAGTCATCGGCGCGCTGAACCTCTTCGACACCCGCCCGCAGGACCTCTCCGCCGCCGACGCGCGGGTGGCGCAGGCCCTGGCGGACGTGGCGACCATCGCCATCCTGCAGCACCGCACGGTCGCCCACGCCAACCAGCGACGTGCCCAGATGCACGCGGCTCTGACCAGCCGCGTCGTCATCGAGCAGGCCAAGGGCATCCTCGCCGAACGCTGGAACACGGACGTGGACACCGCTTTCGACGCCGTGCGCCGCCATGCCCGCTCCCACCGGATCGGCCTGATCCAGCTGTGCCGCCAACTCGTCGACGGCGACGTGGGCGCCGACGCCATACGGCGTCCTTGAGGGCTGGCGGGCTAACGGGTCGCGGCGAGCAGGTCGGCGAGGCCGCCGGGGGCCCGGCCGCGCAGGCGGGCCGCGGTGTGGACGGGGTGACGGTCGGTGCGGGCGATGCGGTGGCCGCTCGCCATCAGTCGTCGTACGAGGTCGCGGTCCTCGCCGGTGGGCAGCGCGGCGAAGCCGCCCACCTGCCGGTAGGCCGCCGCCGACAGACCCATGTTCGCGCCGTGGACGTGCGGGTGTTCCCACGCCGTGCCCGTGCCGGCCGGGGGCCGGGTGCGGAAGTAGTCGGCGTCGTGCCGCGCCGCTACGAGGGAGTTCGGCGAGGTCTCGGCGAGCCGGATGGTGCCGAGGACCGCGTCGTGGCCGTGGCGGGCCAGGGCGGCCTGGTGGGTGAGCCAGCTCTCGGGCACGGTGCTGTCGGCGTCCGTCATGGCCAGCCACACGCCGGAGCCGGTGTCCGCGAGCAGTTCCATCGCGCGGCCCGCGGCGGCCGCCCGCGCGGCTCCGACGTTGCGCCCTAGGGTCTTCACGACCTCGGCCCCGCCGTCGGCCGCGAGAGTCGCGGTGGCGTCCGTGCAGGCGTCCGCCGCCACCACGACCAGTACGGGGAGCGGTGCGGCCCGCGCCGCGGCCCGGTGCACGCTGCGCAGGCAGGCCCCGATGCGGCGCTCCTCGTTGTGCGCGGGGACCACGACGGCCAGGGCCGCGGGGATCACGCAAGCCCTTCCGCGCGGGCCGGGGAGAGCGCCGGGCCCGTGTCCGAGCGGTGTTCGTGGACGGTGAGGGTGAAGTCGGGGTCGTCGTAGCGGGCGAGTCGGCTCAGGCCGGTCAGGGTGTCGAGGTGGCCTGCGATGTCCCGGCCCGTGCAGGTGTGTTCGGCGACGGGGTGGTTCCAGTGCACGGTGACCAGGTGGCCGCCCGCGGTCAGGCTCGCCACGCTGCGGTCGAGCAGCCGGGTACGGGTGTCGGCGTCGAAGTAGTAGAGGAGCTCGGACAGCACCACGAGGTCGAAGGGCTCCTCCGGCCACTCCTCGGGCACGGTCATCTGCCGCACGCCGACATGCTTCTGGCCGGTGGTGCGCCGGGCGGCCGTGTCGACGGCCGCCGCGTTGCGGTCGGTGGACAGGAGGCGGTCGCAGCGGGCGGCGAGGAGTTCGGTCAGCACGCCCACCGAGCAGCCGGGTTCAAACGCCCGCGTATAGCGGGGCCGGGGCAGTGCCGCCACGGTCAGGGCGTATTTGCGGCGGTCGTACCACCGCTCGTCGAGGTGCCAGGGGTCGGCGGCCCGCGCGTACTGGTCGTCGAAGTAGCCGACGGGGGTGTTCATCGCAGCACCGTCTCGAAGGCTCGGGTGTGGTGGGCGATCTCCTGCGGCGGCAGTACGGGGGCGATGCCGGGTCCGCGGGGCTCCAGCTGGCTGGCGAAGCGTGCGAGGGCCGCCTTCTTCCGGGCGAGCGCGGCGGCGCCGAGCGGCAGGACGCCGAGGCGGTGCCACGGCACGCGGGGGTCCTGGGGGCCGGCCCAGTGCCACATCCAGACCGGGTACGACCACAACGGGACCGATGTACGGAGACAGGCGCGCCGCGCGGCCCGGCCCGCGGCCTCGTGATCGCTGTGCAGGTCGCCCTCCCACGGCGCCACGCACACGGCCGCCCCGACCGTGTCGAGGACCTCGCGGGTCAGCGCCGCCACGTCGTCCTCGTACGCGTCGAGGGAGGTGTCGGGCAGTGCGGCGTACACCGGATCGGGCAGCGGTCCGAGTTCGCCGAGGGCCGCGGCGAGTTCACCGCGGCGCCGCGCCGCCAACTCGGCCTGTGCACAAGCCGATGCGGGGCCGTGGGAGGCCTCCCCGTCGGTCAGGCACACGGTGTGGACCTCGACGCCGGTGGCGAGCAGGGCGGCGATGGTGCCGCCGAACCCCAGGACCTCGTCGTCGGGGTGGGCCGCCACGACCACGACCGGCCCCGCAGGAAGGCCGAGGCGCGGCAGCCGCTCCGGCAGGCGCGCTGCCCGCCACACCGTCTCGTCGGTGCCCCGTGCGTCAATTGCCGCGGCGGCGGCCCGTCTCGTCCGCGCACGGCTCTTCGTGCGCGCACCGCTCTTCGTACGCGCACGGCCAGCGGTCCGCGGCGTGCTCATCGCGCGGCTCCCGCGGTCTCCGCGGTCTCCGCGGTCTCCGCGATGGCCAGGCGGCCGAGTTCGGCGAGGTTCGCCTCCGCGTGGTGCTGGCGTACGTAGACCGTCAGATCCGCCACCGCGCGGGCGTGCTCCTCGTCGTGGCACAGCGGTCCGGCTCCCGTGGCCCGCCCCACGTGGTCGAGGACCTCCGTGCAGACCTTCTCGACCAGTGCCCGTACGCGCAGGCCGCGCACCCGTGCCGCACCGCGCCCGTCGAGGGGGTCGGCGTCGATGGCCTCGCCCGCCTGTCGCAGCAGGGTGTCCGCGGTGTGCAGCAGCAGGTCGACGGTGCCCAGGTGGGCAGCCGCGTGATCGTTGAGGCGTCCGGTCGCGGCTCGCTCGTACAGCGGTGCGGCGACCGCGTGGGCACCGCCGAGCCAGCAGGCGGCGACGCCGACGCCGCCGTGCAGGAAACCGGGCCGGTCCAGATAGGCGTCCACCTCGCCGACGGCACGCGCGGGCACGTCGGCGAAGGACACGTCAAGGCTGTCGCTGCCGGCCATGCCGATCGCGGGCCAGGTGCCCTGCACCGGGGTCACGCCGGGGTGCGCGAGCGCCACCGCGAAGAGCCGGTAGCCGTCGTCCGCGTCTGCGCTCACCAGGGCGTGCGTGCAGGCACGGGCGCCGGAGCAGTACGGCTTGAGGCCGCTGAGCTTCCAGCCCCGGCCGGTCCGGGCCGCGTGCACGCCGGGGCCCGGCGGACGCGCCGCCCATACCCCCCACCGCTCCCCCGGGCCGGGCTCCGAACCCTCCACTTCGTGGCGGATCGCCGCCGCGTCCAGGTGCCCCTCGGCGAGCCGCGCCAGCGACAGGTCACGCCGCCCGAGTGCGGTGAGAGCGGCGAACCGGCGCGCCGTCGACCGGCCGGGCAGCGGCACGTCGGCCGCCTCCTGCTCGACGAAGCGGGCGAACAGCTCCGCGGTCCGCCGCTCCGGGGCGCCGAGCGACTGACGGTGTTCGGGCAGCTCGGGGGGCGTGGTGATCACACGGGCCTCCTGTACGTACTCGACGACGTCGACGCGCTGTCGTTCGCTGACGTACCGGCTGCACGCCCGACCGCCCGCCACAGTCACAGCATCGGCCAGCACACCGGCGGCCGCCACTTCGGTCCGCTGCCGGGCCGCGGCCCCGGCGGGCGGGTCAGCGCGACGCGCCGGACCCGCTGCGCAGGGGAGAACGGGTGCGCGTGCGGTGTGCGAGGCGGGCCGTGCGTGTGGCGACGTCGACCGTGTAGGCCTCGACCGTCATCGCCCGCTCGGACACCTTCAGCACCATGAAGCCGTGGTCGGAGAAGTTCTGCCAGGTCGACGGGTGGTCGAAGTGGGCCTTGCCGTCGCCGGACTTGGCCGCGGCGCCGCACACGATCTGCCGGGTGCCGCCGGTGCGGGCCGTGGGCTCCAGGATCTGCAGGGTGTGGTCGTGGCCGGACAGGATCACGTCGGCCCGCCCGCACACCACCTCCTCGTACAGCTCCTTGAGGTGGATGCCAGAGGTGTAGTGGCCGATCACGAAGCCGTCGTACGACCCCGCGCTGCCGTGCTCGCCGTTGTTCAGGTACGGGTGATGGCCGAGCACGATCTTCCAGCGGGCCCGCGACGCGGTGAGGGCGCCGTCCAGCCACGCGCGCTGCTCGCGCATGTAGGGGCCGTTCCACCGGTAGCGCGGGTCGAGTTGGGTGACGTACGACGCGACGGGGTTCGTGTCGAGGGCGAAGAACTCCACCAGCGGGTCGCTGCCGGCCGCGGCGGGCAGTGCCACGTTGTAGTAGCGGCTCGGCATGTACCAGCGGGGGGAGTACGCGGCGTAGGCGACCTCGCGGTCGCCGCGCGAGGGGTCGCCGCCGCTGCCCGGTATCAGCCCGGAGCAGTCGTGGTTGCCGAGGACCATCAGCCAGGGGATGTCGACACCGGAGTTGGGATCCTCGAACTTGGTGCGGAACTCCGAGTCGTCGGCGGACTCGGGGCCGTTCTCGTAGATGTTGTCGCCGAGGCCGACCGCGAGGCCGATGCCTTCGGCGCGGCACACCTCGCGGGCGGCGGCGGCCACCGCGTGCTGTGCTTCCTCGCCCGTACCGGCGTCGCCGGTGAGCAGCACCGCGTACTCCCCGGACCGGTTGGGGGCGGTCGGCAGGGGGAACTTGCCGGTGCGGGCCGCGGCGGCCGCGGGGGCCGGTGCCCCGCCCGGCAGCACGGTCAGGGCGGCCGCTCCCGCCACCACACCGCCCAGCACGGTCCGCCGCCGCGGTGCCCGCATCTCCCGGACCCGCTCCCCCACCGGCCCTTCGGCCAGGGCCGGATCGGCCTTCAGCCACTGGTCCTCGGTCAGATCCGCGCTCGGCGGTATCAACTCGTCATCGCACATGGAGGGTTTCTCTCACGGGAGAACGTGACGATGGTGGGGAACCGATGAACTCCTGGTGGACGATTGGAGGGGTTCATGGAGGGGTTCAAGGAGAGGCCCTAGGCCGCCTCCACGACCTCCGGCGCGTCCACCGGCTCCGTCCCCTTGGCGAACTGGGTCCGGTACAGCTCCGCGTACCGTCCGCTGAGGGCGAGGAGTTCGTCGTGCGTGCCGCGTTCCACGATCTGTCCCGCCTCGATGACGAGGATCTGGTCGGCGGAGCGCACCGTGGAGAGCCGGTGGGCGATCACGATGGCGGTGCGGCCTTCGAGCGCCTCGCTCAGCGCTTCCTGTACGGCGGCTTCGGAGGTGTTGTCGAGGTGGGCCGTCGCCTCGTCGAGGATGACGACCCGCTGTCCGGCGAGGAGCAGTCGCGCGATGGTCATCCGCTGGCGCTCACCGCCGGAGAGGCGGTAGCCGCGCTCGCCGACCACGGTGTCCAGGCCGTCGGGCAGGGAGCGTACGAGGTCTTCGAGGCGGGCCCGCCGCAGGACGTCCCACAGCTCGTCCTCGCTCGCGCCGGGCCGGGCGAGGAGCAGGTTGGCGCGGACGGACTCGTGGAAGAGGTGGCCGTCCTGCGTGACCATGCCCAGGGTGGCCCGCATGGACGCGGCGGACAGGTCCCGTACGTCGACGCCGCCGATCCTTACGGTGCCTTCGTCGGTGTCGTACAGGCGCGGGAGCAGTTGCGCGATGGTCGACTTGCCCGCTCCGGAGGATCCGACGAGCGCGACGGTCTGGCCGGGCTCGGCGCGGAAGGACAGCCCGTGCAGCACCTCGTCGCCGCCGCGGGTGTCGAGCGTGGCGACCTCTTCGAGGGAGGCGAGGGAGACCTTGTCGGCGGAGGGGTAGGCGAACCGTACGTTGTCGAACTCGACGGCGACGGGCCCTTCGGGTACCGGTACCGCGTCTTCCTTCTCGTCGATGAGCGGCTTCAGGTCGAGCACCTCGAAGACCCGCTCGAAGCTGACGAGTGCGCTCATGACCTCGACGCGGGCGCCGGCCAACGAGGTGAGCGGCGCGTACAGGCGGGTGAGCAGCAGCGCGAGCGAGACGACGGCTCCCGCCTTCAGGGTGCCTTCGAGCGCGAAGTACCCGCCGAGGCCGTACACGAGGGCGAGCGCGAGGGCCGAGACCAGGGTGAGCGCGGTGATGAACGCGGACTGCGCCATGGCGGTGCGTACGCCGATGTCCCGCACCCGGTGGGCGCGCTCGGCGAACTCCGCGGACTCGGCGCCGGGCCTGCCGAAGAGCTTGATGAGGGTGGCGCCGGGCGCCGAGAAGCGTTCGGTCATCCGGGTGCCCATGGCGGCGTTGTGGTGCGCGGCCTCGCGCTGGAGCCGGGCCATCCGTGAGCCCATCCGGCGGGCCGGGACGATGAAGATCGGCAGCAGTACCAGTGCGAGGAGCGTGATCTGCCAGGAGAGGGTCATCATGACGACGAGGGTCAGCAGCAGCGTGACGATGTTGCCGACGACACCGGACAGCGTGTTGCTGAACGCCCGCTGTGCGCCCACCACGTCGTTGTTGAGGCGGCTGACCAGTGCTCCCGTGCGGGTACGGGTGAAGAAGGCGACGGGCATGCGCTGTACGTGGTCGAAGACGGCGGTGCGCAGATCGAGGATGAGCCCTTCGCCGAGGTTCGCCGACAGCCAGCGGCTCACCAGTCCCAGTCCGGCCTCGGCGAGGGCGATGGCCGCGATGAGCAGGGCGTAGCGCACGACGGTCGAGGAGTCGTCGCCCGATACGATCGCGGTGACGACGTACCCGGCGAGGACCGGTGTCGCCACGGCGAGCAGTGCGGTGACGACGCTCAGCAGCACGAACTGCCAGATGCGTCGGCGGTGGGGCCGTGCGAAGACGCCGATGCGGCGCAGTGTGGCGCGGGCGAAGGGGCGTTGGTCCTGCTGGGCATGCATGACGCTGTACATCTGCGTCCATGCCGTCGTTTCCATGCTCATGTGGATAACGTTAGGACCTCAACCAAACTTGAGGTCAAGGCTCGGGCTGCGTTTTCACCCCGCGCGTCGCCGCTCGCACCCTGCGGCGTACGACGTGCGTACACCCAATTTCCCACTCCTGTACGGGGGTTGACCACAGGTCGCGCCTGAGGGTGACCCTCGCCCCGACCGGGGGAAAGCCGGATGGGACGGTCCGCCCTCCGCTGCTGGGATGGACGCCGACCCACAGGCGACCCGCACAGAACTGGGGACCACCATGCATCTATCCGGTAGACGCCGGCACGGGCTGCTCGTGCCGATCGGCCTCGCCGCGGCCCTCCTGGCCGCATCGGCCGGGCCCGCGACGGCGTCGGCGGAGCCGAGACCGGCCGACCCGCTCCAGCAGGAAGTGGACGCGATTCACCGCACGGGGGCCGCTGGGGTGCTCGCCGAGGTGCGGTCTCCGCAGGCGCGGGGCAGGGCACGTGCCGGGAGGGCCGAACTGGGCACCGGAAAGCCGGTGCCGTGGGGCGGAAAGTTCCGTACAGGCAGCGCCACCAAGACCTTCACGGCCACCGTCGTGCTGCAGCTCGTGGCCGAGGGTGAGATGTCCCTGGACGACACCGTCGAGCACTGGCTGCCCGGAGTGGTCCGGGGCGAGGGGCACGACGGCAGGTCGATCACCGTCCGGCAGCTGCTGCAGCACACCAGCGGCATCCCCGACGTGCTGGGCGACGTCCCCGCGCTCAACAGCGCCGCGGGCTACCGGGCCGAACGGTTCCGCACCTACGCCCCCGAGGAGCTGGTGGCGCTGGCGATGCGGCACCCCACGCCCGACGACGCGCCCGCCTGGTCGTACTCCAACACCAACTACATCCTGGCCGGAATGATCATCAAGAAGGTCACCGGCAGGAGTTGGGCGAAGGAGGTGGAGGCCCGCATCATCGGCCCGCTGGGTCTGGCGGACACCAGTGCGCCGGGCACCGCCCCGTTCATCCCCGGCCCGCACGCCCACGGCTACAGCGCGTTCGGCACCGACACGACCGTCGACGTCACGAGGTTCAACCCGAGCGCGGTCGACGCCTCCGGGTCCATCATCAGCACCTCTCACGACCTGGGCCGCTTCTACACCGCCCTGCTCGGCGGTCGGCTGCTCGGACCGGCGCAGCTCGACGAGATGACGACCACGGTGCCCGCGCCGCAGCTGGGCGCGGAGTACGGACTCGGGCTCGGCAAGTTCCCGTTGTCCTGCGGCGGCAGCTACTTCACCCACCCGGGCGGCGTCTCCGGCTACCGCACCTGGGTGGGTGTCTCCCCGGACGCGACCCGCACCGCCGTGGTGCTCGCCACCGGCGACGGTGACAAGCACACCCAGCAGGCCATCAGCAGCCTCGTGGACCGGGTGATGTGCCAGCCGAAGAAGAATGGGTCCACCGGGCAGCTGGGAGAAGGGAGCCCAGGGGGAGGTCCTAGGGTGACGTCGAGGTCGTAGCAGCCGCGGCGTACTCCGCCTTTGGGCCGTGGCCGCCGCCGAGGATGTGGTCGCTGCCCCAGGAACCGAGCGAGGTGAGCGCCGCGTTGAGGCGGACACCGGCGTCGGTGAGCGAGTACTCGACGCGGGGCGGCACCTCGTCGTACGCGACGCGCCGCACGATGCCGTCCTCCTCCAACTCCCGCAGATGGGAGGCGAGGACCTTGACGCTGATGCCCGGGACCTGCCGTTGCAGCTCCCCGAACCGGATGCCGGGGTGCTCGGCGAGCGCCCAGATCAGCACCACCTTCCACTTGCCGCCGATCACGCCGAGCGCGGCGTCGACCCCGCAGTGATAGCGCCCCGGCCGCATCCGCTCACTCGCCAACGTCCCCACACCCTCCCCGTACGGAAAATTCCATCCTTCCAACACCGCGAGGACCTGGATGCTTCCCTCTCGGTAACCAGTGACTTCACAGTGCGTACTTGTGGGTCCGATCCCGCGGGGCGAGGGTTGCCGACATGACGGAGAACCTGACGAACAACGCCCTGACCAGCAAGAACAACACTGATATCAAGGACGGAGAAGACCGGAAAATCACGCTCCTCGGGCTCGGCGCGATGGGCGGCGCGCTCGCCCGCGCCTGGCTCGCCGCCGGTTACGAGGTGACGGTGTGGAACCGCACGCCGACCCGCGCCGCCGCCCTCGCGGAGGAAGGTGCGAGGGTCGCGTCGAGCGTCGCCGAAGCCGTCGCGGCCGGCCCGCTGGTCGTGACGGTCCTGCTCGACGACGCCTCGGTCACCTCGGCGCTCGACGGCGTCGATCTCACGGGCAAGGACCTGGTCGACCTGACCACCGGCACCCCCGAGTCGGCGCGGGCCCGCGCCAAGTGGGCGGCCGAACGCGGCGCACGCTTCCTCGACGGCGGCATCATGGCCGTTCCGCCGATGGTCGGCGTCCCGGAGGCGGGCGGCTACGTCTTCTACAGCGGCTCCCGCGACCTGTTCGACGCGCATCGGGACGCCCTCGCCGTCCCGCTCGGCACCAACTTCGTCGGTACGGACGCCGGTTTCGCCGCCCTGCACGACATCGCCCTGCTGAGCGGCATGTACGGCATGTTCGCGGGCGTCACCCACGCGTTCGCCCTGATCCGCGGCGAACAGGACATCAAGCCCACCGAGTTCGCGCCGCTGCTCGCGGGCTGGCTGGGCGCGATGAGCGGCATGGTGCACGACACGGCGGCGCGCCTGGAGAGCGGCGACTACACCACCGGCGTGGTCTCCAGCCTGGGGATGCAGGCCGCGGGCATCCCGACCTTCACCGGCACGGCCGAGCAGTACGGCGTGAGCGCCGAGCTGCTTGCTCCGGTCTTCGCCCTGATGCGGCGCCATGTCGCGGCGGGCGGCGGGGCGATGGAGACCGCGGCCCTCATCGACACCTTGCGCGGTTGACGGCACCACAGGGGCGCGCACCGGCGTCGCGGGGGCCTTCGCGCTCCTGTTTGCCGCGCAGCCCGCGCCAGGACACGCTGACGTATCAGTTGTACTGCCGCGTGTGGTGTTGGCTGCTGTGCGGGCCCGCGTTCGCGGCATGGGGTCACGGGACATCGCGCTCCCCCAGCCTTCCAGCCTTCCAGCCTCCTAGCCGAGTTCGAGCGAGGTGACGCCGAAGACCCGCTCCTGGGCGTAGGCGCGGATCGGGCCGGTGTACATGCGGGCCGTGTCGAACGTGGGCTTCATGCCGCGCGCCTCCGCCACCGCCACCGCCTCCCGGTTGGTCTCGGGCACGTCCATCGCGACGAGGTCGCCGTCCGCCTCGGCGGCGAGTGCGTCCAGGAGGGCCTCGGCGTCGGCGCGGGTGTCCGCGAACAGCGGCCCGACGCGCCGGGCGTCGCGGCCGGGGCGGAGCACTCCGTATCCGGTCAGTCTGCCGTCGACGACGCGGGCGAGGGCGCGGTGGCCCGGAGCGGCGAGCCAGGACTCCAGGAAGCGGCGCCGGTCCGCGGGCAGGCATGCGCTGTCGTACGCCAGGAGCGCCCGCAGGCCCGCCGCCTCGACGGGGCGTACGTGCCGGTCGGGCACGTCGACCGCGGGCAGCGGGCCGATGTAGCGCAGGGTGCCGTGGGCGAGTTCGAAGCCGGAGCGCCGGTAGTTGCCCTGCTGGGCTGGGACGCCGTCCAGGCCCACGGTCCGGCCCTCGGCGTGGGCGAGGCCCACCCGCCAGGTGGCGAGGCCGAGACCGCGGCCCCGCTGGTCGGGGCGGACCAGGTAGAAGCCGAGGAAGGCGTAGCTGTCCCCGTAGTTGACCACGGAGATCGCGGAGACCGGTTCGTCGTCGATCCGGCCGAGGAAGAACCCGTCGGGGTCCTGCGCGAAGAACGAGGGGGCGTCGCCGAGACCGGGGTTCCAGCCCTCGTCCGCCGCCCAGCCCGTCACCACTCGCCAGTCGTCGAGCGTCGCCCGTGAGACCGCGAACTGCCCGTCCGAATCCGTCATCGCTGCACCCTTCTCGATCCGAGACGGTGCGCCGTGGAGAACCGCACCGGATGCATCCTGCCCGACCCGGCGTCAGCCGATGCCCGCCACGTGCCGGTCACGAGCGGCGCCGAATCCCGCCACGACCTGCGGCACGAGCAGGACGAGCAGCAGGACGAGCGGCACGGTCCAGCTGTGCGCGACGTCGTGGACGGCGCCCAGGAGCGTCGGCCCGGTGGCCGCGAGGATGTAGCCGAAGCACTGGGCCATGCTGGAGAGCTGCGCCGCGTGCCGGGCGTCGGGGGCCCGCTGCACGATGAACAGCAGCGCCAGGCTGATGGCCGCGCCCTGGCCGAGGCCGAGCAGCGTCATCCACAGATAGGCGCCGCCGACGGGCGCGGCGAGCAGGCCGCCGAAGCCGAGCGCGCAGAGCACGGCGCCGAGCGCGGCGAGAGTGCCCGCGCGCAGCCGCCGGCCGACGATCACCGGGGCGAGGAAGGAGCCCGCGATGCCGAGCAGCGAGGAGAAGGAGAGCATCCATCCGGCGTCCCCGGCACCCATCCCCGCATCCTGGAAGACCGTGGGCAACCATGCGGCGGCCGCGTAGTAGTTGAGGGACTGCAGGCCCATGTACGCGGTGACCTGCCAGGCCAGCGGGGAGCGCCAGAGGCCGCGTACGGGATGGGCGGCCTGCCGTGCCGCCGCCGCGCTCACCCGCGTGCGCGACCGGGTCTGCGGCAGCCACACGAACAGGGCGATGACGGCGAGGGCACCCCAACAGGCCAGCGTGGTCCGCCAGTTCATGCCGCTGGCCTGCTGCACGGGCAGGGTGACCCCGGCGGCGAGCGCGGCGCCGCCGAACAGCGACATCGAGTACAGGCCGGTCATCAGGCCTGCCTTCGCGGGGAAGTCGCGCTTGATCAGGCCGGGCAGCAGGACGTTGGCGACGGCTATGCCCGCGCCGATGACGACGGTGCCCGCGAAGAGCGCGACCACCGAGTCGGCCAGGCGCAGGGCGGTGCCCGCGCAGATCAGCACCATCGTGGCGAGCAGCGCACGCTCCATGCCGAGGCGACGGCCGAGCCGTGGCGCGACGGGCGCGAGGAGGCCGAAGCAGAGCAGCGGGAGCGCGGTGAGGAGGCTCGTCGCGGCGGCCGACATGCCGCTGTCGTCGCGGATCGTGTCGGCGAGCGGGGAGACGGCGACGAGGGCGGGGCGGAGGTTGAGCGCGAGGAGTACGACGCCGAGGGCGAGGTAGAGGGCGCGGCGCCCGGCGGTCGGGGCGGGCGGCGCCGGGGGCTCGGGGTCGGTGGCGGTGCGGTCGTGTGCGGCCTCGCCGGTGGCCGGCACTGCTGTCTCACTCATGTGCTGCTGCTTTCGGCTGTCGTTCTGCTTGCTTCTCATGTGCGGCCCCCGCTTGCTCCACATGTGCGGCCCCCACTCGCTTCTCCTGTGCGGTTACGCCTACATCCCGGGTACGGCGCCCGTTTCGCCCGCGTCGTCGTCGGAGCCGTCCAGCGGCTGCTCGCGCAGTGCGGCCATGCCCTCGCCGATGTGGGCGAGCACCGCGGCCTCCGCGGCTGCGGCGTCGCGCGCCTCGATGGCGTCGACGATCGCCTCGTGCGCCGCGAACTGGTGCCGGACGGAGTCGGGGACGGGCGCGCCGATCACTGACTGCACCGTGGAGCGCAGGGCGTCGCTGAGGTGTCCGTACAGCTCGGCGAGGACGCTGTTGTGCGCCGCGTCGGCGACGGTGCGGTGGAAGGCCATGTCCGCGTCGACGAAGGCGGCCGTGTTCCCGCTCCGCCACGCCGCGTCGCGCTCGGCGAGGGCGGCCCGCAGGGTCGCGAGGTCCTCACTTGTCCGGCGCTCCGCGGCGTACCGGGCGGCGTCCCGCTCCAGGCAGGCGCGGACTTCGTACGCCTCCAGGACGCCCGCCCTGCGCAGTCGGCGCTGCACGGCCGCGCCGAAGTCGCTGTCGGCCCGCACGTACGTGCCGTCGCCCTGGCGGGGTTCGAGCATGCCGGTGTGCACGAGGGCGCGGACCGCCTCCCGCACGGTGTTGCGGCCCACGGCGAGCTGCTCCACGAGCAGCGGCTCGGCCGGGATCTTCTCGCCGACCTGCCACTCGCCGTCGGTGATGAGGCTCTCCATCTGGGCGATGACGAGGTCGACGAGGTTGGTCCGGGCGGCACTGCGCAGCGGCATCGGGCGGCACCTTCTCTCTCGGGAGCGCTTCTGGAAGATCAGGGCGCCACACATGGGAACATCCCATGTATATGGACATGGGAACATCCCATGTTTCAGCTGTCAAACGATCAAGGCCGAACGATCGAAGTGCGCAAGGAAGTGCGCTGGACCGCCGCTGGACCGTTGCAGGTTTTACCTTTCCCCTCTGGTCTAGACCTTGACAGGTCCAGACCATTTCGCTTGAGTCGCGGACACCCCATGGCGGCGCGACCCCCGCAACCGCGCCGCCCATAAGGAGAGTTGGCATGATCAGACGCATCACCAGCTTCGCGGCAGCGCTCGCCGCACTCGGCGCGATGATCGTCCTGGGCCCGGCCGCCGTCTCGGCGTCCGCGGCCGAGTGCGCCGCGCCGTGGAACTCCTCGTCGGTCTACACGGGCGGCAAGTCGGCCTCGCACAACGGCCACAACTGGACGGCCAAGTGGTGGACCCAGAACGAGACGCCGGGCCGCGCCGACGTCTGGGCGGACCAGGGCTCGTGCGGCGGCGGTACGGACCCGGGCAACCCCGACCCGTCCGGCTTCGTCGTCAGCGAGGCCCAGTTCAACCAGATGTTCCCGAGCCGGAACTCGTTCTACACGTACAAGGGTCTGACCGACGCGCTCAAGTCCTACCCGGCCTTCGCCAACACCGGCAGCGACACGGTCAAGCGGCAGGAGGCGGCGGCGTTCCTCGCCAACGTCAGCCACGAGACGGGCGGCCTGGTGCACGTGGTCGAGCAGAACGAGGCCAACTACCCGCACTACTGCGACAGGAACAAGCCCTACGGCTGTCCCGCGGGGCAGGCCGCCTACTACGGCCGCGGCCCGATCCAGCTCAGCTGGAACTTCAACTACAAGGCCGCGGGCGACGCGCTCGGCATCGACCTGCTCAACAACCCCTACCTGGTCGAGCAGAACCCGGCCATCGCCTGGCAGACGGGCCTCTGGTACTGGAACACCCAGAACGGCCCCGGCACCATGACCCCGCACAACGCCATGGTCAACGGCGCCGGCTTCGGTGAGACCATCCGCGCCATCAACGGCAGCCTGGAGTGCAACGGCGGCAACCCCGGCCAGGTCCAGAGCCGCATCGACCGCTACAAGGCCTTCACCCAGATCCTGGGCACCACACCGGGCTCGAACCTCAGCTGCTGACGCGGCCCCCGGCACCCCCGGGCGGGCCCGGCACCCGGGCCCGCCCACCTCGGCGCCCGCCCCGGACCACCTTCTTGTGGGCCCGCACGGTACCGGCCACCATCGGGTCGACCACGTTCCACGAGCGCGGCATCCAGGCGGTCGGCATGCCCCTTCCTTGGCCTCCGCCTAGGCTGAAATTCCCGGGGCCGCACCGTATGCCGCACCAGGACCTGGGCACCGAGGATCCGAGGAGGAACCGTATGCCCATCGCCACGGTCGACCCGTCCACCGGGGAGACGCTCCAGACGTTCGAGCCGCTCACGGCCGCCGAGATCCAGGACCGCCTCGCGACGGCGGAGAGCGCGTACGCCCGCCATCGCACCACCGGCTTCGCCGAGCGCGCCCGGCTCCTCAACCGCGCCGCCGATCTCCTGGAGGAGGACACTCCGGACATCGCGCGCACCATGACCACGGAGATGGGCAAGCCGGTGAAGGCGGCCAGGGCCGAGGCGGCGAAGTGCGTCAAGGCTATGCGCTGGTGCGCGGAGCGGGCCGAAGGGCTGCTCGCGGACGAGCATCCCGCGCAGGAGGACGTGACCGACTCCGGCGCCTCGCGGGCGGTGGTCCGCTACCGCCCGCTCGGTGTCGTCCTGGCCGTGATGCCGTGGAACTTCCCGCTCTGGCAGGTCATGCGCTTCGCCGCCCCCGCCCTGATGGCGGGCAATGTCGCCCTGCTCAAGCACGCGTCGAACGTGCCGCGGACCGCCCTCTACCTCCAGGACCTCTTCACCCGCGCCGGCTTCCCTGAGGGCTGTTTCCAGACGCTGCTCATCGGCTCGGACGCCGTCGAGGACGTCCTGCGTGACGGGCGGGTGGCCGCCGCGACGCTCACCGGCAGCGAGCCCGCGGGACGCTCGGTCGCGTCCACCGCGGGCGACGAGATCAAGAAGACCGTCCTCGAACTGGGCGGCAGCGACCCCTACTTGGTACTGCCGAGCGCCGACGTGGAGCGCGCCGCGACGACCGCGGTGACCGCCCGGGTGCAGAACAACGGGCAGTCCTGTATCGCCGCCAAGCGCTTCATCGTGCACGCCGACGTCTACGACGCCTTCCGCGACCGGTTCGTCGCCGGCATGCGGGAGCTGACCGTCGGCGACCCGATGGACGAGGACACCGATGTCGGTCCCCTCTCGACCGAGCAGGGCCGTAGCGACCTGGAAGAGCTCGTCGAGGACGCGCTGGCCCACGGCGCCACCGCGCTGTGCGGCGGACAGCGCCCCAAGGAACGGGAACGAGGCTGGTACTACGCGCCGACCGTCCTCGCGGACATCACCCCGCGGATGCGGATCCACCGCGAGGAGGCGTTCGGCCCGGTGGCCACGCTCTACCGCGTCGCGGACCTCGACGAAGCCGTGGCACTGGCCAACGACACGCCGTTCGGCCTGAGTTCAAATGTGTGGACCCGTGACGACGCCGACGTCGAGCGGTGCGTACGGGATCTCCAGGCGGGCGGGGTGTTCTTCAACGGCATGACCGCCTCCCACCCCGGCCTGCCCTTCGGCGGCATCAAGCGCTCCGGCTACGGACGGGAGCTCTCGGGCCACGGCATCCGCGAGTTCTGCAACGCCACGACCGTCTGGCACGGCGCCGGGAAGTGAGCAGCGTTCAGGTCGCCAGCAGGGAGTCGTCCAGGGTCCTGGCGCCCGGCAGCCGGTGACCCGCCGCGACGACGGCGGCGTCCACGTCGCTGGTGCCGGTGGCCAGGCACAGGCTGTACGCCACGTCCTCGTACGCCTGCCGGCTCTCGGCACTTCCCTGATCGGCGCGGAGCAGGGCGAGGGCCTTGTAGCGCTCCAGCAGGTCTTCCAGTACGACGGGGTGCGCCAGCAGCACGGGGTGCCTCCCTATGGGGTGGGTTCCACGGTTCCACGATCACTCAGCACCCGCCTGCCCGCCCGAGACCACTCGAATCAGCATCGGCCCTCCCGTTTGTCGGGCCGGTGGTTCGCGGGCAGACTCGTGATGTGGACGCGTCGAACAGCGAGCCCGGAGACGACGGCCGCCGCGAGACCGAGACCGAGCGCGCCGACCGCCGCTGGAGCGAGCTGATCCAGGAAGTGCGGGTGGCCCAGACCGGCGTGCAGATCCTGTTCGGCTTTCTCCTGACGGTCGCCTTCACTCCGCGGTTCGAGGAGCTGAGCGACACCGACCGGACGATCTACGTCGTGACCGTGATCCTCGGATCGACGGCGACGGGCGCCCTGATCGGCCCGGTGTCGTTCCACCGCATCGTCTCGGGCCGCAGGATCAAGCCGCATGCGGTGGTGTGGGCCTCCCGGCTGATGTTCCTGGGGCTCGTCCTCCTGCTCGGCACGCTGACGGCCGCCCTCCTGCTCATCCTGCGGGTCGCCACCGACAACACCGTCGTGCCCTGGCTGGTGGGCGGGGTCGTCGCCTGGTACCTGCTGTGCTGGTTCGTGCTGCCCGCCTGGGCGCGCCACCGGCATACGACGCCGGACTGACCGGGCGCCGCCCCGCCACCCCCGCAGGTGTGGATCACCGCGCCCGGGGCACCCAGGTCCAGGACCGAAGCAAGGCAGAGAAGTCCGGACAGTCCGCGAAAAGTCACCATCTGTCATCACTTATGGCTGATTCTCACTAGTTGTCACTGTCCAAGTGGTGGTCGATCGCGAACCGACGGAGCGTGGAAGGAGAAGCGCCCTCGTGGAGTTCCCGCCGACGGGAGATGCCGCATGACCACGCACGCACGCACACCGATGCCGACGCCGGCACGTCCGGCGCCGCTGTTCACCCTGCCCGGCGTGTACGCGCCGCAGCACGACACCGCTCTGCTGTGCCGGGCCCTGGACCGCGAGGACATCGGCGACGGCACCTCCGTACTGGACCTGGGCACCGGTTCCGGGGCGCTCGCCGTGGCGGCCGCCCGGCACGGGGCGCGGGTGACGGCCCTCGACATCTCCTGGCGGGCGGTGCTCACCGCCCGCCTCAACGCGCGGCTCAGCGGACAGTCGGTCGCCGTGCGCCGCGGCGACCTGACCACCGGGGCGTCGTCGGGCCCCTTCGATCTGGTGGTCAGCAACCCGCCCTACGTACCCTCTCCTTCACCACTGCTGCCCCGGCGCGGTGCGGCGCGCGCGTGGGACGGCGGCCCGGCCGGCCGCCTTGTCGTGGACCGCGTCTGCGACACGGCCCCGCGGGCGCTGCGGTACGGAGGCATCCTGCTGATGGTGCACTCCGCGCTCTGCGACGTGGACCTCACCCTCGACCGGCTCGCGCTGCGGGGGATGGACGCCGAGGTCACCGACCGGCGGTCCATACCGTTCGGGCCCGTGCTGCGCTCGCGCCAGGCGTGGCTGCGCCGCCGCAACCTGCTCGGCGCCGACGAGACGAGCGAGGAACTGGTGGTCGTCCGTGCCGAACGCCGCTGACCGCCCCCGCCGCGTCACGGTCGACCCCGAGGGCCCGCTCCTGGTGGAGGGTCCGGTCGAGGTGGTCGCCGACGACGGGACCGTCTCCGTCTCGCGGCGTTTCACCGTCGCGGTCTGCACCTGCCGGCGCAGCCGTACGTATCCCTGGTGCGACACGAGCCACCGTCGGCGGGTGAAGCGCCGGGAGGAGGAACCGGCCGCGCCAACCGACCCGTCCACGACCCGCACCGAGGAGCCGGAGGCCTCGTCATGACCGCCCCCGCCGAAGCGACCGCACCCGTCGAACCCCGACACCGCAGCCCCGAACTGCCCTCCGCCCGCGGCGAACTGTCCCGTGGCGTCCTGGCCGCGCTGCGCGGCGAAGGGCCCGTTCCCGGGCCGCCGGAGGCAGAGCGGGCCGATGCCTACGGAGACGATCTCCAGCTCGCCCTCTACGTCCTCTACGAACTCCACTACCAGGGCTTCTCCGGAGTGGCCGACGCGTGGGAGTGGGATCCCGGCCTCCTTGCCCTGCGGCGTGCGCTGGAGCAGCGGTTCCTCGACGCCCTGCACGCCGACGTGCCCCGGTGCGAAGACGCCGAGGGGGCACTGGGCGCGCTCCTCGTGGAACCCGTCGGGCACGATCCGGCGAGCGTCAGCCACCACCTCCAGCGCGACGGGAAGACGTGGCAGCTCCAGGAGTACGCGGCGCTGCGCTCCCTGTACCACCTCAAGGAGGCCGACCCGCACGCCTGGGTCATTCCCCGGCTGCACGGGCGGGCGAAGGCGGCGATGGTGGCCATCGAGTACGACGAGTTCGGGGCGGGGCGCGCCGAGGACATCCACGCCCGGCTCTTCGCCGACCTGATGGCCGACCTCGGCCTGGAGACGGCGTACGGCCACTATGTCGACGCTGCCCCGGCCGAGGCCCTCGCCACGGTGAACCTCATGTCCCTGTTCGGGCTGCACCGTGCCCTGCGCGGTGCGCTGGTGGGACATTTCGCCGCGGTCGAGGTGACCTCCCCGCCCGGTTCGCGGCGGCTGGCCGCGGCCCTGCGCCGGACCGGCGCGGGCCCCGCCGCGCAGCGCTTCTACGACGAACACGTGGAGGCGGACGCCGTGCACGAGCAGGTGGTGCGCCGCGATGTCGTCGGCGGCCTGCTGGCCGCCGAACCCGGGCTCGCGGCCGACGTGGCCTTCGGCGTCCACACCACCGGCTTCCTGGAGGACCGACTGGGCGAACAGCTGCTGGCCGCGTGGCGTCAGGGCCGCAGCGCCCTGCGTGTCGCCCTGTCCGACGAGTGATCTGACGAGTGCTGCCCGCGAGTGCGGCTTCAGCGGCCTTCGACCCCTGGCGGCGCGCCGTGCTCGGGGCCGGTCAGGCGGAGCTGGACCTGGACCTCCTGGTCGCCCGACGTGGTGCCGACGGGTGACACGACGAAGGCCGATTCGAGGGCCCGGCGCAGGCGGGTCACCGCGACGGGGCCGCCCTGCAGGTCGGCGGTGACGGAGCCCGCGAGCAGGACACCCCGGGCGGGGGCCGGACTTCCTTCGGCGAGGAAGCCGCCGGTCCAGACGGCGGGCCCCTCCTGCCCCTCCTCGCCGGTCCGGCGGGGCGCGTCGGCCCCGCGGTCGGACGGGAAGTGGTCGCGCAGGACGCTGAAGACGGTGTCCGCGTCGGCCACCGAACACTCGCCGAGGACCACTTGTACGAGGTCCGGGGACGGGGGGTGCGGGGCGGGTGCGGACGGGCTCGACGGGTCGTTCACGGGGGTCTCCTTCCGGTGGTCCACGGGCGCCCGGCCCGTCACAGCTCCCGCAGCGCGGGCAGCAGCTTCTTCTCGGCCCAGTCGATGAAGGGGCGCTGCTGGTCGCCGCCGACCTGGACGAGGGCGATCTCCGTGAAGCCCGCCTCAGCGAAGGGGCGTACGGCTTCGACGAAGTCGTCGACGTCGTCTCCGCACGGGATCTGCTGCGCGATGTCCTGCTGGGTGACGAACTGTGTGGCGCCGGCGAAGGCGGCCGGGCCCGGCAGCTCGGAGTTGACCGGCCAGCCTCCGACGGACCAGCGGAACTGGTCGTGGGCGCGGGCGATCGCCGCGTCCTTGTCGGTGTCGTAGCAGACGGGCAGTTGACCCACCCGGGGCTTGCCCGCGCCTCCGTGCCGGTCGAAGGACTCGACGAGACCGGCCTTGGGCTCGGTGGCGATGACGAGGTCGGCGAGGCGTCCGGCGAGCGCGCAGGACCGCTCGCCGGAGACGGCGATGCCGATGGGCGGCAGTTCGTCGGGCAGGTCCCACAGACGGGCGTTCGCCACGTCGAAGTGGGTCCCCTCGTGGTTGACGTTGTCGCCGGTGAAGAGGGCGCGGATAATGCCGACCGCCTCCTCGAACATGTCGAGGCGGACCCGCGCGGAAGGCCAGCCGCCGCCGATGACGTGCTCGTTGAGGTTCTCGCCCGAGCCGAGCCCGAGGCGGAAGCGGCCCTCGGAGAGCAGCTGCATCGTCGCGGCCTTCTGCGCCACGACGGCGGGGTGGTAGCGGGTCGTCGGGCAGGTCACGTACGTCATGAGCGGGATGCGCGAGGTGGCCTGCGCCGCCGCGCCGAGCACGCTCCACGCGTACGGGGAGTGCCCCTGCGAGTCCAGCCACGGGAAGTAGTGGTCGGAGGTGACGGAGAAGTCGAAGCCCGCCCGCTCCGCCGCGACCAGGTCGTCGACGAGCGCGCGCGGTCCGGCCTGCTCGGTCATCATTGTGTAGCCGATTTGCACCATAAGTGATCGGTTTGCCGAATCGCCTTCGCTGAAACATTCTACGGTCGAACGGGTCTGTGAGCGGCTGGGCTCCGGCGCCGGGGGTAATGGGGGAACCACCAGCATGAACGGACAGAGAGGAAGCCTCCTTTGCGCACCGTAGGAGTGGAGGAAGAACTCCTCCTGATCGACCGCAACAGCGGCGAGCCGCGTGCCCTTTCCTCGGCGGTCCTGGCCCGAGCGGCCAGGAACACCGCGGAGAGCCCGGACACCGAGAAGCACGACAGCGACTACCGCGAGCCCGAGGACGAGGCCTTCGAGAGGGAACTCCACGGCCAGCAGCTCGAGTTCGCCACCCAGCCGCGGGACAGCATGGACAGCCTCGCCGAGGAGGTGGTCCGGTGGCGCGCCGACGCGGCGCGGCACGCCGGTGACGTAGGCGCCGCGGTCGCCGCCCTCGCCACCTCTCCCTTGCCCGTGAGCCCTTCGGTCAACACGGGCAGCCGCTTCCAGTGGATGGAGGAACAGTTCGGGCTGACCACCCAGGAGCAGCTGACGTGCGGCTGCCACGTACATGTGTCGGTGGAGTCGGACGAGGAGGGCGTGGCCGTCATCGACCGCATCCGGCCCTGGCTCCCGGTCCTGGTCGCCCTGAGCGCCAACTCACCCTTCTGGCAGGGGCACGACAGCCTGTACAGCAGCTACCGCAGCCAGGTGTGGGGCCGCTGGCCGATGGCGGGTCCGACCGAGATCTTCGGCTCCGCCGAGCGGTACGAGGAGGAGGTCCGCGACCTCGTCGACACCGGGGTGCTGCGCGACCGGGGCATGATCTACTTCGACGCCCGCCTCTCCCACCGCTACCCCACCGTCGAGATCCGGGTCGCGGACGTCTGCCTGGAGGCGTCGTCCACCGTCCTGGTCGCGGCCCTCGCGCGGGGCCTTGTCGAGACGGCGTCACGCGAATGGCGGGCGGGGCGGCCACCGGCGCCGCACAGCACGGGGCTGCTGCGGCTCGCCGCCTGGCGGGCCGGGCGGTCCGGCCTGGACGGCCCCCTGCTCCACCCCCTGACCATGCGGCCCGCGACCGGCCATGAGGTACTCCAGGCGCTCATCGACCACCTGCGGGACGCCCTGGAGGACAGCGGCGACCTCGACCTGGTGCGCGCCACCACCGCGGACCTGCTGAAGCACGGCAACGGCGCCCGCGTCCAGCGGGACCTCCTCGACCGAACGGGCAGCCTGAGCGCGGTGGTCGCCGAGTGCGTGCGCCGCACCCAGGCGACGTGAGGAACGCGACCCCGCGCGGGCACACGGACCTCTGGAGAGATCGTTTGGGAGCGTGTGTCGCGGGCACATCGATGGGCCGGCGCGCGACCATCGATGTGCAAGCGCGACCACCCCAGACCCCCGAGAAGCGCGAGGCAGTCATGAGCGACCAGAACATGGCGGACGACGCCTACCAGCCCACCGGTGACAACGAGGAGCAGGAGGACGCCACGCCGCTGGACCTCCAGGACGCGTTGGACGAGCGCACGTACGACGACATGCTCGACGAGGGCTACTCCCCGCCGGAGAAGCCGTTCGGCGTGAACAAGAGCGGCACGACGGCGGCGGAGCAGCACGAGGGCGAGTCGCTCGACGAGCGGCTGCGGCAGGAGGTGCCGGATACGGAGGAGCCCGCCGGGGACGGTGTGGGCGACCTGCTGGACGGCGAGGGCGAACCCGTGGACCCGGAGGCGGGGGCGGACCGTGCGGGCCGTCTGGTGGCCCCGGACGAGGGCGCCCACGCGGACACCACCAAGGAGGCCGTCGCCACGGACCGGGGCATCGACGGCGGCGCGGCGGCCGCGGAGGAGGCGGCGGTGCACGTCGTCCCGGACGAGGACCTGCCCCCGGCCCCCGACGGCCTCGACTGACGTGTGGCTCGACTGACGTGTGGAGAGGTGGCCCCGTCCGGCCTGCGGTATAAGGGAGATCCGACCCTTACAGCAGTCGGCGTCCGGAAACGGAGCAGCAGTGAGGCGGAACCCAGACGACACGACCGGCACGACCCCCGGCGCACCGGCCGGGGGTACCCCGCACCACGAGGTGTGTGTGACGGAACTTCCGCCCGACCTCAATCAGGCCATCCTGGAGGCGACCAAGCAGGTCGCCGCCATCCTCAAGAGGCGCGGACACGATTTCGCCCTCGCCGGCAGCGTCGCCGTGCACGCCCACGGCGGGACCGGCAACCTCCAGCACGACGCCGACTTCTGCATCAGGCCCGAGGACGCCGAAGCGGTGGCGGCCTCGCTGGCGGAGGCGGGTCTTCCGGTGTTCGCGCCGCCGGAGGACTGGCTGCTCAAGGCCAAGTGCCTCGGACAGGACATCGACCTCATCTTCCAACTGGCCGACCGGCCGGTCACGACGGAACTCCTCGGCCGTGCCGCACAACTGCCCGTCGACTCCGTGCACATGCCGGTCCTGTCGCCGACCGACCTGCTGCGGGCCCTGCTCGCCGCCTTCTCCGAGCACCACTGCGACTTCGGCACCGTGCTGCCGATCGCGCGGCAGCTGCGCGAGATGGTCGACTGGGAGGCGCTGCGCGACGAGTACGGGAGCACACCGATGCCGGGCGCCTTCCTCTTCCTGCTGGAACGCCTGGAAGTCATCGCGCCGCGAGCGCCGCGAGGAGAAGACCGATGAACGACCGAGCCAATGTCGAGTACCGCATCGCCCACCTCAAGGAGCGGCTCGCCGCGGAGGAACTGGGCGAACTGGGCATCCGCGTCGAAGCCCGCGGCTCGTCCGTGGCCGTCGTCGGAACGGTGTCCACGGCCCAGTGCCGCGAGGAGCTGCTGCGCACCGTGCACGAGGAACTGGACGGCCAGACGGTCCACTTCGACGTCGCGGTGGCCGACGCGACGGCCCCGGACCGCTCGGAGGAAGTGTCATGATCCGCATCGCGGCCGTGGGGGACATCCACATGGGGCCGGACAGCGAGGGAGTGCTGCGGCCCGCCTTCGAGACCCTCGACGACTGCGCGGACGTGCTGCTTCTCGCCGGTGACCTGACCCGCCACGGCACCCCGGAGGAGGCGCGGGTGGTCGCCCGGGAGCTGACCGGACTGCCGGTGCCGGTCGTGGCCGTGCTCGGCAACCACGACCACCACGACGAGCGGCCCGACGAGGTCACCGCCATCCTCCGTGCGGCGGGTGTGCGCGTGCTCGAAGGGGCGGGCACGGTCGTGGAGGTCGACGGGGCGCGCCTCGGCATCGCGGGCACCAAGGGCTTCGGCGGCGGATTCGTCGGGCGCAGCGGCAGCGAGTTCGGCGAGCCGCTGATGAAGGAGTTCATCCGCTACACCCGGCGCTGCGCCGACGGCCTGCGGACCTCACTGGAGGAACTGGCCGAGCAGGGCTGCGGGACGCGGGTGGCGCTGACGCACTTCGCACCCGTTCCCGACACCCTCGCGGGCGAGCCCCTGGAGATCTATCCGTTCCTCGGCAGCTATCTGCTGGCGGAGGCGGTCGACTCGGCGGGCGCGGAGCTGGCTGTCCACGGCCATGCCCACGCGGGCACCGAGCACGGCATGACCAGCGGCGGCGTGCCGGTGCGCAATGTCGCCCAGCCCGTCATCGGCAAGGCGTTCAACGTGTACCACTTGCGGGCCTGCCACCCCGCCGCACCACTTCGTCAGGGAAATTGAACGGCGCACCGACAGGTATAGCCACGTGGGCATACCCGTACTTCCCGTGGAATACCGGTCCCGTATTCCATAGACTCGATGCCCGACCCTGACAGTAATACTGACTCCTGGGCAGGTGGACCCTTGCTGGTGCGCGCGGTTGAAGATGTCGTGGGAAGCGAATGCGACGTTGACTGGGGTAACGGGACAAGCCGACGATTACTGGTTCAGGCCGATGAATTGGGATTCAGCCTGACCGAGACCTATGTGCAGCCCGGCAGTGAGTCGTATCTGCGGTACGACAACCACCAAGAGGTCTGCTACTGCGTGTCCGGATCCGGTTCCGTGGAAACGGCGGACGGCGTTTTCGACATCAAGCCGGGGATGCTGTACGCCCCGGGCACGGGTGAACCGCACGTGCTGCGCTCGCAGGACGGCATGACGCTGATGTGCGTGTTCACGCCGGCCCTGCTCGGTCCGGAGAGGCACCTGCTCACCCCCGGTGTGCACTCGACCTACTAGGCCGGGAAGGCAGGAGAGCATGCCCGACACCATTGACCTGGTGATCCCGAACGTCGTCGAGTTCAACCTGAAGCGCGAACTGCTGGATTTCGACCCGGGTGTGGAGAGCGACCTCGTCGAACACGGCACGGGCCTCACCGACCAGTGTGTCTTCTGGAGCACCGAGAACCGCGTGCTCGTACTGCCGGCCGGCTACTCCCCGGAGTGGCTCGCCGACGTCCACGCCGGACTCGGCAGCTCCGTGCCACCGGTGGTGACACCGTCACCGCGCACCGGCCGCCTGGTCCACGACCTGCTCCACGACGACCGGGCGCTCGCCGCACTGCACGCCGCGACCGCCGGGGCGGACGTGGTGCGGTTCGTGTCCTTCGGGGCCTCCCCCGAGCTGTACTCCCTGGCCGCGGTGGTCCGCGGCCAGGGGCGGGAGGTGCGCCTCGACGTCGCCGAGCCGGAGCACTACTGGTCGTGCGAGTACCTCGAATCGAAGACGAGCTGCGTCGATCTCGCGTCGCACGTTCCCGGGTTCCGCGTGCCGCGGGGAATCTCGGTCGCCAGTTGGGAGCAGCTCAAGGGCGCGGTCTCGGCGATCGCGGGCAACGGCGGCCGGGCCGTGGTCAAGAGCATGTACGGCGTCGGCGGTTACGGCTCCGCCGTCGCGCGGAGCGAGGCCGACGGAACCGTCCGGCGCTTCTGGCAGTCCCTGAGGCGCGAACCGTTCTTCGGCACGTTCCCGCTCATCGTGCAGGACTACGTCGAGCACACGGACGACGTCCCGGCCGTGGACGTACTCGTCGGTGACGACGAGACACCGCGGATGGAGTTCAGCGCGCTGGGCGTCGACGGGCTGCGGTACCGCAGCCTGGTCCTCGGTCCGGGGGTGCTTGATTCCTCTCTGGAAGCGCGGCTCTCCGCCCTGGGCACGGCCGTCCACGCGTTCGCCCGGTCCCTGGGCTACCGGGGCTGGCTGACGGTCGACTGCCTTCTCGGCCTGGACGGGGACCTCTACGTCACCGAGATCAACGCCCGGCGCTCGGGTGCCATGCACGCGGTCGCCCTCGCCCACCGGTGGGCCGACGACAGTCCGGTCGCCTACACGCACGACGCCCTGCCGCTGCGGCTCCCCGGGGTCGCGTCGTACACGGCGCACGTCCGCCCCGTCTTCGAGGAACTGTGGGCGCGGGGCGTCCGGGCCTACCCGTCGACGGTCCGCGCACTCGGCCGGCACCGCCCCTCGCTGGGCATCGTCGCCTGCGCCGGGAGCGGGGCGGAGGCCGAGCGCATCGCCGACGAGGCGCACCGGGCGGTCAACGCGGCCGTGTCCGGCGCCCATGCGGAGCTCGCCAAGGCCTGAACAGAAGGGCCTGAACAGGAAAACGGAACAGCGCCTGGCCGGTGTATTGGCACCGGCCAGGCGCTGTTCCATGTGCCGCTACGAGACGAGTCGGCAGCCCTTTTCCGCCAGGAATTCGGCCTGGGCCATGGGCGTGGCGTTGTCGAAGAGGCGGTTCAGGAGTTCTCCCTCCCATTCCACCGCTTCGACTTCGTCGACCCCGTACTCCGTCAGAATCCTTCCTATCGCCTGGAGGGCGAGCAGCGAATATCCGCCCAGCTCGAAGAAGTCGCTGTGATGCACGTCGACGGATTCGGCGTCCACTTCGAGCACTTCCGCCCAGATCCTGCGCACCACTTCCGCCGCGTCCACGGCGAGCTGGGGCTTGGGGTCGGTCAGGTTGTCCGTCACGGTTCCTCCATGGGTCACAGGGACGTGCGTGGGTGCGGCGGGGGTGGTCGTGGGCGTCGTCATGGGATCAGCACCACCTTGCTGGCCTCGCCGGAGTCGAACAGCCGGAATCCCTCCGCGGCCTCGGACAGGGGCATCCGGTGCGAGATGAGGAAGGTGGGGTCGACGCGGCCGCCGCGCACCAGGTTCATCAGGGGTTCGGCATCTCTGATGGGGTCGCCGACGGCGAAGCGCAGCGTGACCTCCTTGGCGAACGCGAGCCGGGTCGGCATGGGCATGGCCTCGGAGGCGTGGGCGCCCACGGCGCACACCACTCCGCGCGGCCGTACGACGTTCAGCGCGGTCAGCAGGGAGGCGTCGGTGCCCACGGCCTCAAGGACGGCGTCCGCGCCGCGCCCGCCGGTGAGCTCGGCGACCTGCTGTTCGACGTCGGGTGTGCCGGGCACCGGGCACGCCCCGCGTTCGGCGGCCAGTTTCCGGCGGCTTTCCAGGGGGTCGATGGCGAGCACGCGGGCGGCGCCGAGGAGCCGGGCGGCCTCGAGGGCGAGCAGGCCGACCGGGCCGCAGCCCACCACCGCCACCGTGTCCCCGGGGCGCACCTCGGCGCCCACGGCGCACGCGTAGCCCGTGGCGAGCACGTCGCCGACGAACAGGGCGCTTTCATCGCCGACGTCGTCGGGGATCGGGAGCAGCACGGTGTCGGCGAAGGGCACCCGCACGTACTCGGCGTGGCCCCCGGCGTAGGACTCCGTGCCCACCACGGTCGCGTAGCCGAACAGGCCCACCCGCACGCACTGGTAGTGCCAGCCGCGGCGGCAGGCCGCGCAGTGCCCGCACGCGATGATGTCCGAGGCGACGACCCGGTCGCCGGGCAGCAGCCCCCGCGCCTCGGGCCCCGCCTCCTCGACCACGCCGGTGAACTCGTGGCCGGTGACCGTGCCCGGCCTGAACCCGGCGATCTCGCCTCGGTACGGGTGGAGGTCGGTGCCGCAGATCGAGCTGCGCACGACGCGGACGACGGCGTCCCGGGGTTCCTCGATACGGGGCATGGGGGCGTCGTCCGCGACGGCCGCCCGGCGTGTGCCGTGCCACTGCAGCGCTCTCATGCGTCTCCCCACGACGCCGCCGCGTCGAGCTCGTGGTGCAGGTCGTCGAGCAGGCGGGCGGCTGCCGTGTCGTCGTACTGGCCGGGGTGGTGGATCAGCAGGGCGCGCAGCGTGCCCCCGTCCTCGTAGAAGCCGAGGTCCAGGGGGTACGGCGAGAAGGGGTCGTGGTTGATCGGTGTCACGTCGAGCCCTTCGAGGGCGGGCGGCACCTCCGGCGTGGTCTGGAACGAGACGCACACGCTGACCGCCGATCCGAAGCCGGGCCGCCACAGTCCGAGGTCGGGGCCAAGGCGCTCGAAGGGCACGTCCCGGTGGGTGTACACGCCGATCAGGTTCCCGCGGACCTGGTGCAGCAGGTCGCGGAAGTCTCCGGCCGCGGGCACCTGGGTCCGTACGGGCAGCAGGTTCACGAAGAAGCCGACGGCCTTCTCGAACTCGGCCCGGGTGCGGTATCCGCCGCGGGTGGCCACGAGGATGTCGTCGGTGTTGACGTAGCGGCGCAGCACACGGGTGAAGGCGGCGAGCAGCACCATGTACAGGGTGGCGCGCTCGCGCCGGGCAGCCGCCCGCAGCCGCTCGTAGAGGGGCTGCGGGATGTCCAACCACCGTGTCCTCGGCGGCGGTTCGGTCTGCTGCGGGGCTGTGGACGCCAGGGTGAGCGGCGGCAGCGGGGACGCGTCGGCCAATGCCTCTTTCCAGTAGGCGAGTTGCTTAGGGTAGGCCGGTCCGGCGAGCCAGTCGCGCTGTCGGCGCACGAAGTCCCGGTACTGGGCGGGCACGGGCGGCAGCGGTGAGGCACGCCCGTGCAGATGGGCGGAGTAGAGCTGCTCCAGTTCGCGCAGGAGCACCGCCCACCACGACCAGGCGTCGGAGACCAGGTGGTGCAGGGTGATCCGCACGATGTGCTCGCGCGGCGCGATTCTGAGCAGGACCGCCCGCACGACGGGGCCGTGGGCCAGGTCGAACGGGCGCCGCAGCTCCTCGGCGAGGAACCGGGTGGCGGCCTCCTCGCGTTCCGCGCCGGGAAGCGAGGTGAGGTCGGTCAGCGGCAGGGGCACCTCGGCCCGCGCGGCCACGCGCTGGACGGGGAGGCCGTCCACGACGGGGAAGCTGGTGCGCAACGCCTCGTGGCGGCCCACGAGTTCCTCGATGCCCGCCCGCAGGGCCGTCGCGTCCAGCTCGCCGACGAGGCGGAACGTCATGGGGTCGGCGTACCGCGTGCGGCCGGCGCGCCGCTCCAGGAACCACACGCTCTGCTGGGCATACGAGAGGGGCGCGTCAGCGAACTCCAGCTCGTCCAAGGTCACTTGACGCCCCATGCGAAGAGCCAGCGACGGGGCACCTCGGTCAGCTCGAGGCGCTCGAAGGTGGTCCGCAGGCCCTCGATCAGCGCCTCGGAGCCCAGGGCCAGGTCACTGATCCCGGTGGCGCCCTCCACGAACACCGAGTACGTGCAGAGGGCCTCCCAGTCCTGGAGCGACCAGGCGTATACGGCTTCCTCGGACTTGGTCTGGGAGAACCCCGCCTCGGTGAACAGCTCTTCGTGCCTGCGCGGTGTGAGCGTCTGGAGGGCCACCGGCTTGTCGCGCGCGAGCACGAGGTCGTTGCCCCGCTCCCGCAGGGCGTCGCGGGTGGCGCGCAGCCAGTGTGCGTAGAACGCCCGGGTCTCGGGGAGCACGGCCCCTTCGTAGAACAGGGTGTTGAGGACGCAGCGCCCGCCGGGCGCGAGCAGCCGGTGGCACCCGGCGAGCACGGGACCTCGCTCGGCCGCCGGTATCTGGTGCATCACGTTGCTCAGGACGGCGACGTCCACCGGGCCGGTCAGGGACTCGACGTCCTGCGCGCGCCCTTGCACGAAGCTCACCTTGGGGTCGCTCAACCTGCGGCGCGCGATGGCCAGTTCGTGCTCCGAGGGGTCGATGCCGATGATGGCGCCCACGTGCGCGGAGCGTTCCAGGAGCAGTTCGGTGGCGAGGCCCGAGCCGCAGCCGACGTCGGCGACGACGCCGCCGTCGGGGGCCTCGCAGATGTCGACCAGGCGCTGGGTCACGTCGCCGTACAGGGGGCGGCGGGACATGGCGTCGAACTCGTATCCGGAAAAGAAGGTCATGACACCTCGAGTCATCGGGTCGGAGGGGGTACCGGCGTGGTGTTCGGTGCGGCGAGGGCGAGCAGTCGCGCGGCGGTGCCGCCCATGAGGGCCTCGTACTCGCGCGGCGAGAGCGGGTGGCTGCCGCTCGGCCACGGTTCGGGGTCCTGGGCCAGCGCCGTCATGCGGGTCATGGCCCCCGTCATGGTCGCGAAGGGGAAGTCGGTGCCCCACAGGAGCCGGTCGAGGACGCCGCTTTCGCGGGCGTGGGCCAGCGCCTGGGCCACCGTCGCGGGTGGCTGGTAGGAGCCGAAGATGGACAGGTCCGCGTACAGGTTGGCGTGCCGGGCGAGCAGGTCGACGCACGGCCGGGTCCAGGGTGTGCCGAGGTGGGCGAGGATCACCGGCAGTCCGGGGAAGTCCCGGGCCACCTGTTCCACGAGGAGCGGCGAGAAGAACCGGGCGTCCGCGTTGCGCGAGGGCGTGTAGCCGGTGTGGATCAGTACCGGGATGCCGAGGTCCAGGGCGGTCTCGTACACGTCGTACCACCGGCGGTCGGCGGGTGACATCCGCAGGTAGCAGGGGGCGGTCTTGAGGCCGCGCAGGCCGAGGCCGGTCACGGCCTCGCGCAGGCGGGCGGCGGCGCCCGGGGTGCCCGCGTCCACGGAGGCGAAGCCGGTCAGCCGGTCGGGGTGGCGGGCGCAGAGCTCGGCGACGAACTCGTTCGGCACCGAGAACCCCTCGACGCGGCGTACGTCGAAGGCGAGCAGGACGGCGCGGTCGACACCGGCGGCGTCCATCTCGGCGAGCAGTTTCGCCTCGGGCGCGGACAGGTCCTCGGGCGCCAGGTCGGTGGTGGCCGTCATCTGCTCGGCGAAGCGGGCCGAGTAGTGGCGGTAGTACTCCCCCGCGTGCACATGGGCGTCGATGATCACGGTCGCCCCTCCTCGGGCCGCTCACGCGAACTGAGGGGCCGCGCCGGTGCGTTGCCGTGCCAGAACAGCAGGCGCACCTCCTTGGGTTCGAGGCGCAAGCGCTCCGCGGTCTCCGGCAGGCCGCCGCCCGGACGGCTCCGCAGGGTCGTGCGGACCGGTTCCGGGGCGTGGTTGATCACTACGCCGCAGCGCTCGTCGCCGCGCCCGACCACGGTGACCTCCACCGACGGGTCGTCCGCGGTCAGCGGCACACGTATGCCCGCCTCCTCGGCGACCGCCTCGTACAGCCGGTGCCAGGCGGTCTCATCGAGCCGGTACGGGGCGTTGAGCTGCGCCTCCAGGGGGGCGTTCAGGTAGTAGACGGTCCCCTCGCCCAGGCGGTGGCGGGTCAGGGCGGGCGAGCCGTCGGCGAACGCGGCCAGGGTCTCGGCGCCCGCCGTGTCGATCACCGGGATCGGTCCGGGCTCCCAGCGCAGCGGGAAACGGACGCCCGCCCAGGTGAAGTGGGCGTGCGTGTCGTCGGCCCGGGTGAAGTCCCGTACGCGAACGCCGAACAGCTCCTCGTCGCCCGCGGCGTCCAGCAGGCTGCCCGTGGAGTACAGCAGCACTCCCCCGGAAGCGACGTACTGCGCCAGGCGGTGGCGGTCGTCCAGCGGCAGCTGCCGCGCCGAGGGGCAGATCACCAGCGCGTGCCGTTCGAGGTCCGCCTCGCGGCTGGTGAACTCGTAGGGCAGGTGCGCCTGTTGGAGAAGCAGATGGGCGTAGAAGGCGGCGGGCGCGTCGCTGCCCGAAGGTGTCAGGTAACCGGCCTCGTTCTGCGGTTCCGCCTCGGGGACGAAGACACCCACCGGCGCGGGCAGCGGCCTGAACCCGGCGAGTTCGCCGGTCACGCGCCGGGCGAACGTCCGGTACTCGGCCAGGGCGGGCTTCTCGCGGCCGTCCGCGGCGAGCAGCCCGACGCGCCGCTCGTTGGGCCGCAGCGCGTAGGGCTTGCGCTCGGTGGTGAAGTCCTGCCAGCACCAGACGGCGGTGCCGACGGCGCCGGCCGCGAAGGCGGAGTGGGCCGCCGCCCGCAGATACAGGGCGGCGGTGTCCTCGTCGCAGCCGTAGCTGCCCATCTCATCGACGAACACGGGCCGGTGGGCGCCGCCGCGGCGCACGAGGTAGGGCAGGAACGCGGTGGCCTTGCGGGCCGCGACGGACTCGATGTGGAACGGCGTCCACACCGGGAATCCGTGCAGTCCCACCATATCGAGGGGGAGCGCGTGCTCCGGGCGGAAGGCATGGCCGCCGAGCACGGCGGACGCCTCATTGGCCTGGAGGACCAGCGCGTCCGGGTCGGCGGCGCGGATCGCTTCCGCGAGCGTCCCCCACCACGCGCGGACCTCCTCGGCGCCGAGGGCGGCGGACGACGCGGCGTCGACATGGATCACCTCGTCGCCCAGGTCGTAGGCGAGGACGTTCGGCGCGTCCCGCAGCTCCGTGGCGATGTGGTGGACGAAGGCCCGCTGCCGCTCCCGCATGCCGTCGTCCCGCCACAGGTCCCGCCCCGCGCGCCACGGCGGGTCGAACCGCTGGCCGTTCATCCAGATCGTCAGGAGGGAGGGGAGGCAGTACAGGCCGTGCCGCCCCGCGGTCTCGGCCAGCTCGCGCAGCCGGTCCGTCATCGTGGGGTCGTAGGCGCCTTCCTTCGGTTCGAAGTCGGCCCAGAAGACGAAGATCCGTACGGTGTTGAGGCCCGCCGCGGCCATTTCGCGGAAGTCGTCGTCGATCCTGGCGCCGTCCCACTCCCGCCAGTAGTCGCACCCGGTCGGCGACGGATGGTAGTTGATGCCCACACTGACGAAGGGGCGGCCGTCGCGGCTGAGGGCGCCGTCGGCCAGCGTGACGCGGCCGCTGTTCACGCCGCCTCCTGCCATGCGTCGCCCAGCGCCCCGACGACCTGCCGGACCTCGGCCGCGCCGATGCCCGGGTGGAGCGGCAGCGAGAGCTGACGCCCCATCACATCCTCGGTGACCGGCAGACGGCACGGGCCGCCCCGGTGAGGCTCCTGGTAGGCGGTGAACCGGTGCGTGGGCGGGTAGTGCACGCCGCTCTGGATCCGCGCCGCGCGCAGCCGGTCCTGCAGCGCCGCACGGTCGGTGCCCTCGGGCAGCACCACCGCGAACAGGTGGTGGGCGCCCTCCTCGACGGGCCGGTCGGCGTACGGCACGGTGAGCCCCGGCAGCGAGGCCAGTTGCTCGCGGTACATCCGGACCGCGTCCCGCCGGAGTGCCTGCGCGGCGGGCAGGGCGTCGAGCTGGACCCGGCCGAGGGCACAACCGATCTCTGTGGGCCGGTAGTTGAGGCCAAGGGCGTCGACGTCGTACAGGGAGGGGCCGCCGCGGTGGCGCTGCTGGGCGCTGACGGTCAGAGCGTGGGAGCGCAGCCGCCGGATGCGGTCGCCCGTGGCGGGATCGCGCGCGACGACCATGCCGCCCTCGCCCATGGCCAGGTTCTTGGTGGCGAAGAAGCTGTAGCAGCCGATGTCGCCGACCGTGCCGAGCACGCCGTGGGCCGAGTCGGTGACGGGGGCGTGGGCGCAGTCCTCGATCAGGGCGATCCCGTGGGTGCGGGCCAGCCGGGCGAGGGCCGTCAGGTCGGCGGCGTGGCCGCCGTAGTGCATGGCGACGACCGCCCGTGTGCGCGAGGTGATCCTGCGCGCGACGTCATCGGGGTCGACGCACAGGTCGTGCGGGCCCTTGACGTCGGCGAAGACCGGGGTGGCGCCGGACAGCGCGACCACCGCCGCGGCGGAGACGAAGTTCAGCGAGGGCAGCACGACCTCGTCGCCCGGCCCCAGGCCCAGGGCCAGGAAGGCCAGGTGCAGGGCGGCGGTGCCGCTGCTCACGGCGACCGCGGACTGGACGCCGAGGGCGGCGGCGTACTTGCCCTCGAAGTCCTCGGTGACGGGCCCGGCCGACAGCCACTCGGACCGCAGGACGTCGGTGACCGCGTCGATCTCGGCCTGCCCGATCCGCGGGCGGTACAGCGTGATGTCGAAGGCCGTCATCCGCCCACCACCTCCTGGGACGCGCCGGTGTCCGCGCACAGCTCGGCCGCGCCGCGACGGCCCAGGTAGCGGACCCGGTCGGCGCGGAACGCCGCGGTGGCGAGTTCCAGTTGCTCGGGCGTGCCGATGTCGTGCCAGTCCCCCTCGATGACATGACCCTCGACGCACTCGCCCTCGGCGCGTGCCCGGTCGAGCAGGGCGGGCATGTCGTGGCGCCCGCGGGGCGGCAGCAGCCGCAGCAAGGACGGTTCGAGCACGTAGATGCCCCCGCTGACCAGATAGCTCAGGCGGGGCTTCTCCCGGAAGTCGGTCACCCGCCGCTCCTCGTCGAGTTCCACCACTCCGTGCGCGATGTCGATGTCCTGGCGGCTTAGCGCGACGGTCGCGGCGGCCTCCGCCTTCTTGTGGCGCCTGACCAGGTCGGCGAAGTCGATGTCGGTGAGCAGGTCCGCGTTCATCACGAGGGTGGAGTCCTCGAAGGGCGGAAGCAGCGCCAGCGGCCCCGCGGTGCCCAGCGGCTCCTCCTCCTGGAAGAAGTCCAGTTCCAGTTCGGCCCAGCGGTTCCCGTCGAAGCTCGCCTTGATCATGTGGGCCCGGTAGCCGAGCGAGAGCGACACATGGGTGAAGCCCGCGCTCTTCAGCTGCGTCAGGATGATGTGCAGGATCGGTATGCCGTCGATGGGTACGAGGGGTTTGGGGATGCTCAGGGTGGTGGGCCACAGCCTGCGGCCCTCACCTCCGGCCAGTACCACTGCTCTCATCGGGCCTTCTCCGTTTGCTTCCGGGCGGCGATCAGCGTGCGGTAGACGGTGTGGACCCGGTCGGCGACCGCGTCCCAGCCGAGTTCACGGCGCACCTTGTCGTAGCCGTGCTCTCCCATCGCGCGGCGTTCGGACGGATCGGCGAGGAGCCGGTTGACCGCGTCGGCGACGGGCCGGGCGGCGGGGCGCACAAGGAGGCCGTCCCGGCCGTTCGCGACGATCTCGCCGCTGCCGAGGAAGGTGGACGCGACGACGGGTTTCCGGCAGGACCACGCCTCCACGTAGACGAGCGGGAACAGGTCGACGGTGGAGGGCACGCACAGCAGCTCGCAGGCGGCGAGGGCGCTGTGCTTGACGTCCTCGTCGACCATGTCGAGCTCGATGACGCGCGGGTCGGCGTGCTCGGCGAACCGCTCCGTGCAGTCGTCGTCCCAGCGGGGCCCGATGAATACGAAGGACGTGTCCGGGTGTTCCGCCCAGACGTGCTCGGCCGCCTCCAGGAGCGTGACGTAGCCCTTGGACCGCATCTTGCGCCCGAGGAAGAGCACCACGGGTCCTGCGATGCCGTGGTCGCGGCGGAACCGGGCGGGGTCGGGGGTCCCGGGCAGGTGCGGGCCCTGGCCGACGATGTGCAGTCGGGACGCGTCGACGCCGGCGTCGCGGAGCATGTCGCGTTCCGCCATGGACAGGGCGAAGACGGCGTCCGCGTGGCGGCACCCGTGGAGTACGGTCTCGCGGTCCGGCCAGACGTCGGGGGCGGACGCGGGAGTGACCGCGAACGGCACGTCCCAGGCGCGGGCGAGGTCGAGACCGGCCGCGATGTCCTGCGGGTGGAAGGCGTCGGTGGCGTGGACCACGTCCGCCCGGTCGGTGTCGTCGGGCGTGGCGGGGAGCGGCTGGATGCTCACGCCCGCGCCGCGCATGAACGCGGCGGTGTCCTCGTCGACCGGGTTCGAGTAGATGCCCGCTTCCCAGCCGAGCCGGCTCATCGACGCGGCGAGGTACTGCGTCATCAGTTCGGCTCCGGCGCGCGCCGGGAAGTAGCCGCGGTGGACGTACCGTACGCGCACGCCGCTCACGCTCCGCTTCCGCGTGCCGCGGTGTCCCGGGGGTTGTGCGTGTACCACTCGCAGGTACGGCGCAGGCCCTCGCTCAGGGGCACCGCGGGGCTGTACCCGGTCAGTTCGCGCAGCCGGGAGATGTCGGGCAGGCGCCGGGCCGGTGAGAGCGGGGGCGCGGGGTGGGCGTCGACGGCCGGGTACCGGCCCATGGCGTCGAAGACGCCGAGGGCGAGGTCCCTGATCAGGATCTCCTCCTGGTCGTTGCCGACGTTGACGAGGAGCGGCTCCTTGGTCGGCAGGGCGGTCAGCGCGATGAGGGCGTCGACGGCGTCGTCGACGTGGCAGAACGCGCGGGTCTGGTCGGCGCCGTGGATCTCGAACGGGTCCGCGCCGCTGAGCAGCCGCTCGATGAACTGCGGGATCACGTGGTCGTACCCCATCCGGGGCCCGTAGATGTTGTGGAAGCGCACCATGCGCAGCGCGAAGCCGTGGGTGCGCGCGTAGGTGCGGCACAGGAGTTCCCCGGTGATCTTGCTGAAGCCGTACGAGGAGCGGGGCACCGTGAGGTCGGGAACCATCAGCGGTACGTCCTCGGCGGTGGGCACGGACGCGATCCCGGCCGCCACGCTGCCCGCGTAGGCCTCGCTGGACGAGGCGAAGCAGAGGGTGGCGCCCGTCAGTCCGGAGAACCAGTCGAGGAGGTGGACGGTGGTGAGCAGGTTGGTGCGCAGCACCCGCCGGGGGTTGTCGTTGGACTCGGCGACACCGACGACGGCGGCCAGGTGGTAGACCTCGGCGAAGTCGTCCGCGAGCAGCCCTTCGGGCACGGGGGTGGTCAGGTCGTGCTCGACGAGCTCGACCCGGCCGAGCAGCGCGCCGAGTTCGGCGTCGGACCGGCCCCTGCTGAAGTCGTCGAGCAGGGTGACGTCGCAGGTATCCGCCGCACGGCGGGCCAGGTGCAGGCCGATGAAGCCCGCTCCTCCGGTGATCAGGATCTTCTTACGCGGGTTCTTCTCACGCGGGTTCTTCTCACGCACGGCCGAGCCTCATCGCCTTCGTCGAGGGCGGGAGGACCCGCCAGGTGTCGTAGACCAGTGCCGGGTCGGCCATGCGCGCCACCAGGTCGGCGGCGTCGACGTCGCCGTAGCGCGCGTGGTCGTTCAGGAGCACGGCCGCGTGCGCGCCGGTGAAGCCTTCCGTCAGGCCGACCGCCCGGACGCCCAGTGACTCGATCCGGTCCGCGGGCACCACGAAGTCGTGGCCGACGATTTCTTTGACGCGGCCCTTGAGGAACGGCAGCAGCCGTTCGTACGGCGCGCCGCGCAGATCGTCGGTCTCGGGGCGGCCCTTGTAGGCGAAGCCCGAGATCAGGATCCTGGCCTCGGCCGGGTCCGTGCCCCGCTCCCGCAGCTCGGCCAGGACGCGTTCGCCGACCCGCTGCGGCATGGACTCGTTGAGCGTGCGCGCCGCGGTGATCACCTGCGGTGTGTGGTCGTACGCCGCGACCGAGTGCGCGAGCAGGTACGGGTCCTTGGTCAGGCAACTGCCGCCGACGAAGCCGGGCTTGTGCAGCTTGGGCCGGGGGTAGTCGAGGTTGGCGGAGTCGATGACCTCGCGTGCGTCAAGGCCGAGCTTCTCGGTGATGAGCGCGATCTCGTTGCCGAAGCCGTAGATCAGGTCGGTGTGGCAGTTGCACACCAGCTTGACCAGTTCGGCGGCCTCCAGCGACGAGACGGGCACCGCCTGGTCGGAGAGTGTCTCGAAGAACGCGCCCGCCCGTTTGCCCGCCTCGTCGGTCAGGCCGCCGACGATCTGCGGCAGGGCCAGGAGTTCCGCGAGGGCCTGGCCCTGGATGGTGCGCTCCGGGCAGAAGGCGAGCAGCGGTTCGTCGGTCGTGCCGCGCAGGATGGGCAGCACCAGGCTCCGCGAGGTGCCGACCGGCACCGTGCTGCGCACGATGACCAGGGTGGTCTCGTCGATGCCGGATGCGATGGCCTCGGTTGCGGCCCGCAGATGGCTCAGGTCCGGTGTGGTGCCGCCGGTCTCGATCGGCGTGCCGACACAGATGATCACGACGGGCGGCAGCTTCCGCCCGCTGACGTCCGTGGTGACGGCGAGAGCTCCGCTCCCGGCCGCCTGCTTGATCTCCTCCTCGACGCCCGGCTCGGCCAACTCCAGTACGCCCCGGGAGAGTTCGTCCGCCGCCTTGGGGTTGGTCTCGTAGCCGAGCACGCTTCTGCCGGTGGTCAGCAGCGCGGCGGTGAGTGTGACGCCGACGTAGCCAAGCCCGACGACGCACACGTCGTAGTCCTCGTACGGCCTGATCGATGGCATTGACATAGCTCCCTGGAGGTGGCGGGGAAGGTGGAAACGCCAGTGGGTCGGTTACGGAGAGGTGTCCATGGGCGAGGTGTGCATGGGCGGCTTGCCGAGGAGTTCGGCGACACCGTCGACCAGGTGCCAGAACAGCCGCTCCCCCAGTTCCGCGGAGGCGCCGACGGCGGAGGACAGCACGCCCTGATCCGAGATCTCGTCGACGTCGACGGGGTGCCGGTACACCCCCGCGGGCGGCGGCTCGGCATGGCTCGGGCGCTCCGCCCGGACGACGTCGGGGCGGAGGTACATCATCAGGCTCGTCTCGGTCAGGCCCGCGTGCTCCGCGTGCCAGCCCGGGAACCGCGGGATGTGCGCGCCGAGCCAGTCCTGGGTGACCAGGCTCCACCAGCTGAACGCGACCACCTCGGTGTGCGCGAACAGGGCTCCCTCGGTGCAGCCGTCGATCGCCTCGAAGAGCAGGCCCTCGTTCTCGTAGTGCCCGTTGATCACGACGAGCCGGCCGGGTCCGAGGCGGGAGAAGCCCCTCAGACAGTCCGTGAGGTAGTCGATGAACGTGCTGCCGCCGATGTGCACGGTGCCCGGGAAGTGCAGTCCGCCACCGCTCTGCGGCAGCGACCTGGCCGAGACCGGCTGGCCGGGCAGCAGCAGACCGCCGACCTCCGCGGCCACCTGCCGGGCCAGCGCCTCCGGGATGTCCATGTCGACCGAGAGCGGGAGGTGGGGGCCGTGCTGTTCGAGGCCGCCCACCGGCCACACCAGGGTGGCGCCTGCCATGGCCCCGGGCACTTGCGGACTGGTCAGGTCGCCGTAGCGGGGTACGTTCGTGGTGCGTTGCCGCATCGCCTTCACCTCATGGCCTCTTGATGCTCCGTCCCACCAGGTCCGCGACCGTGCCGCCGTGCGAGGCCAGCCAGTCGTCGAAGTCCTGGCGGATGCCGCGCAGGGTGGCGTGCATGTTCCGGTGCAGAGCCGTGTAGACCTGAACGGCCTCGGCGCCCACGCTCAGGTACTCCGCCACGTCCGCGGCGTCCTTGACCCCGCCGCTCGCCATGACCGGCACGGTGAGTCCGTCGCGGCGCAGGCCGAAGATCTCGGCGAGCACGAGGGGTTTGATGCCGGGCCCCGAGTAGCCGAACGCTCCTCCCAGGCGCACTTCGCCGGTGTCGGCGTCGACGGCGAGGCCCGCGATCGTGTCGCTCAGGGTGATCGCGTCCGCGCCGGAGGCCATGGCGGCGTCGATGCGCTCGCGCACGCGCTCCCCGATCGCCAGCTTGACGCTGAACGGCACCGGGGTGCGGCGCCGGACCGCCCGGGTGTACGCGGCGACACGCTCCGGAGTGTCCTCAAGGCCGCCCTCGTCCTCGTTCAGGCACGAGATGCCGAGTTCGAGGGCGCCGCTGCCCGCGGCGGTCACGCGCTCCGCCAGGTCGGCGAGTGCGGCTGGGGAGTCCGCGTGCACGGAGGCGATCACCGGCAGGCCGTCGTCGGCGAACCGGCGCAGCATCGCGCACCAGTCGTCCACGGACCTGCGGGAGTACGTGGTGCTGTTGAGCATGCCGGTGGGCAGGCGGAGCAGCCGTTCGTCGCCCGAGGGGCCGGGGTCGGGATGGATGGTCTTGGTGACGACGGCCCCCGCCCCGTCCTCGAGGAGCCGGCGGATGTTGCGCTCCTGGTCGGTGAGGAGCCCGGAGCCCACGACGACGGGGGACTTCAGGCGCAGCCCGAGCACCTCGACGGGTGCGGGCGCGGACCTGACAGCGGCCCCGGACGTGGGCCCGGAATCGGGCCCGAATCCGGACCCGGTCACTTCGACATCACGACTTCCTGGCCCAGCTTCTCCAGCAGCCGGAGCAGTTGGGTGGGGTGCGCGGCCGCCTCGGCCAGGTCGAAGACGGTGACGTCGGCGACGGAGGGCAGCCCGCGCAGCAGATGGCTGGCGTTGGCCGCCAAGGGCAGCGGGGTGACGACGACGATGGGCTTGCCGAGCGCGGACGCCCAGCCGAGCTCGACATGGGTGCCGTCGGTGCGCATCAGCTCACCGGCCGCGTCCACGGGCAGCACCGGTACGAACACGTCGCAGCGGCGCATCCAGTCGAAGTCCCGCACACTGACCTGGTCGGGCGAGTACAGCGGTGTGTCCACGCCGAACTTCTCGACGACGTGGGCGGAGAACACCGTGCCGTGCACGGCCGAGACGGCACCGATGACGTCCCGGATCGCGTGCCGCAGCGGTTGATGGAATCCGTCGTCACGGATCGCGTGCTGAATGGGGCCACCGACGAAAACGCTGACGCCCGTCAGGTCGATGCCCTCCGTCCCGTCGACGCCGGCCACCGTGCTGTCCGTCATGACATCTCCCGATCTGCTTGGCGAAACGCGATGTGGTGCACCTTGAGCTGCGTGTACTCCTTCAGACCCCAGGGGCCGTACTCGACGCCGACCCCCGAGTGCCGGTGACCGCCGAACGGCACGTCGTGCCGCAGGTCTCCGTGGGTGTTGATCCACACGGTTCCGCACGCTGGCCGCCCGGCCAGGGCCCGTGCCCTGTCCTCGTCACCCCACAGGGAGCAACCAAGGCCGTACAGCGAGGTGTTGGTCCGTGCGATGACCTGTTCCGGGTCGTCGTCGTACGGGATCACGGGGATCACAGGACCGAACTGCTCCTCCTCTTCGAGGCGGCTGCCGGGCGGCAGGCCGGTGACGACGGTGGGCGGATAGAAGTGGCCTGCCCGGTCGAGGACCCGGCCTCCGGCCAGAACGCGGGCCCCGCCCGCCACGGCCTCGTCCACCATTCCCGCGACCCGCGCAAGCTGGGCGCGGCTGACGAGCGGCCCGTACTCGGTGGCCGGGTCGAGCCCGTCCCCCACGACCGCCGACCGCGCCATCTCCGCCATGGCGTCCGCGAGTTGGCGGCACCGGTCCCGGGGGACGTAGACGCGTTTGACCGCGGCGCAGAACTGTCCGCTGTTCGCCATGGCTTTGGCGAACAGGTCCCGTGCGACGGCCGCGACGTCCGTGCCGGGCAGTACGACGGCCGGGTCGTTCCCGCCAAGTTCCAGTACGACCCGCTTGAGGTCGGCCGCGGCCTGCCGGGCGATGGCACGCCCCGCGTCGACGGAGCCGGTGAACGAGACCAGCCGGACCGCGGGATGAACGGTGAGCCTGGCGCCCAGCTCGGCGCCGCCGTCCACGGCCGCGAACGTACCGGCGGGCAGGACCTCGCCCAGGATCCGGCCCATCATCAGACTCGACAACGGCGTGTCCGGGGAGGGCTTGTGGACCACGGTGTTGCCGGCCAGGAGGGCGGGTGCGATCTTGCAGACGGCCAGCAGGATCGGGTAGTTGGAGGGCGCGATCGCGGCGACCACGCCGTGCGGCACCCGCTCCAGGCCGACGCGGGCGGCGGGCTCGTCGACCAGCCGCTCCGGCGCGAGCTCCAGCTGTGCGGTGTGGGCGAACCAGTCGGCTGCCAGGCGGACTTCGGCACGGGCGTGCTTCAGCGGCTTGCCCTGCTCGCGGGTGAGCAGTCCGGCCAGCGGTTCCACGGCGGCCAGCAGCGCCCGGTGGCATGCGAGCAGCCGCTCGCGGCGGGCGTCCAGGGGTGTCGCCGCCCAGCCGGGGAAGGCTCGGGCCGCGTCGTCGAGCACCTCGTCGAGCTGTTCGGGCGTGCATCCCGGGGCGTGGGCGAACACCTCGCCGAGCGCGGGGTTCTCGACCGGCCTCGGTCCGTACCGGGCGGCTCCGGGGTCGTCGGGGGCCGTGACCGTCGCCCCGGTGGCGGGGGCGCTCACCGGGCCGACTCAACGTTGCAGGGGGCGAGTTGTTCAACAAATGCGGACATGTCTTCCCGTCACGAGGGGGTCGCGTAGGGGTGGTTGCCGACTGCTGAAAGGAGCGGGTGAGAGGGGTAGGCAGGGGCGGGGCGCCGGGAGCGCTCTCTGCTGTCCGGCATCCGGCTGCCGGCCGCTGCGTCTACCGTGGGCTGGGTGGCCCGGGAACCAGTCTCACCGGGGCCCCGGTGATCGAACACCCCCACTTTGGGCTAGAGCCGATCGGCTACACCACACGCCCGGCCGGATGCGCATGGCGGGTGCGGCGGCCCCGGGGGAACATCGAGCGTACGGACTCTTCTGCGGGTCTCCTGCGGGTCTCGTACGGGTCTCCTGTCGGACTCCTGTCGAGTTCTCCTGCGCATACGAAAAGGGAGGCACCCCCTCACGAAGAGGGTGATGCCTCCCCTACGCGGCTCCTCCTCCGTGGGGCCCCGCGGCCGCAGCCCTAAGCCACCGTGGCCCGCGACCCGACGCCCCCGGCCTCCTCGCTCGCCCCGGCGTACTCGACGAGCGCCTTCTCGACGTCGTACAGGAACCCATGGACCTCGGACGGCGTGAGCGCCCGGTGTTCGGCGTCGAGCACCAGACGGATCCAGCCCGGCTCCTCGTCGTCGACCACGAGGAAGAAGGTCTCGCCCTCCTCGAACTCCCCGGGTGCGACCACGGTGTCGGCCATCGCGGCTCGCAGACACGCCGCGTCGGGCACCGTGTCCCGGTCCTCGGCCGCGCCCGGCAGAACGTGCCCTTCCCGGACGTCGTTGAAGCAGTACGAGAGGTCGACGGGCCTGCCGGGACCGTGGGCGGAGGCGATCAGCTCCGCCACCTCGTCGGGGTCGTGGAGAGCGTTCGCGTACGCGGTGGTACACGCGGCGAAGGCGCGGCGGGCGACGTCCTCGACGCGGTCGCCCTCAAGGCCGATCGTCACGATCACCTCGGTGTGCAGATTGGCGACGGTGCCGCGCAGTTCCGGGTCCGACCGGTTGGCGCTGAGCAGGCGCAGGGCGCATGACGGGACCCCGGCGCGGCGGCCCAGGAGCCGCGCGACGACGGTGATCAGAACCGCGGAGGTGCTCACCCGCCAGCGCCGCGCCAGCAGCGGCACCGCGAGGCCCACCGCCCGGGAGTCCATGACGGCGCTGTAGCGGACCGGCACCGCCGTGTCACCGGCTCCCCCGCGCGGCGGAAACAAGGTGGCGGGCGCGCTCGCGCGCGCGCGTTCCCAGTAGCCGCGCGCCCTCGCCAGCAGGGCCCGGCCGCGCGGCGAGTGCTCGAACCACGCCTGTTCGACGGGCTGTCGTGACGGTACGGCGGGTGGCAGCGGGCTGCCGGTCACGCGGGCGTCGAGCAGCCGGGGCACCTCGTCGGCCAGCAGGCGCAGGGACGTCAGGTCCGCCACGAGGTGGGACACGCAGAACCCGGCGAGCACGGGGGCGCCGTCGACGGCGGTGACCAGGAACCGGATCAGCGGGGCCCGCGCGGGCTCGAAGGGGGTGTGCCGCATCCGGCCCCGCCAGGCCCGCAGCACACTGTCGGGGTCCTCGTCGCGAGTGAGGCTCCACACCTCGGCCTCGAACTCACCCGAGTCCACGACCTGTTGCAGCAGAGGACCGTCCGGGCCCCGATGGAAGCCGGTACGGAGCGACTCATGGCGCCCGAGCAGTTCGGCAAGCACGTCGAGCAGATCCTGTACGGCGCCGTGGCCCGGCAGGGCCGTCCAATAACACACGTCGTAGAAGGCGGCGTCCGGTAACTGGCCCTGCATCAGGTTCCAGATGTGGCGCTGTGCACAGGTGGCCGGGGCCGTGACGGCCCGCCGGCCTTCGAAGGGGATGCGGTGCCGGACGAATTCCGCCACGGCTCGCTCCTTTCCAGCACTAGGAGGCATGGGCAGAGGAGGTGGGGGTGTGCGGTGCGCTGTCCGGCCGGACCGGATTCACCGTAGTGCGGGCTCCGCGGAACCGTCACCCGCGCTTTGGGGGCTGCCCGTTCGGTCACACCGAACGGGCGCCCGGAGGACGCTTCCCACACAGCTCGGGCACGGCGAACATCGGCACATGCGGGTCCTCACACGCGCCACGCCGCGCCGGGCGGCGCACGGATGGCGCGGCCCGCGGAGGAGGTCGGACGAGAGGCGCCGGTCAGTCGGGGATGAGGCCGTTCTGCATGGCGGTGACCACCGCGGCCGTCCGGTTGGGCGCGCCGAGCTTGAGCAGCAGGCTGGCGACGATGCGTTTGACGCCATGGCTGGAGATGCCGAGGCGCCGGGCTATCTGTTTGTTGCTCAATCCCTGGGCGAGCAGCGGCAGTACGTCGTTCTCGCGACCGGTCAGGGATACGTCGCGGTGCCAGCGCTGCTGTTCCGGTTCACGGACCCGGTGCAGCAGCGCGCGGGTGACGGAGGTGGGCATGGGCACTTCCCCGGCCACCATTCGCTGCAGCGCGTCCTCGACCGCGAGAGCCGTCAACTCGCTCTCCACCAGAAATCCATCGGGAACCGAGGGCCCCGCGAGAATTTCCTCGGACACGGCGGTGCCACTGAGGAGCAGCAGCACCTTCGGACGCCGGTAGTGAACGTCGGCGAGTACGCCCCGATCGGGGCTGTAGTCCTTCTCGTGCAGGAACAGGACGTCCACCTTGTCGGCGCCTAAGACGTCCTCCACCTCGCTCCAGTCACCGCAGTGTCTGGCCTCTCTCACCAAGGGTGTGGTCGACAGGACGGCCCGCAGCCCTAGCTGCAGGAATCCGTTGCGTACCAGGGTGGTCACCACGAGCTGCTCTCCTTGGAACGGGGGGTGGCACAGCGTCTGGTTCACTCGTACTCCTCTTCACTGTCGCCACGCGCCTGGGCGTGTCCGGCGCGGAGAGATGACGCCGTTCCGCGCCGTCTGCCGGCAGGCTGTGGCCAACGGCCACGACGTACATGCAATAGCGGCTCACTTGAACGCCCGTTAAAGCACTGGACGCTCGTCACAGTACCCAGACGATTCGAGCGAGATCAACCATTCAACTTGGCAACGCCCGTTCGGGCAGGCGGCTCAAAGTCCTGGGATTTAATTTTCAACAAACAGCTATTTGTGCGACCACAGGCGGACTTTCGTTTTCGGGTGAAAACAAGTAGCTTCCATGCCACGGCACGCCATCGGCTTGTTTGCGTGCCAGGAATCCACGATGCCGCAGCCCTCGCCTCCGACCCTTTCAAGACCAATCTGAGCAGGGAAGATCCTCTTCCTTCCCGGCTCGCCCGCGGCCTCCTCGGTCACCCCGCCCCACCGCGCACCCGGTGATCCGCGGCGGCCGTACCCCGGCCCGCGCGTGATTCCTTTGCCCGATCCGCGCGCCTGCGGCCTGCCCGCGAACGCATCTGTCGGCAACCGCCTCCAGCGGTACTGCGCGGCCTGCCCGGCTGAATTCACGCCGGGCCGAAAAGCCCTGTGCGCCGCACACCCAGAAATTCGATGAATTGTGGCCGAAAACCATGCGTCGATTGTCTTTTCCGGACCTCTCCGGGTCGGCGGACGCGACGGCCCCCGACACGGAGAAGGAGAGCCGATGACCGCCGAGACCATCCCGGAGAGGGAGGATCCGGCCGGCCCGACGGCCCCGCCCCGGCCCGAGCCCGGCGTAGCCGAACCGGACAGCGTGCCCCGCTGGCTGCTCGCGCAGATGCGCCCCTTCAGGCCGTACATCGCCCTGTTCCTGCTGGGCAGCCTGGCCTGGCAGTCGCTGAACGCGGCGATCCCCCTGGTGACCGGACTGGCCTTCGACGCCGTCCTCGACCAGGACAGCGGGACGCCGGACTTCGGTGCCTTCCACGCCACCGTGGCCGGACTGCTCGCGCTCGTGGTCGTCCGGGCACTCGGCGGCATCATGTCCACGTACTGCCTGGAGTCCTTCGCCAGCGGACTCGAACGCAACGCGCGCTCCCAGGTATTCTCCAGTCTGCTCCGCAAGGGCCAGGGCTACTTCAACCGGCGGCGGGTCGGTGACCTCTCCGCCCGGGCCACCGGCGACGCGGAGTCGCTGAACCTGATGGTGTCGCCCGGCTTCGACCTGGCCGTCGACCTCGCGCTGAACATCCTGATGCCGATCGTCTTCATCGCCCTGGTGGACTGGCGGCTGCTGCTCTCCCCCGTCGCCTTCGTCCTGCTGTTCGTGGTGGTCCTCGCCGAACACGGACGGCGTCTGGAACCCGTGTCGGACGTGGCACGCGAGCGCTTCGGCGACATGACGGCGCAGGCGTCGGAGAGCGTCGCCGGAATCGAAGTGGTGGGCTCGACCGGCGGAGCCGACCAGGAACGCGACCGGTTCGCCGCGCTGGCCGGGGAGTACCGGGACGCCTCCGTACGCCAGATCCGCACCCAGGCGCTGGCCCTCGCCCCGCTGCTGCTGACCCTCGCCACCGTCGGGGCCCTGGTGCACGCCGTGATCCTGCTGCGCGCGGGCTCCCTGAGCATCGGCGAACTCGTCGCCGTCCTGGGACTGATGGGAACCCTGCGAGCCCCCACCCAGCTGGCGTCCTTCAGCCTCGGACTCATCTACCTCGGCATGTCGGGGGCCCAGCGCATCAAGGAGGTCCTCGACGACCCCGAGGGCGAGGACGAGCGCGGCGGCCGCCACACCGCGCCCCTCAGCGGCGACGTCGCCATGGAGGGCGTCACGTTCGGCTACGACCCCGACCATCCGGTGCTGCACGACGTGTCGTTCCGAGTCGCCGCGGGCACCACCGTGGCCATCGTCGGCGCCACGGGCAGCGGCAAGTCCACGCTGCTGCATCTGCTGAACCGCACCTACGCGCCGGACGACGGGCGCGTCCTGATCGACGACGTCGCCACCACCGACTGGGACACCGGGTCGCTGCGCTCCCGCATCTCGGTCGTCGAGCAGGACGTGGTGCTCTTCTCCCGCACCATCGCGGAGAACCTCAGCCTCGGCTCGGACCACGGCACCGACCGCGCCCACCTGGAGGCAGCGGCCCGTATCGCCCAGGCACACGACTTCATCACGGCGACCGAGCACGGTTACGACACCGTCATCGGCGAACGCGGCGCCACCCTCTCCGGCGGACAGCGCCAACGCCTCGCCATCGCCCGCGCGTTGGTCGCCGACCCCCGCATCCTCGCGGTGGACGACGCGACCAGCGCCGTCGACAGCGCCACCGAGTACGAGGTCCAGCGCGCGATGCGGCAGGCCTCGGACGGGCGCACCACGTTCCTCGTCACCCCCAGGCTGTCCCGCATCCGGGCGGCCGACCACATCATCGTCCTGGACGCCGGCCGGATCGCCGACCAGGGCAGCCACGAACAGCTCCTGCGGGGCTGTCCCCTCTACCGACGGATCTTCGCGCCCTACCTGAGCAAGCCGGCACCCGCAGGACCGGACGCCGCGGGCGCCGAGGAGGAGAGCCACTGATGGCCCATCTGCTGGAGGGCATCGAGCCGGACGAGTACGACCGCCGGTACGGCGACCGCGAACTCGCCCGCCGTATCGCCCCGTTCTTCCGCGGCAGGGGCAAGGCGGTCGCCTTCGTGGTCGTCGCCGTGATCATCGCCGCGACGGCGGGCAGCGCCGTACCCCTGCTGCTGGCCAGGACCGTGGACTCGGCCCTTGAGGACGACGGCGACGGTCGGCTGACGCTCCTTGTCACGGCCATCCTCGTCGCGGGCATCGCCGCCTGGCTGCTCACCCTCCTCCAGGAGCGCGTGAGCGGAACGCTGGCAGGTGATGTGGTGCTCGCGCTGCGGGAGCGGGCGTTCGCCGCGGTCATGCGCCAGGACATGGCCTTCCACGACGCCCACGCGACCGGCGTGGTGGTCAGCCGCGTCACCAACGACACCCAGGCGTTCGCGACGCTGATCAGCCTGATGCTCAGCCTGCTCGGTCAAGTCCTGATGATCGGGCTGCTTTTGGCCGCCCTCTTCGTGATCAATGTGCCGCTGGCCCTGGTGACGGCCCTGGTGGCCGCGGTCATCGTCGCCGTCAGCCTGGCCTTCCGGCGCGCCGCGCGCAGCGCCTCGCTACGCCAGCAGCAGGCGCTGGCCGAGGTCAACGGCTACGTCCAGGAGACGCTGCGGGGCATCACCGTGGCCCGCAACCACAGCCACCAGGAGTCCGCGCAAGCCGGTCTCCACGCGGTCAACGACCAGTGGTTCCGGGCCAGTGTGCGGTTGAACCGCCTGTTCAGCGGCATCTTCCCGCTGCTGATCTCCCTGACGGGCCTGGGCACGGTCGCCGTGGTCCTCGTCGGCGGTCACGGCGTCGACGCGGGCTCCGTGTCGGCGGGCGAGTGGGTGCTGTTCCTGGAGGCCCTGGCCCTGTTCTGGTCGCCCCTCACCAGCATCGCCTCCTTCTGGAGCCAGCTCCAGCAGGGCCTGGCCGCGGGAGAGCGGGTCTTCGCGCTCGTCGACCGCGAGTCGGCGGTGCGCCAGCGCGACCGGATCCCGGTGCCACGCCTGCGCGGCGACATCGCGCTGCGCGACGTCCACTTCGGCTACGACGCCGGGCACCCCGTCCTCAGCGGCGTGAGCCTCACCGTCCCGGCGGGCCGCACCGTGGCGCTCGTGGGGCACACCGGGGCGGGCAAGTCCAGCGTGGTGCGGCTGATCATGCGTGCGTACGAGTTCCAGAAGGGGAGCATCGAAGTCGACGGCCTCGACGTACGCACCCTGGACCTCGATCAGTACCGGCGCTGCCTCGGCGTGGTGACGCAGACGCCGTTCCTCTTCTCGGGGACGGTGGCGGACAACATCGCCCGCGGCCGGCCAGGGGCCGGGCGGGACGAGATCGAGGCCGCCGCGCGCGCGGTGGCGGGCGGCGACTGGCTCCACCAGCTCCCGCAGGGCCTGGACACACCCACCGACGACGGCGGGCGCAATCTGTCCACGGGCCAGCGGCAGATCGTCTCCCTCGCCCGCGTCTTCCTCCAGGACGCCCCCGTGCTCATCCTCGACGAAGCGACCGCCAGCATCGACCCCCTGACGGAGGCTCAGATCCAGGAGGGCCTTGAGGCGCTCGCCGCCAACCGTACGACCATCGTCGTCGCCCACCGCCTGCCCACCGTCCGTAAAGCGGACACGATCGTCGTCGTCGACGGCGGCCGGATCATCGAGCAGGGCGACCACACGACCCTGCTGGCCCGGGGCGGGGCCTACCGCCACCTCTACGACCGCTACTTCCGCCACCAGCAGCCCTACGACGACCCCGCCGACGACCCGGGCGCCCGGTCGACCGCCCCCGTGCCGGACGGAGAGGAAAGCGTGATCGATGGCCACCGCGTCTGACACCCGAGCGAACCAGGCCCCCGCCACTCTCGGGGAGCTGCTCGACAGCGCCGCCGGAGCCCGGCCCCATGCCGTCGCCGTCCGCTGCGAGGACCGTGTCCTCACCTACGGTGAGCTGCGCGAGGAGGTACGCGCCACCGCGCGCCGCTTCCGCTCTCTCGGCCTCACCGGGCCCGGCACGACGGGGCTGCTCATGGAGAACACCCCGGACTTCGTCGTCGCCCTCCTCGCCGCCGCGCGCCTCGGGATGCGCGTGACGCTCCTGGAGCCCAGCACCACCCGGCCCCAACTGGCGGCGCTGGCGGGCACGTTGGGGCCTCTGGCCATCGTGGGCAACGAGGCGAGGCTCGTCGCGCTGAACGGCTCCAAGGACGGATCCAAGGGCGGCTCCCAGGACGGCTCCCAGGACGGCTCCCAGGACGAGGCCCCGCTCAACTGCACCCTCGTCCCCGTGCGGGCCCCGGGCCATACCCCTCCCCCGGACCCCACCGACGACGAGCCGCCGACCCCCGCCACGCCCGACACCCCCTTCCTCTACCAATTCACCTCCGGCTCGACGGGAGAGCCGAAGGCCGCCGTCCACACGCAGCGCAACCTCGCCAACGGCGGCGACATCTACGCGCGCGCCTACGGCATCACCGAGGACGACCGCATCCTGGCCGCCGTCCCGCTGCTGCACTCCTTCGGCCTGGTCGCCGGGCTGATCACCGCCCTGCGGGCCGGGGCGCAACTGGTTCTCCTCGGCCGCTTCGCCCCCGCCCGACTCCTGCGGACCCTGGACCGGCACGACTGCACGGTGCTGGTCGCCGCCCCCATGGCCTACGACCTGACGACGCGGGCGGCAGGCGCCGGATCGGCACCGCCGCGCCCACCGCGCGCCCTGCGGTTGTGCCTCTCCTCCGGGGCCGCCCTGCCCCCGGCCGTGGCACAGCGCGCCAGGGAACGGCTCGGCCTCGACATCCAACAGGTGTACGGCTGTACGGAGGCCGGAGTCATCGCCGCACGTCGCCCCGCCGACACCACCGACGACACCGACACCACCGACGACACCGGCGCGGACCGCGGTGTGGGGCGCCCCATGCCCGGCGTACGGGTCCGTGTCGTCGACGAGCGGGGGTACGAGGTGCCACAGGGCGACGAGGGGTCGCTCCATGTACGGACCCCCGCGATGTTCACGCACTACCTCGACCACCCCGACGCCACCCGGCGCGCCCTCCGCGACGGCTGGTACAACACCGGCGACGTGGCCCGCCTCGACCCCGAGGGCCATCTGCACCTCGTCGGGCGCAAGGACTCCTTCATCAACGTGGGCGGCAAGAAGGTGAATCCCCTGGAGGTGGAGCAGGTCCTGCTGGCCCACCCGTCGGTCGTCGAGGCGGCGGTGTGGGCCGACGAGGCGCCCGGCGGCACCGGCGAGCGCGTGCGGGCCACCGTCGTCGCCCGGCCCCCGCTGCCCGCGACGGAGCTGACGTCCCACTGCCGCGCCCGGCTCCTGCCCCACCAGGTCCCCGCCGCGGTCGACTTCGTCGCCGCGTTGCCGAAGAGCTCCATGGGAAAGGTCAGCCGCGCGGCGCTGCCGGACACCGTGGCGTGAGCGCTTCAGGAGGCCTGTCCGGTCAGGGCCACCCGCTGCGCGGCGGCGTGCGGCGTGCGGTAGGCGCGAAGGGGGGCGTTGGCGGCAGACACGGCGGCGATCGCCACGATGGCGGAGAGCCCGCCGAGGACGAGGGAGAAGGAGGCGGAGGTGGCCGTCGCCACCAGGCCACCGCGGAAGTTGCCGAGCTCGGGGCCCGCGACACCGATGACGTGTTCCACCGAGGAGACCCGCCCCCGGTACGCGTCCGGGGTCTCCATCTGCACGAGGGCACTGCGGGTGACGACGGACACGGTGTCGGCCGCGCCCGCCACGGCCAGACAGCCGAGCGCCGGCCACAGCGGCCCCGCAAGTCCGAAACCGGCGAGCGCCAGCCCCCAGACCCCGGCCGCGGACAGTTGCACCAGACCGCTGCGGCGCCGGCGCGTCACCGTTCCGGAGAGCAGACCGGCCGCGATCCCCCCGACCGCGACGGCCGAGAGGAACAGACCGAGAGTCTGCGGATCACCCCCGAAGCGCACCTCGTTGACCAACGGGAAGAGCGCGACGGGCATGGCGAGCAGCGTTGCAGACAGGTCGGTGGCCATCGAGCCCCACAGCGTCGGGCGGCGCAGGACGATCCGCCAACCGCCACGCTCCGGCCGACGCCTGCCGCCTGCCGCCGCTGCCCCTTCGGGCCGCATGGCAGGCAGGCGGATCACCGCGAGCATGGAGACCGCCACGGTCACGGCCTGGATGGCGTACGCGGCAGGGAAGCCCCATCGGGCGATGACCAGCCCGGCCACCGCGGGACCGGTCAGCATCGCCGCCTGGAAGGAGACGTTGGTCAGCGCGAGACCGGCCGCGACCTGCTCCCCCGGCAACAGCCGGACCGGGAAGGTGCGCCGGGCGGGAGCTCCCAGAGCGCCGCAGCTCACCCCTGCGGCGACGAGGGCGAGCAGCAGCGGCACGTTCCGGTTGCCCGCCAGGGCCTGGGCACACAGCGCCGCGGCGGCAAGGAGTTGTCCCGCGGTGGTGGCCCGCACCACCGCACGGCGGTCCACGGCATCGGCCAACGTCCCGCCGATCAGCCCGAACAGGATCATCGGCAGTCCGGTGGCGAGCCCGATGGCGCCGGTGCCCACCGGGCTGCCGGTCAGGTCCCAGACCTGGGCCAGAACCGCCACGTTGGCCATCTGTCCGCCGAGTTGGGCGACAGAGGTGCCGATCCACAGGTCGCGGAACGGCCGGTTGCCGCGCAGCGGACGGGTATCGAGGAACCGCCCACGGCCCCGCCCCCTCATCGCGGTGGTTCGACGATGTTCCGGAGGATCCGCTGCCGCATCGACCGGCGCTCCAGCGCCCGCCGCACCTCCTCGACGACGGCGGTCATGGCATACGGAACCTCACTGTCCAGCTCGGCGACCGTCGCGTGGGTGGCACGCCACTCCGCCTCCAGGAACGGCACCAGCGACCGCCCGCGCTCCGTCAGATCGATCCGCCGGGTACGGGCGTCGGGCCCCGGCTCGGAGGTCACCAGCCCCTCCTCGCGCATGGCGGCGACGGTCTGACTGATCGCGGAATGCGAACGGTCCAGGGACTTCGCGAGCTCCCGGATGGTCAGTGGCCCGGTGTGCGCGAGCCGGATCAACGGATAGGCGAACCGGGGCCGCACCCCCTCGATGCCGCGCTCCACGTAGACCTGCTCGATCTCGGCGTCCATGGCCGCCAGGAGCTCGTGCAAGGAGTGCCAGGGGTCGGGGTGCGCGGTGGGATCGTCGGTGAGGTTGGTGGGATGGGTGGGATGGGTGGGATTGGTAAGGCCTGGAGATGTCACAGCGTTAATATAACAGCGCTAATATAACAGCGCTGCAATAACGTCGTTCACACTGAACAGCCGTCCGAAATTGCGCCCCTCAATACGTCATGTGACGCATTGACCCCACACCACGATCACGGTTGCATGCTTGTGGCCCTCCGGTGGGGAACCGGAGGAGAGACCGTGTCCTGCCTGGGGGGAAAATGAGGAAGAACGTGAACCGGAGCACCACCAGACGTCTGCGGCCCGCGCTGAGCGCGGCGGTCGTGGTCTGCGCGGTCACGGCGGTGCTGCCCACCGCCGCCTCGGCCGAGCCCACGGCCGCGGCGGACGTTGCGGGCGCCCGCCAGTCCGGCGTCGAGAGGATCAGCGTCGCGCCCGATGGCGCACAGGCCGACGACAACTCCACCGGCGCCTCCATCACACCCGACGGCCTCCACATCACCTTCGCGTCGTCGGCGAAGAACCTCACGCCCGACGCCCCGGCAGCGGGCGACAAGGTGTTCGTCCGCGACCAGCAAGCGAGCCAGACCAAGCGGATGGGGCACCTGACCCCGCTCCAGCCCCCGGTGATCAGCGGCGACGGGAAGTACGTCGCCTACCCGGTGCAGTGGTTCAACGACTCGCGGATTCGCCAGTACCAGGTGAGCACGGGATACACGGCCTCCCTCAACTGCTCGGCCTACAGCTGCAACCAGCCATCCCTGAACGCGGACGGCCGCTACACCGCCTACGCCATCCGCAATCTGAGGCAGCCGACGTCCGGCCATCGCGTCGAGTTCCAGGACTGGAACACCGGCGCCACGCAGACCGTCGCCACCCTCGACAACGCCCAGCCGTCCCGGCCGTCCATCAGCGGCGACGGAAGCCGTGTCGCGTACCAGGACAGCAAGGCCGGCGACGTCTTCGTATGGGACCGGAACGGCGGCACCACCTCAGGGCCGATCGAGGGCCCGGCCACGGCCGCGACACTCGTCCAGCTCAGCGACGACGGCAGCAAGGCCGTCTACCTCTCGGGCTCCGACACCTACGTCTACGACGTGAGCTCGGGCACCGCCCAACTGCTGTCGAACGTACGGGGCGTGGCCATCGACCCCACCGGCCGCCACCTGCTCTACGCCCCGCTCGACACGACCGGCCCCTCACTCACCCTGCGCGACCTGCAGACGGGCACCGACACGACGGTCTCGGCCCAGCCCGCATCGGCCGGCACGGACGCGGTCAGCACCGATGGGCGGTCCGTCGTCTTCCACTCCACGGCCGACGACATCGTCCCCGGCGACACCAACGGCAAGTCGGACATCTTCGTACGCCACTTCGACTGACCGCCCCGACGGCGCGGGACGGACCGCGCTTCGACACACGCGCCGCGCCACGTGACACGCTGACCCCCGTGGGTCCGTGATCGTCGAGGAGGTTTGCCACGTGGCGCAGCAACAGCCGGCGGAGATTGCCGGTGCCCCGGATGTCCGCGCCGAGGAGAGCCGGCTGCGCAAGGACCTCGGATTCTGGGGTCTGACCGCGATCGGATTCTCCAACATCCTCGGCTCGGGCTGGCTGTTCGCCGCCATGTACGCCGCCCAGACGGCAGGGCCCGCCGCGCTGCTCTCCTGGGTCGCGGCCGGCCTGCTCTGCGCGCTCGTGGCCCTGGTCATGGTCGAACTCGGCGCCACCAGGCCGGAGGGCGGCGGCACGGTCCGCTGGCCGCTGTACGCGAACGGCCGCCTTGTCGGCACGGTCGTCGGCTGGTCCGTCATGCTCTCCGTGGGCGGCACCGCGGCCGAGATCAGCGCGATCATGCAGTACGCCGCCCACTACGTACCCGGGCTCTACGACGGCGGCAGCCTCACCGCGTCGGGTCTGGGCGTCGCCACCGCACTGAGCGTGCTGCTCACCGCGCTGAACTGGTTCGCGGTGCGGATGTTCGCCCGCATGAACAACCTCGTGTCGGTGTTCAAGGTCGTAGTCCCGGTGCTCACAGTCGCCGCCCTGTTCCTTTCCGGCACCCACTCGGGCCGCCTCACGGACCACGGCGGATTCGCACCGTACGGTTATGCGGCCTGCCTCACCGCACTCGCCGGCGGCGGCATCGTGTACTCCGTCAACGGGTTCCAGGCCCCGCTGGACTTCTCCGGAGAAGCCCGCAATCCACGCCGCAACGTACCCGCCGCCGTCCTCACCGGCATCGGCCTCGCGGTGCTCGTCTACCTCGGACTCCAACTCGCCTTCCTCTACACGGTGCCCGACTCACTGCTCGCGCACGGCTGGCAAGGGGTCAACTTCGAGTCGCCGTTCGGTCAGCTGGCCCTCGTCCTCAACCTGCACTGGCTCGCCACACTGCTCTACGCCGACGCGGTGGTCTCCCCGGGCGGCTCCGCCTACGTGGGCGTCGCGATCGACGCCCGCCACACCTACGCCCTCTCGAAGAACGGCCTGCTGCCCCGCTTCTTCATGCGCATCGACCCCCGCTCCGGCATCGCGCGCCGTGCCCTGGTCCTCAACCTCGCGGTCATCATCGTGTTCATGCTGCCGTTCGGCGGCTGGCAGGACATCGTGAGCGTGATGGGAGACATGTACCTGATCATGTACGCCGCCTCGGCGGTGGCCGTGGCGTCCTTCCGGGCGCACGACAGGGAGCGTGGGGTACCCCTGGCGGACGGCCACATGCCGGGGGTGCGCTGGATCGCACCGCTCAGTTTCGCCGTGGCGACCGAGTTCATCTACTGGTCGGGCTGGGACGACCTGCGGCTCGCCCTGCCTCTCGTCCTTGCCGGTGTCCCGCTGTTCCTGCTGCAACGGCGCAGGACGGCAGGCAGCCGCCCGGCGGAGGAACTGCGGCGGGGCGCCTGGCTCGTATTCCACCTGGCGTCGCTCGCCCTGTTGTCCTGGCTCGGCACTTTCGGCGGCTCCGGGCATCTGCCGGCGCCGTACGACTCGCTCGTGGTGGGCGTCATCGCCTTCGCCGTCTTCGCATGGGCGGTACGTTCGGGCGCCGCCCACCTCCGCACGAACCCTGCGCACTGAGGGGGGACGGGACTCCCTCCCACCTCGCCAAGCGTCTCTGGACGGTCTCGACCGACCTGCTCCACGCTTGACCTCTCGACGCGCTCTCGGATGGACCGGCACTTTGGTGGAACGCCGCCGCCTGGGTGTCCGTTCCGCCCGGATGGGTACGCGGTTGTGTACTTTCCGGACACCGGAGGCCGCGGAACAGCGGCGGCTCCTCCGGCCCGGCGAACGAGAGGATCACGGCCAAGCCATGGAGCACTACCGAGTCGTCAACCCCGCCACCGGCGAGACCGAGCGGGAGTACCCGACCGCCACCGACGCCGAACTGCGCGAGGCCCTGGAGAGCGCCGACGCCGCCCAGCGCGACTGGGCCGCCCGCAAGCCCGCCGAACGTGCCGCCGTGCTGCACCGGGTCGCCGACCTGTACGAGGAGCGCAGTGAGCAGCTCGCTGCCGTTATCACCCGTGAGATGGGCAAGCCCGTCAAGCAGGGCCTCGGCGAGATCGCCACCGTCGTGTCGATCTACCGGTACTACGCCGACCACGGCGAGGAGTTCCTGAAGGAGGAGGAGCTCCAGGTCGCCTCCGGCGGCCGGGCCGTCGTCCGCAAGGAGGCCGTCGGCACCCTGCTGGGGATCATGCCGTGGAACTTCCCCTACTACCAGGTCGCCCGGTTCGCCGCGCCCAACCTGATGCTCGGTAACACGGTGCTGCTCAAGCACGCCCCGCAGTGCCCGGAGTCGGCGCTCGAGATGGAGCGCGTCTTCCGCGACGCGGGTCTGCCGAAGGGGGCGTACGTCAATATCTTCGCCACCAACGATCAGATCGAGACCCTGATCGGCGACGACCGTGTCCAGGGCGTCTCGCTGACCGGTTCGGAGCGGGCCGGGGCAGCGGTCGCCGAGATCGCCGGCCGCAATCTGAAGAAGGTCGTCCTGGAACTCGGCGGCTCCGACCCCTACCTGATCCTGGGCGTCTCCGACCTGGACCGGGTCGTGAAGAACACGCTCTCGGGCCGGATGGGCAACGCCGGGCAGGCATGCAACGCCTCCAAGCGGATCATCGCCCTGGACCAGCACTACGACGCCTTCGCCGAGCGCTACACCGAGGCGGTCCGCGCCATAGTGCCGGGCGACCCCGCCGATCCGGACACCTACATGGGGCCGCTCTCCTCCGCAAAGGCCGTCGACGCCCTGGACGAGCAGGTCCAGGACGCCGTGGCCAAGGGCGCCACCGTCCTGGCCGGTGGCCGGCGCATCGACCGGCCCGGCGCCTGGTACGAGCCGACCGTGCTGACCGGCATCACCCCCGACATGCGCGCCTACAAGGAGGAACTGTTCGGCCCGGTGGCGCTGCTGTTCAAGGTGGGCTCCGAGGACGAAGCCGTCGCCTTCGCCAACAACTCGCCCTACGGACTCAGTGCCTCGGTGCAGACCGACGACGCCGAGCAGGCACAGCGGGTGGCCCAGCGCCTCCAGACCGGCATGGTGTTCGTCGGCGGACCGGCCGGAACCGCCGCCGAACTGCCCTTCGGCGGCGTCAAGCGCTCCGGCTTCGGCCGCGAACTGGGCCGCTTCGGCATGGAGGAGTTCGCCAACCACAAGTTGGTCCGACTGGTTCGCTGACCACCGGGCACAAGGACCGCACCACCACCCAGCGGGACCGAAAGAGGCAGCACATGGCCCTGGAGCACCCGGCCGAACGCGGCGGCAGCAGACGCGGCCCTTTCGAGCGGCTCGCCGAGCGGGCGTCCAACTTCACCAGCAGCCCGGCGTTCTTCGGGGTCTGCCTGCTTCTGGTCGGCATCGTCATCGGCGTGCACATCGCCAAGGCGCCGCTCACCTGGATGCTGCTGGCGGGCGAGTCCATGACCGCGGTCACTCTCCTGCTGCTGGCGCTGCTGAAGAACAGCGAACGCCGGGCCGAGCACGCCGTGCAGCGCAAGCTCGACGCCCTCGCCGCCGCGATGCTGGAGATCCAGCGCGGCGAACCCGGCCCGGCCCAGCGCACCCTGCGCACGGCGATCGGCATCGAGGAGCAGACCTGAGCCGGACCTGGGCGGGACCTCAGCGGCGGGCGATGCGCGGCGCGACCTGACGGCGAGGGAGCCAGTTGTGCAGGTGGTCGAAGTCGTAGCCCGGAAGTCGGGCGTCCAATGCCGTTGCGCTGGAGCGTGGTTGCTGGGACAGAACGCGGACATTCTCAGGATCAGCTGAAGACCAGGGCGGACCTAGTGTCGTTGGTGTCAGCACGGAAAACCGCCACCGATACCCCCTGGAGAACTTCATGCGCTCGCGTCGTGCCGCCCGTTCCGCCCACCTCGCCCTGGCCGCGGTGGCGGTCGCAGCCTTTGCCGCCACCGCCACCGCCTGCGGCCCGGACGACACCACGAGCGCCGGCACCTCCACGACCCCGGCCGCCGACAGCGGCAAGGACACGAGCCCCTCCAAGGACGGCTCCTCCAGCGAGGCCGGCTCCAACTCGGGCGCCTCCGCGGGCAAGTCGGGCTCGGCAGGCGACGGCAAGGACAGCAAGGGTGGCACGGAGGACGGTTACGGGCAGGCCTGCGGCACCAACGATCTGACCTTCACTCTCACCTCGGAGTCCCAGGCCGGCGGCTACTACCTTGTCGCCGCCAAGGCCAAGTCCGGCATCACCTGCTCCCTGGACGTCAACACCCCCAGCGTGTCCTTCGGCTCCGACGCCCAGGGTGTCGCTTCCCCCGTCGGACAGGGCGGCGAAGACCCCATCAAGCTCTCCGGTTCCGCGGTCGCCTACACCGGCATCAGCCCCAAGTCCACCGACAGCGACGGCGGCACCCAGTTCGAGAGCGTCATCCTGGGCCTGACCGAGAATGACCCCAACCCGGCCGAACTCAAGCTTCCCGAGCCCGCCGACGTCGACAAGCCCATCGTCACCAACTGGTCGGTCAACCGCTCCGAGACCGTCCCCGTCATCAGCTGACCCCCTCATCGCCTCGGCATCCCGCCTCCTGACGCCCGGGATGATCAGCCGGGGTTCCACGCTGAGCAGCAGCAGTGCGCCTGCGGGCGAGGCATTACCTGAAGCCGGGCCCACTCGGTGGCCCCGGCCGCAGCACTGAGCGTGGCGGAAGACGGGTGCGGCCGTCTACGTCGGCTGTCCGGTCTCCGCTGTCGCGGCGGAGTAGTCGGCGGCGATGTCATACAGGCCCGGGCTTGATGTGACCGGTGTCTGCGAGTTCTCGCGCGCGGCTCGGGTGTGCTGCTGGAACGCGGGGTCCGAGCCTGCGGCCTCGTACGCCTCAAGGCTCTGCCAGTGCGAGATGTTGACGAGCTGGAACCGGGTCTGCGACGAACGGGCCCGGTGCAGCCGGGAGTCGAGGAAACCGGGCTTGGCGCTCATGAGTGCGGCACGTTGCTCCCACCGGGCGATGAACGCGTCGAGGTGTTCGGCGGCGATCTCGAAGATGTTGATGAACGTGACGGGCGCGTCCGGCGCGTTCACGAGCTGGCTGTCTGGGGTCATGGGGATCTCCGGTCAGGGGTGGCGCCGCCCGGTCGGCGGGCGCGGAGGGGTCGGGGGTGGGGGACCGTTGGCTGAGAGGGCCGTTATGGGTCAGGGCCTGTTGCGCAACGCCGCGAGTTGCAAGATGGCGAAGACCGCGACGGGGAGGGTTTGGAGGGCCGTCCACACCGTGCCGACGGCGTTGGGGTCCCACCAGTCGAGGGCGAGGGAGGCGATGCTCGCCGCCACCCACGAGGCCCCGATCGCGATGACGATCCGCACCGATGCTGTGGGCGGCCGGGCATGTGCGGCCAGCAGGGCCACGCCCACGCCGATTGTGAGCATCAGGCCGCCGCAGGTGAGCATCAGCTTGGCGTCGACGCCGAGGAGCCGGGCCAGCGGTCCGGAGGCGAAGAGGTAGGCCAGTCCGAAAACGATCATCCCGGCCGCGTCCAGGGTGAGGACGCGGCGCAGCGGAGCATGCGTCGGCGTGGGGGGATTCGTCGGGGCGGTGTCTGTCGATGAGGATGTCATTGAGGTCTCCGGGCGGTCGCCGTCACCGGGCGGTGCGGGGCAGCACGGGCCCCTCGATCCGGCTGGCCAGGGTCTCGATGTCTTTGCGCTGCACGATGCTGCTCCTTCGTCGATGTCAACGGGAGCGATCTTGCGGGGCTTATATGACATCCGCCGTCATATTCTGCGCAGGTGAAATTCGACCGCTTGCTCTCGATCGTGCTGCTGCTCCAGCACCGTGACCTGGTTCCGGCCAGGGAACTCGCCGCGCGTCTGGAGGTGTCGCAGCGCACCATCTACCGCGACGTCGAGGCGCTGTCGACGGCGGGCGTTCCGGTGTACGCCGAGCGGGGAAAGGACGGTGGCATCGGGCTGCTGGCCGGTTTCCGCACCGACGTCACGGGTCTGACCACCGATGAGGCGCGCGCGTTGTTCGTGCTGGCGTCGCAGAGCGCCCACTCGGCGCTCGGTCTCGACCACGCCCTGGGCTCCGCGCTGCGCAAGGTGATGGCCGCGCTGCCCGCCCCGCACCGCCCGGCGGCCGAGCTGACCAGCCGCCGCGTTCTCGTCGAACCGTACCGCTGGCGTGCCGCACTTCGCCCCGAGACCGATCTGGAGGCCCTGTACGCAGCGGTCCTCAGCGACCGTCGGCTGCGCGTGCGTTACCGGCACGGCGGGCAGAGCACCCCGCGCACCTACACCGTCGACCCGTACGGACTGGTGGCCAAGGCCGGCACCTGGTATCTGGTCGCCGACCACAAGGGCGAGCCACGGCTCTTCCGCACCGACCGGCTGTCGCATGTCCGGCTCCTCGAGGCCGAAGCGCGCCGTCGGCCCCGTATGGAGCTGACCGAGGTGTGGCACGGCCTGCGCCATGCGGTGGAAGCCCGCGACGGGAGCGTCCCGATCGCCATCCGGGTGCGCCGCGAGTGGCTGGACATGGTGACCCGCATCGTGGGCGAGTACTTCACCGGGCCGCCCGTTCCCGAGACCGGCACCGACGACTGGCTGCGGGCGGAGGTCGTCTACCCCGTCGTGGAGGCGGTCCGCCAGCTGCTGCAGTTCGGCACCGCAGTCCAGGTCGTCGACCCTCCCGAGGCACGGGCGGAGATGGCCCGCGCCGTCACCGAGTTGGCCGGGGTCTACGGCACTGCCTGAGCCACGGTTTCAGGGGCGCGCTCCCGCCGGTCACCGTCCGGTCGTCCGGCCCCCGGCCGGTCCCCAAAAATGATCAAGGGCCGGTTTCGGATATCTCCAAAACCGGCCCTGACCTGCGACTGTCTCCAGTCGGGACGACAGGATTTGAACCTGCGACCCCTTGACCCCCAGTCAAGTGCGCTACCAAGCTGCGCCACGTCCCGATGTGTCCGGCGCGGTGTCCCGCGTGATCACAAGTAGAACTCTACCCCACGGCGAAGGGTGCTCCGTTCTCCGGTGACCGTCGTCAGCCACGCGCGACAATCGGCGTATGAGCACTGCACCTGGACCGTACGACAGTGGCCGTGAGCGCGACCGGGACGAGGAGGGACGGGCCCGCAACCAGCGGCCCCGGGACGGGCTCGGCCGGCCGCTGCCCTATGGCGCCGACGGAGTGCCCCGGCAGCCGGAGGGCGTCGTCCGCGCGCCCGAGGAGTCCGTCACCGAGGCACAGGCGCTGCTGGACGCGGGGCGCCCCTTCCACGCGCACGAGGTCTTCGAGGACGCCTGGAAGTCCGGGCCCGAGACGGAGCGCGGCCTGTGGAAGGGGCTTGCGCAGCTCGCCGTCGGACTCACGCACTCGGCCCGCGGCAACACCACGGGCGGGGCACGGCTGCTGCTCCGCGGGGCCGGAGCGGTCTCCGCGTGGAGCGCGGAGTGCGGGCAGGTCCGGCCGTACGGGATGGACGTCGTCGAACTGGTCGGCTGGGCGGAGGCGTTGGCCGGGCTCCTGGAGCGCGAGGGGGCCGCGGTGGACGCGGTGGCTCACGCGCCGCGGCTGCGTGGGGGGTCGGCGGGGTAGCGGCGCCGCGACCCCCACCCGGTCAGCGCGGAGGCGTCCCGCCCCACACCCCCCACCCGCTCGGCGACGAGGGCGTCTGCGGCTCTCCCGGGTCGGCGCGGGGACGTCTGCGGCTCTCCCCCGGTCGGCGCGGAGGCGTCCACCGCTCTCCCGGGACCGGACCGGGGTCGGCGCGGAGGCGTCCGCCGCTCTTCCCGGGGCCGGACCGCCTGGTGCGTGCCCCCCCCCCCGCCCCCACCCCGTCACCGAACCGGCCTCGCCCCGCATGCACACGTCCGGCGCCGGTGTGAGGGTGGCCGTGTGACCACGACCGATCAGCCGACCGCGTCCGTTTCCGCCGAGGCACAGGCGCCGCCCGTCCTCGACCGGCGGCGGCGCAACGTCGTCTTCGTGACGATCATGCTGGGCATGCTCCTCGCCGCCCTCGACCAGACCATCGTCGGCACCGCGCTGCCGACGATCGTGTCGGATCTGGGCGGGGCGGAGCACATGTCGTGGGTCGTCACGTCCTATCTGCTCGCGGAGACCGTGGCCACGGTCCTCGTCGGGAAGTTCGGTGACCTGTTCGGGCGCAAGGTCGTCTTCCAGCTCTCCGCGGTCATCTTCATCACGGGCTCGTTCCTGTGCGGCCTGTCGACGAACATGACGCTGCTCATCGCCTGGCGGGCGATGCAGGGCATCGGCGCGGGTGGCCTGATGGTCACGTCCATGGCGCTGATCGCCGACGTCATCCCGCTGCGCGAGCGGGGCAAGTACCAGGGCGCGATCGGTGCCGTCTTCGGGGTGTCCACAGTGATCGGACCGCTGCTCGGCGGGCTCTTCACGGACCACCTGAGCTGGCGCTGGGCGTTCTACGTCAACGTGCCCATCGCGATCGTCGTGGTCCTCGCCGCCGCCCGCACCATCCCCGTGGTGAAGTCCGCCGTGCGGCCCGTCATCGACTATCTCGGCATCGCGCTCGTGGCCATCGGTGCGAGTGCGCTGATCCTGGCGACGAGTTGGGGAGGCAACCAGTACGCGTGGGGGTCGCCGACCATCATCGTCCTCTTTGTCGGCGGCCTGGTCGCCCTCGCGCTGTTCTGCGTCGTGGAGACCCGGGCGGCCGAACCGATGCTGCCGATGCGACTGTTCGGCAATCCGGTCTTCACGGTCTGCTCGATCCTCAGCTTCATCGTGGGCTTCGCGATGCTGGGGGCGATGACGTTCCTGCCGACGTACCTGCAGTACGTGGACGGGGACTCGGCCACCATTTCGGGCGTCCGGACGCTGCCCATGGTCATCGGGCTGCTCATCGCGTCGATCTTCAGCGGCAATGTGGTCAGCAAGACCGGCACGTATCGGATCTTCCCCATCGTCGGCGCGCTGGTGATGGCGCTGGGGCTCTATCTGCTCTCGCTGATGGGCAGCGACACCAGTACGTGGCTGGAGTCGCTGTACATGTTCGTGCTCGGCACCGGCATCGGCCTGTGCATGCAGGTCCTGACGATCGCCGTGCAGAACACCGTCCCGTACACCGACCTCGGCACCGCGACGTCGGGCGTCACGTTCTTCCGCACTCTCGGCAGCTCGTTCGGCACGGCCGTGTTCGGCACCATCTACGCCAACACCCTCGCGCCGAACCTCAAGGACGGGGTGGCCGCCGCCGCGCGGGCCGGCGGGGACCCTGCCGTCGTCGGGAAGGCGGCGCAGAGCCCCGGAGGCCTGCACGAACTGCCCGGTGCCGCCGCCGCACCCGTCATCAAGGCGTACGCGGACACCCTGCACACGGTCTTCCTCTGGACCGTCCCGGTCGCGCTCATCGGATTCCTGGTGGCGCTCTTCCTCAAGCAGGTCGAACTGCGCGACAGCGCGCGCATGGGCGCCCCGGACATGGGCGAGGGCTTCGCGCAGCCGACGAGCGGCGACTCCGGGCACCTCCTGGAACGGAGCATCGCCCACATCATCGGCAATGTCGGCATGACGACCGCGCGGAGCATCATCCGGGACTCCGACACCCGTCTCGACATCGCGGGCGCCTGGGCGGTCATGCAGGTATCGCTCCTCACCCGGATGGTCGGACACGCGAGCCTCGGCCTGATCGCCACCCGGCGCAGGATTCCGCCCGAGGTCCTGGTGCCCGTCTTCGACCGCATGGTCGACGAGGGCTATCTGACCCGTACGGGCACGTACTTCTCGCACACGCCCGCCGGGGAGCGCGAGGCGGAGGTCATCTCCCGGGCGTGGGCCGCCTGGCTGGGCCAGGAGGTCCAGAAGGACATCGGCCGCCCGGCGGACAAGGAGCTCACCGGGGCCGTGGACGCGATCGCCAAGCGGCTGCTCGCGGAGGACCTGGAGCACGGGCTCTCGACCGAGACGGCGGGCGCCCCGGTCGGCGCGACGCTGACCGACGCGCGCTGACCGACGTGCGCTGACCGGCGTGCGCTGGGCTCTTCGAGCAGCTGGTGATCGGCGCGACCGTACTGGGCGGCCTGCAACTGCTGGCACCTCGAACAGCGCGAGGCTGATGGTGTTCGCGCCGCTGACGGCGGTCTTCGAGAAGCCGACCAGCATCGCCGCGGCGGCGAGAGCGGCGAACTGCCCGGCCGAGAGGTCCCATCCCATGCGGGTGTTCCTACAGCGCTTACGCGCTGTAGTGGGCGCGCAGTTCCCTCTTGAGGACCTTCATGCTGGGCCCGAGCGGGAGTTGGTCGGTGAACTCGACGAGGCGCGGGTACTTGTGGCGGCCCAGATGTTCCTTGGACCACTCGATGATCTCCCCGGCCGCTTCGGGCGTCGCGTCGGCCGCCGCGACGACGACCGCGCAGATCTCCTCGCCGTGCACGGGGTCGGGCAGGCCGATCACGGCGGCCTGGGTGACGCCGGGGTGGCGCATCAGGACCTCTTCGACCTCGCGCGGGTAGACGTTGAAGCCGCCGCGGATGATGACGTCCTTCTTGCGGTCGACGATGGTCAGGAAGCCGTCGGCGTCCTTGGTGCCCAGGTCGCCGCTGCGGAACCAGCCGTCGACCACGGCTTCGGCGGTCGCCTCGGGACGTCCCAGGTAGCCGGAGAAGACGTTGTGGCCACGGACGACGACCTCGCCGAGCTCGCCGGTCGGCAGCAGTTCGACGCGGTCGTCGACGTCGGCGCGGGCGATCTCCACGTCGACGCCCCACACGGGGTGGCCGATGCTGCCGGGCCTGGTCCCGAAGTCGGGCTGGTTGACGGAGGCGGTCGGCGACGTCTCGGAGAGCCCGTAACCCTCGTATACGGGGGTGCCGAAGGCCTTCTCGAAGCGTTCGAGCACGGCGACCGGCAGGGAGGCGCCGCCCGAGATGCAGATCCGCAGCCGGGGCAGCCGCTCGGCGGTCTCGGCGGCGGCCACCAGGCCCACGTACATGGTGGGGACGCCGTGGAAGGTGTTGATGCCCTCCGCGTTCATCAGCTCGACGGCGCGCGCGGCGTCGAAGCGCGGCAGCAGGACGAGGGTCGCGCCGGCCCGCCAGGTCGAGTTCATGGAGACGGTCTGGCCGAAGGCGTGGAACAGCGGCAGCGCGCCGAGGACTATGTCGTCCGGGCGGACGTCGTTGGCGTCGAAGGCGTTGACCGTCGCGTTCATCACCAGGTTGAAGTGGCTGAGCACGGCGCCCTTGGGGATGCCTGTGGTGCCGCTGGTGTAGAAGATGACGGCCGGGTCGTCGGCATCGCGCGTGGCGTACGAGGTGAGGGGCTCGGCGGCGCGGGCCAGGGCCTCCAACTCGCCCTCGGCGCCCAGGGTGAGCATGCGCACGTCGGTCGCCTCGGCGGCCTGCGCGCCCGTCGGCGCCTGCGCGGGGTGGCAGAGGAGCAGGGTGGCTCCGCTGTCCCGCAGCACGTGCTCGACCTCCGTCGCGGAGAGCAGCAGGTGGACGGGGACGACGACTCCACCGGCGGCCAGGACGGCGTAGTAGGCCTTCGGGAACTCGGCGGTGTTGGGGGCAAGGAGGGCCACGCGGTCCCCCGGCCGTACGCCGAGCCCGGCGAGGGCGGCGCCCTGGGCGCGGGCCTGGTGCCACATCTCGCGGAAGGAGAGCCGCACGGCGCCCTCGACGAGCGCGATGCGGTCCGGGTGGCGGCGGGCGGGCTCGGCGAGGATCGCGGCGAGGGACAGCGTGGCCATGAGAGAGAGTGCTCCGTTTCCGTGGGGCTTGCGGTGGTTCGGGCTGATGCTCGACGGCGGCGCGGCATCCGCCCCACTCCTGGAGGGACGGTATGCGCAGGGGGTTCAGCCGGGTCCGACGGCGGCGGCACGCACCCGCCCCCGTCGGCCGCCGTGAACCGCGCCCGCGGCGAACCGCGCCCGCCGTGTGTCGCGTCCGTCGTCAGTCGCGTTCGACCAGGAGCGCGCTGCCCTGCCCGACGCCCACGCACATGGTGGCGAGGCCGCGGGTGGCGCCCGTGCGGCGCATCCGGTGCAGCAGCGTGGTGAGGATGCGGGCGCCGGAGCAGCCCAGGGGGTGGCCGAGCGCGATGGCACCGCCGGAGGGGTTGACCAGCTCGGGGTCGATGCCGAGGGCGTCGACGCAGGCGAGCGCCTGGGCGGCGAACGCCTCGTTGAACTCCGCCTCCTGGAGGTCGCCGATGCCCCAGCCGACGCGGTCGAGCGCCTTGCGCGTGGCGGGGACGGGTCCGATGCCCATGACGTCCGGGTGGACTCCGGCGGAGGCCCCGGCCGCGTACCGCCCGAGGGATTCCAGGCCGAGGTCGTTCAGCGCCTCTTCGCTGACGAGCAGCAGCCCGGCCGCTCCGTCGTTCATCGGCGAGGCGTTGCCCGCGGTGACGGTGCCGTCCTTGCGGAAGACGGGGCGCAGGCCGCTGAGCTTCTCGTACGAGGTGTCCTCGCGCACGCACTCGTCCGTGTCGACGACGATGCCGTCGGGGCGGGTGACGGGGAGCAGCTCGTCGTCGAAGTGGCCGTCCTTGCGGGCGGCGGCCGCGCGCTGGTGGCTGCGGAGCGCGAAGGCGTCCTGGCGCTCGCGCGAGACGCCGTACCGCCCGGCGACCTCCTCGGCGGTCTCGCCCATCGCGAGGACGCCGTGCAGCTCCTTCATCCGCGGGTTGGTCAGGCGCCAGCCGAGGCGGGTGTCGGCGGTCTCCATCCGGTGCGGCAGCGCCTCGTCGGGGCGGGGCAGCACGAAGGGGGCGCGGCTCATCGACTCGGAGCCGCCCGCGAGGAGGACGTCGGCCTCACCCGCGGCGATCGTGCGCGCGGCGGTCGTGACGGCTTCGAGGCCGGAGGCGCACAGCCGGTTCACGGTCGCGCCGGGAACGGTCTCCGGGAGCCCCGCGAGGAGGGCGGCCATGCGGGCCACGTTGCGGTTGTCCTCGCCCGCTTGGTTGGCGGCGCCCCAGTAGATGTCGTCGATCCGGGCGGGGTCGAGCTGGGGGATGTCGGCGAGGAGTCCGCGCACGACGCCCGCTGCGAGGTCGTCGGGACGGACTGAGGAGAGGGTGCCGCGGAGTTTGCCGATGGGGGTGCGGCGGGCGGCGGCGAAGTGGACGGTGCGCACGATACGGCTCCGGATCGTTCTGCGGGGTCTCGCTGCTTCGGTTGGTGCAGGTCACACGGGTCACACAAGTCACGCGGGTCACGCTGGGTACGGGGCGGGATGTCGCTCCGTAAATTAGCGCTGCTAGTTTTGGAGTCTATGCGGGAGGCGGGAGCATGGGAAGAGGGGCCCGTGGGAGCCCCGGACGGAAGCCGCCGACCGCCCCCGGCCCGGTCCCCCCGAAGGAGACCCGCACCGCGTCCCCTGAGAGAGACCCGCACCGCGTCTACCCGAGGGAGACCCGTACCGCGCCGCCCGCGACGTCCACCCGCGCCGCCCAGCCCCCGGCGACCCGGAACGGGCGGTTCGCGACGGCCCCGCGGCGCAGGCGTGCGCGGTGGAGCACCCTGCCGTCCTGCGTGATCACCAGTGTCGGGCGCGGCACGAACTCGGTCGTCCGCAGCGTGAAACCGTCGCCCGGCTCGTCCTGGGTCAGCCTGTTCGGGGCGATCCAGCCGAGCGGCGCCGTGACACGCAGCGGCACCGAGGCCGAGGGCCAGTCACCGTCGCGGAGGTAGCGCCGCACGGCTGTCGCCGCCAGCGCACCCTCGCGCACGACCGTGCGTGCCGGTTCGGCGGCGTGCAGTACATTGCCCACCGCGAAGACACCGCGCGCATCGGTACGGAAGGCGCCGTCGACGGCCGGACCCCGCGTACCCCGGTCCATCAACAGGCCGCCGCTCCGGGCCAGTTCGTGGTCGGGCACGAAGTCGCCGGTGAAGACGACCGTGTCGCAGGCGACGTACGCGGTCCTGCCGTCCCGGTGGCGCAGCCGGACGCCCGACAGGCGGCCACGACCGAGGAGTTCGGCGACCGTGGCGTCCGTGAGAACGGGCACGCCGCGCCGCAGCCGGGCTTCGAGGGCGCGGGCCCGCGGAGCCTGGTGGCGCGGGTGCTCGGTGACCAGCGCGGCGACGGCGACCCCGGCCCGTCGCAGGGTGTCGAGGGCCGCGAAGCCCACCGGCTCCGCGCCGACCACGACGGCCCGCGTGCCGATGCGCGACCCGTGCGGGTGGACGGCCTGCTGGAGCTCGCCCGCGGTGAACACCCCCGCGGGGCGGGTGCCCGGCACGAGGCGTGCGGCGCGCGGGCGCTCGCGGGCGCCGGTGGCGAGGACGACGGCGCGGGCGGTGATCCGCTCCAGGCCGCGCGGGCTCGTGGTGTCCAGGGTGAGCGGCGCCGCCCAAGCCGTCACCGTGACCCCGGTCCGCAGGACCGCTCCGGCGCCCACGGCCGCCGCCACGCAGCGCTCCGCGAACCGCGGCCCCGTCGTACCGGGAGGGCCGAAGCCGCCGTGCGCGCAGTGTCGCGGGACGCCGCCCCCCTGCCGCTCCCGGTCCACCACCTCGACCTCGCCGACGCCCGCCACTGCGAGCCCGGCCGCGGTGGCGAGGCCGGCGGGTCCTGCGCCGACGACGAGTACGTCGACGATGCGTTCGCGCCTCACCGTGCCCCCAACTCCGTACCCTGCTCGTAGAGATCCTGCTCGTAGAGACCCTGCTCGTAGAGTTCGCGCACCCGGGCGCCGCAGTAGAACCCCTGGCAGCGGCCGCCGCGTGCCCGCGTGCGGCGGCGCAGGCCGTCCGGTGAGCCGGGTGGCACCGTCGCGGCGAGGGCGTCGCGGATCTCGCCGCGCGTCACCCGCTCGCAGTGGCAGACCACGTCTCCGTACGCGGGGTTGGCCGCGATGAGGTCGGCCCGCTGGTAGGGGCGCGGGAAGGCCTCGCCGAGGTTGGGCATGCGGGCGGGCGGCAGGCCCCGGGGCCCGGGGAGGTCCAGTCCCGTGGTGGCGAGCAGTTCGATGACGTGCTCCGCGATGGCCAGGGACGCGGTGAGGCCGGTGGAGCGGATGCCGCCGACGGTGACGTAGCGCTGCTCTTTGTGCGCGCTGATGCGGTAGTCGTCGTGCTCGGTGGCGGCGCGCAGTCCCGCGTAGACCGCGGTGACCTCTTCGTCGAGCAGTTCCGGGAGGATGCGACCGCCCTTGTCGCGCAGCGCGGCGATGCCTTCGGCCGTCGTGCCGGTGGCGGTCTTGTCGTCCAACTCCTCGGCGGTGGGGCCGAGGAGGACGTTTCCGTACACGGTCGGTGCCACCAGGACGCCCTTGCCGAGCGCTGTCGGGACGGGCAGCAGGATGTGGCGCACCAGGTCGCGGGCGAGCTTGTCGAAGACGAGGAGCTGGCCTCGGCGAGGGGTGACGGTGAAGTCGTCGTGACCGAGGAGCCGGTCCACGGTGTCGGCGTGCAGGCCCGCGGCGTTGACGAGGTGGCGGGTGCGGACGGTCCCGCGGGGCGTCTCCAGGAGGTGCGCCCCGGCCGCCGCGCCGGCCTTCTCGACACGGCAGTTGAGGAGAAGGTCCACCCCTGCCCGTACGGCCTGGGTGGCGTAGGCGAGGGTGGTGGTCCACGGGCAGATGATGCTCTCGCCGGGGACGTCGAGCGCGCCGAGGGCGCCGGGGCCGAGGTGCGGCTCGCGGGCACGGACCTCGGCGGGGCCGATGACGCGCGCCGCGTCGTAGCCGTTGCGCTCCGCCTTCGCCAACAGGCCGGGCAGTGCGGCCAGTTGCTCGGCGTCCCAGGCGACGAGCAGCGCGCCGACCGGTTCCACGGGGATTCCGGACTCGGCGGCGTACGCGGCGAGCAGGCGCTGCCCCTCGCGGACCAGGCGGGACTCCAGCGAGCCGGGCACGGCATCGAATCCGGTGTGCAGGATCGCCGTGTTCGCCTTCGACGTGCCGTCGCCGACGTCGTCCGACGCCTCGACCAGGGCGATGCGCAGGCCCGGGTAGCGGGCAAGGCCGCGGGCGACGGCCGAGCCGACGACGCCCGCGCCGACGACGGCCACGTCGTACGTCACGTCCGGCACCGCGCCACGCCTGGTGACCGCCATCAGGGTGTGCGTTCCAGCAGCGCGGTGACCGCCGTGCGGAAGCCCGCGAGGCGTTCGGCCGCCGCGTCCGCGTCGATCCGCGGTTCGTAGACGGCGGCGGGCCGCCACTTCGGTACGGCGTCGGCGACCGTGAGGGAGGGGTCGAGGCCGATACGGGCGACGGCGGCCGCACCGAGTGCGGTGACATCGGGCAACGCCGATACCTCTACGGGTAGTTGGAGCAGGTCGGCCTGGGTCTGCATGAGAAGGGCCGAGCGGGTGAGGCCGCCGTCGACGCGCAGGCTCGTCAAGGGCTCCCCCAGGTCGGCGGCCACCGCGTCCGCGAGCGCGACGACCTGCGCGCAGACACCCTCGCACAGCGCACGCACCAGGTGCCCGGCGGCGGTGTCGAGGCCAAGGCCTGTCAGCGAGCCACGCACGTCGCCGCGCCACCAGGGCGCCGCGAGACCGGCGAGCGCGGGCACGAAGGTGACACCGCCCGCGTCCGGTACGGCCGAGCCCACCGGGTCGATCTCCTCGGCGCCCGCGATCACGCCGAGATCTGTGAGCCAGCGGACGGCGGACGCGACCGTGTAGACCTGTCCGTCGAGGCAGTAGCTGCTGCGCCCGGCGAGCCGCCAGGCGACACAGCTGACGAGCCCCGACGGTCCGCGCCGCGGGCGGTCGCCGGTCTGCGCGAGCAGGAACGCCCCTGTTCCGTACGTGCACTTGGCGCTGCCCGACGCGGTCACGTCCTGGCCGAGCAGTGCGGCCTGCTGGTCGACGAGGAGGCCGGTGACGGGGAGCTCGGGACCGAAGGCGGTGGTCGTCCCGACCGGGCCCGCCGCGTCGACAATGCGGGGCAGGCGCTCCGCCTCGAGTCCGTAGAGCTCCAGGGCGCGCGGCGACCACTGGACGTCGTCGAGATCGAGGAGCTGGGTGCGGCCCGCGGTCGCGGCGTCGGTGACGTACGCGCCGGTGAGGCGGTGGACGAGCCAGGCGTCGCTGGTCGTGACCACGCCCTGCCGGGTGCGATGGCGACGTATCCACGCCATTTTGGGCGCGGCGAAGTACGGATCGAGCGGCAGGCCGGTGAGCCGCCGCAACTCGTCCGCGTGCTCGGCGAGTTCGGCGCAGACCGATTCAGCGCGGCGGTCCTGCCATACCAGGGCGTCGGTGAGGGGTTCGCCGGTGTCGGGGTCCCAGGCGAGGACCGTCTCCCCCTGATTGGCCAGGCCGATGGCGGCGACCGGTTCGCCCGCGTCGGCGAGCGCCCTGCGGCCCGCGTCGACCACGGAGGCGAACAGTTCGGCGGGGTCGACCTCCACCAGGCCGCCGGGAAGGAAGCGGGGGCGCACCTGCGCCGCGCCCGTGCCGAGCACGCCGCGTTCCGGGCAGACGACGAGGGCCTTGGTGCCGGACGTGCCCTGGTCCACGGCGAGCACGGGCCGCTGCGCGGGAGGCCGCGCGCCCGGAGGCCGCTCATAGGTGATCACCGCGGAAGAGTGCTACAGCGGCCCGGAGGGCGTCAAGGGAACGGCTCCGAGGGCATCGAGGGGGCAGCCCGGAGAGCACCAAAGGGCCGACCCCGAGGGCATCGAGGGCATCGAGGGCATCGAGGGGCAGAAATGCCCGTAACTGCACAGCAAATGACCATTCGCCGCGCCGTGTTGACACAACAAGGTCATAAAAGTCTTACGAATGGGCTTGGAACCGGAAGGGCCGGATCTACACTGTCCGCCGAGTCACACCGTCAACTCCCTTAACAAACCGGTTGGTCGACCTCTCCCACTCCCTCCCCCTCACCTCCCTCTTCTCCCAACTGAGGACTCATGCCCATGGCGTTAGGCCGCCCGGTGTACCACCCGGCAGGCCACGACGAAGCGCTGCGCGGGGTGCTCCAGGACCTCAGGACCGGTCGCTGGGTCTCCACGCGCAACCTGCTGACCGACACACCCGACTGGGGACTGTGGACGCAGCGCACGCAGATCCTGGGAGCCGCCGTCGCCGGCTCCGACGTAGTGCACGCCTGGCGCGCCGAGGAGCCGCGCAGCACCTCGGCGGCCGTCCTGCACGCCCGGGTCCTGGTGGAGCGCGCCCTGCGCGCCCATCGCTCGGGGCACCGGCGGACCAACGACCTGTGGCGCGATGCCGTCTCCGCGTGCGGTGCCGCGTCCGCCCTGTCGCCCGAGGACCCCGTGCCCTGGATCTGCCTGCTCTCCCTGGCCCAGCTCGACGTCGGCCAGCGGTGGGACGAGCACCGCCAGGCACCTCCCGAGCCGATGCTCTTCCCCGGCCCCTGGCAGCTGCTCGCCGAGGCCGACAAGCGGGATCCGGGCAACCGCGAGGCGTACCACCGGATGCTGCAGTTCGTGTACGGGCGCCGTGCGCGGGGCCCGCTCACCGAGGCGTACAACTTCGTGCAGTGGGCCTCGGCATCGGCTCCCGCCGGCTCCGCGCTGCACCTGCTGCCCCTGTACGTACGGGTCGAGCGCTACCGCAGGGAGTCCGGCCAGGAACAGGCCCTCGACCTGCACTGGATATCCGAGGACGCCACGCGCGCCGCGCTGCTCGCCCTGCAGCTCTGGTTCGACCACACGACGCCCGCCGCGACCTCGCTCCTCGACCTCAACCACCTGGCGCACGCGCTGTGGGGCGCGCACCAGTTCCACGACGCGTCGCGGGTGTTCCAGGCCCTCGACCCGTTCTTCACCACGGTCCCGTGGACCTACCGCACCCACTCCCCCGGCGACGCGGACGCCGCCGCCGAGGTCTTCGTCCAGGCCCGCACCCGCTGTTTCAGCGCCTCCCGCGGCCCGGGCTAGCCCCGCGGGCCGCCCGGCCCCGCACCCCCGACCCCCTTCACCCCCGCTCCCCACCGGAGGCCCCACCGTGTCCCGCACCACCTGGTCGTCGTCGAGCACCGCCCCCGCGCCCGCGCCACCACATCAGGACGAGGAAGAGCGACTCAGAGAGCTCGGCTACCAGCCCGTGCTGGCCCGCCGCATGGGCGGCTTCGGCAACTTCGCCATCAGCTTCTCCGTCATCTCCATCCTGTCCGGCTGCATGACGCTGTACGGCTTCGGCATGGGCGCGGGCGGCCCCGCGGTGATGCTCTGGGGCTGGGCGGGCGTCGGCCTCTTCGTGCTCTGCGTGGGCATGGCGCTCGCCGAGGTCACCAGCGCGTACCCGACGTCGGGCGCCCTCTACTACATGGCCGACCGGCTCGGCGGCCGCCGCTGGGGCTGGTACACGGGCTGGCTGAACCTGCTTGGGCTGCTCGGCGCGATAGCGGGCATCGACTACGGCGCCGCGCTCTTCACCGGCGCGTTCCTGAACCTGAAGTTCGGCTTCACGCCGACCACCGAGAAGACCTTCCTGATCTTCCTGGGCATCCTGCTCCTGCACGCCGTCCTGAACCTCTTCAACGTGCGCCTGGTCAGCCTGCTCAACTCGATCAGCGTCTGGTGGCACGTCGCCGGCGTCACCGTGATCGTCGGCGTCCTCGCGATCGTGCCCGACCACCACCAGTCGCCGTCGACCGTCTTCGGCACGTTCGTGAACGACACGGGCTGGGACAACCCGCTCTACGTGACGGCGATCGGCCTGCTCCTCGCCCAGTACACCTTCTGCGGCTACGACGCCTCCGCGCACCTGTCGGAGGAGACCTCCAACGCCTCGGTCTCCGCGGCGCGCGGCATCGTGCGCGCCATCTGGGCCTCGTGGATCGCCGGTTTCGTCCTGCTCGCCGGGCTGAGCTTCGCCATCCAGGACTACGTGGGCGCCCAGAAGAGCGCCACCGGGGTGCCGCCCGCGCAGATCATGATCGACGCGATCGGCGAGTCCGGGGCGACGGCGCTGCTGCTCATCGTGATCGTGGCCCAGCTGTTCTGCGGCAACGCCGAGACGGCCGCGGCCAGCCGCATGGTGTTCGCCTTCAGCCGTGACAACGCGCTGCCCGGCTCGGCCCTCTGGCGCAAGGTCAGCTCCCGCACCCAGGTCCCGGTGCCCGCGGTGTGGCTGTCGGTGGGCCTGGCCGCGGTCATCGCGCTGCCCTCCCTCTACTCGACGACGGCGTACACGGCGGTCACCGCCATCAACGTCATCGGCATCACCCCCGCGTACGCCATCCCGATCTTCCTGCGCCTTCGCGCGGGCGACCGTTTCCAGCCGGGCCCCTGGAACCTGGGCCGCTGGAGCAAGCCGGTCGGCTGGATCGCGGTCATCTGGGTGGCGTTCGTGACGGTCCTGTTCTGCCTGCCGCAGGCCTCGCCGGTGACGGTCGACTCGATGAACTACGCCTCGATCGCGCTCGTCGCGGTGCTGCTCCTTGCCACCGTGTGGTGGTTCGTGGCGCGCCGCTCGTACAGCACCCCGCAGGCGTACGGCTCGGACCGCGAGCAGGCCGAGGTCGCGGAGAACATCGTCTGACCCGAGAGTCTGATCAGAGAGGGGACTCCGGACGCCCCCCCGGCCCCATCCCCGCTACATCGGGCGGTCGTTGAGGATCTTCTGGAAGAGGCGGTGGTCGCGCCAGGCGCCGTTGATGTACAAGTAGCCCGGCGCGACCCCGTACTCCTCGAAACCGCACTTCGCGAGCACGCGCTGCGAGGCGGTGTTGTCGAGCAGGGTGCATGCCTCGACGCGGTGCAGGCCGAGCCGGGCGTCCGCCGCCTCGCAGACGAACCGCGTGGCGGCGGAGGCCAGGCCGAGGCCCAGGTGCTCCCCGTCGATCCAGTAGCCGAGGCTGGCGCTGCGGGCCGGGCCCAGCACGATGTTCGTCAGCCCGGCGTGGCCGACGATCTCCCCGTCGCTCTCGAGCAGCCAGTGCGCGGCCCGGCCCGCCCTGTCCTCCTCCAACTGCCCGCGGACTCGCTCCGCCTGGCCTTCCGTGGTGTAGAAGGAGGCCGCCCGGTACGGCTCCGTGGGCGCGAGGTGGACGCGGTTGCGCCGGTGGGACCGGGCCAGCGCCTCCGCGTCCTTCAGGGCGGACGGCCGGATGACGACGCCGGGGGCGAGGGCGACGGATTCAGTGATCATGCCTACATCGTACGAAGGTTCGATCCGAATCCGCAGCCGCGGGGAGAGATCAGCGGCCGCCCGACACCCTCAGGACCGTGCCCGTCGCGTACGAGGCGTCGTCCGAGAGCAGCCAGGAGACGGCCCCCGCGACCTCCGAGGGCTGACCGGAGCGCCCCATGGGAATGCCCGCCGCGAGCTTCGCGGGACGCTGGGGGTCGGCGTGGAACTCGGTCCAGATGACGCCGGGGGCAACGGCGTTGACGCGGATGCCGTCCTCCGCGACCTCCTTGGACAGGCCGACCGTCAGCGTGTCGACGGCGCCCTTGGCGGCGGCGTAGTGCACGTACTCGCCGGGACCTCCGAGAGTGGCCGCGACAGACGAGATGTTCACGATCGCGCCGCCTCCGCGGGCCTTCATGTCCCGCACCGCGCGCCGGGCGCAGAGCAGGTATCCGAGGACGTTCACCTCGAGCGCCCGGCGCATGCCCTCGGCGTCGGCCTCGGCGAGGGGGCCGACGGGGCCGCCCACACCGGCGTTGTTGACGAGAGCGGTGACCGGGCCGAGCTCGGCCGCCGCGGTGTCGAAGAGGCGGTCGACGTCGGCCTCGTCGGCGGTGTCGACCTGGACGGTGACGCAGCGGCGACCGGCGGCGCGGACCGTCGCGGCGACCTCGTCGGCGGCCGTCGCGTTCGAGCGGTAGCCGATGACGACATCGTGGCCGTCCTCGGCGAGACGGACGCAGACAGCGGCGCCGATACCGCGGCTGCCGCCGGTGACGACGGTGACGGGGTGGTGCTGCACGGGGGACCTCCGGCTCTGGGTGGCTGACTGTCGCGCCGCCCGGCCGCGGGGATCGCCCGCGACCGGCACGGCGTCATCCTACGAACCGGTGATCTTCGACGGTGGCGCGGGCCCTCCGGCCGACGACGCCTCGTCAGACGCCCGAGGCCAGCGGGGCCACGCACACCACCGTGGTGCCCAGGGTCTCGCACCGCAGCCTCAGCAGGTTCCAGCGGGGCTGCCACTGGGCCAGGCCCTCGTACTGTCGCAGGAGGCCGCGCAGCCGCTCCGGATCGTCGGTCCACAGGGCCGCGGGGACGCCCCTGGTCGGACCGAGCACATGGAGCGCGATGCGGCCGTCGTCGGTGACGTCGTGCGAGGTGATGAGCACGTCGGTCGCCGTGCAGGCGTCCCAGGTGTCGTGGGCACGGGTGGCGTGATCATGGGTGGCGTGGTCATGGGTGTCGGGCGAGTGCGTCATGGAGCGCCTCCGGAGTTGTGGACCCCGGGTGTCGCCGACCCCGGTGATCCGCCGTTCCCCGTGCACGTCGCACGGGGCGGGTCGTCACCCGGGGCACCCGCGACGGAGCGGGGTGCCGCCCAGCGAGCCGGGGCTTGGCGCTGGAACTCGTGACCCGTCCCGACCGTAACACGGCCTGTCGGAGGCCTGCCCGGGGTTTTCTCCTGGCCCCCGTGCAGGCCTCCGCACCGGGTTACTGGGCCGTGGTGGAGGTGATGGCATCCTCCGGAGCGGCCTGCTCCGGGGAGAGGCTGTCCATGAACGAACTGACCGAGAAGACCGCGTTGCCGGGGCCCGCAGGACCGTAACCGGGAGGCGACGACAGGCCGTTGGCCTCCATCGTCGCGCGGTACGCCTCGAGGAGGCGCACGTGGTACTCCAGCGGCGCGCCCAGCGGGTTCGCCTTGCCCAGCGGTGTCGTGGGCTCCGGGCACCAGGTGGTGAAGCGGGGCGTGATGCCGCGCGACATGAAGTACTGCAGGCCCTCGACGGTGGAGTCGATGGCCTCGTCGACGGTCTTGAAGCCGAAGGGCTCCGCCATCTCGACGCCCGCCACGAAGTTCGGGATGACGTTGCGCGGCCCGAAGACGTCGGCGGAGTCCAGGATGCGACGGTGCCACTCGTCACGGCCGACGTAGCGCTCCTTGCCGGGGCAGTAGCGCTCGAAGAGGTACGGGTCCCACACCTCGTAGTTGGGGTGGTAGATCCGCACGCCGTAGTCGTGGAAGCGCTGCACGTCCGCCTTGGGCAGCGCCTGGGCGACGACCTTGCCGATCCAGCGGCCGGGGAAGCGCTCCTCGATGGCCTTCGCGTACTGCCCGTAGAAGTCGGCCTCGTCCTTGCCCTGGAGCCGCGTGGTGATGGCGCCACCGGTGAGCGTGTACGCGGTGGAGGACTTCGCGGTGTCGTACTTGTCGATGATGGCGAGGGCCTCAAGGACCTCGTCCATCGGCTTCACGCCCGTGTAGGGGCGGCCCGCCGCCTTCTGCTGGCGCCAGTTGTGGTTGATGTCGCAGTACCCGCACTCCTCCTTGGCGCCGAAGTACTGGCAGACCCGGAAGACCGTCAGATAGATCAGGTAGCCCCACTGGATGGTGGGCGCCACCTCCATCACGGACTTGCCGTTCTCCAGCGTGTGCCGGTAGTAGTCCGGCATCGGCGGCAGGCCCACGTCGGAGATGCGTGCGCCGTCCAGGTAGAGCCCGAGGACACCGTGGTCGTCGGCGGCCACGCGGTACGGCGAGGCCGGGTTCACGCGGACCGACACGACGGTGCGGCGCAGGTCGTAGGGGCCGCCGGTGAGGACGATCTCCTCGGGCGGGCGGCGCAGGGCGGCGGCGCCCAGCTCGGGCAGGGTGCTGTGGTCGAAGGAGAAGATGAAGTACGACTTCGGCTTGACGTCACCGCCCTCGTTGTCGCTGAGCGCCGACTCGTCGAAGGCGATGCCGCCGCGCAGCAGATCCTCCTTGATGACGGCTTCCCGCGGCACGTGCGGGAACCGCTCCATGAGTGACTCGATGAGCTGGGTACGGCTCTCGCTGCGGCTTGGCATGGGCCGGGCACCTCGGATCCTGTCGATCGATCTGTTCCGACCACGCTAATACGCGGCCGAACCGTTCCGGATCCGACTCCGGTCGCAGGGCGCCTCCGCCGCAGGTCTATGCTGCGGGCCCGGTACGATCTCCGGCATGCCGCCCGCCGACCCCCACATACCCGCCCCGAAAAGCGGAAACGGGTCACGCGACACAGCCGCCCGAACTAGGATGGACACTCCCGAAGCGGGCAGCGGGCAGCGGGCAGCGGGCAGCGGGTCCCGTCGCGGCGGTCCGCGCCGCACGGCGCGGCTCCTCCCCCGGCACCGAGAAGCGCGTCCTCTTCGCCGCCCGGTCTGCCACCGCCCTGCACCGGCTCCTCGACGTCCTCCCCGTCTTCGCGGGCGACGACCGCATCCGACGCCGCTTCACCCTCGTCCCCGGCTCCGCCTTCGACACCGACGCCCTCGCGGCCGTCGAACGGGCAGGCGGGCGCACCATCCCCTGGGCCGAGGCCCTCGCCCACCCCCACGATCTGATCCTGGCCGCCAGCCCCAAGGGCGGCCTCGCCGAGCTCCGCGGACCACGCGTCCTGCTGCCGCACGGCGCCGGTTACAACAAGGCCCTCACCGCACCGGACGGCCCCGGCGACTCCGCCTCCGGCATGGACCCGGCGCTCCTGATGCCGGGCGGCCGCCCACTGGCCCGCCTCCACGCCCTGGCCCACCCCTCGCAGGTCACCCGCCTCGCCGCCGCGTGCCCTCCGGCAGCCGCGCACGCGACGGTGACCGGCGACCCCACGCTCGACCGCGTCCTCGCCTCGCTCCCCCTGCGCGAGCGCTACCGCCGCGCCCTGCGCACCCACGGCCGGAGCCTGGTCGTCCTCGCCTCCACCTGGGGCCCGCACTCCCTGATCCGCCGCCACCCCCGCCTCCCCGCCCGCCTGGCCGCCGAGCTCCCCCACGACACGTACCAGCTGGGGCTCGTCCTGCACCCCAACGAGCACAGCAGGACAGGGCGGTTCGACCTCGCGCAGGATCTCGCACCCGCCCTCGACGCGGGCCTGGTCCTGGCCCGCCCGTACGAGGAGTGGGCCGCGCTGCTCATCGCCGCCGACGCGATCGTCACCGACCACGGCTCGGCGGCGCTGTACGCGGCCGCGGCCCGCGACACCCCGATGATCGCCGCGGGCGACGGCGGCGGCGAGCTGATCCCCGGCACCCCGATGGCCGAACTCCTCGCCCGGCTACCGGGGTTGGGGCCCCTGGAACAGCCGACCACGGCTGGCTTCGAGCGCGCCGTCGGCGAGTACAGCCCCGGCTCCGCGTCCGCCGTCGCCGCGCGGGCGTTCGCCGAGCGCGGCCAGGCCGTACGCCGGTTGCGCGCGGAGCTCTACCGGATCCTCGGCGTGGCCCCACCGGCCGATCCCCCCGTACCGAACCTCCTGCCGGATCCCGCGCCGCCCTCCCGTACCCCCGCGGCCTTCGCCGTACGGGCGGACCTGCGAGGACCTCACGTACACATCGAGCGGCGGCCCGCCCGCTCCACCGCGCCCGCGCATCACCTGGCCGCCGAGGCGGACCGGGCGTCGGACACCCAACTGCAGAGCGCCGGGCTCGTGTTCCGGCGAGCCCGGCACGCCGCCGCGCTCCCCGCGCGGGGTGAGACCTGGACCGTCGACGGGTGGACGCGCCACGCACTCGCCGAACACGGTGGCGCGCGGACTGCCGCCGTCGTGCTGAGCGCCTCGTACTGCGTGCTGCGCCGGACCGGCGGCGCGCTCCTGTCCGTACGCATCGAGCCGCACCGGGACGCGGACGGCCGGGTGCTGCGCGCCGATCCCGCGGCGGTGCTCTCCGGAGTGCACGCCCGGCTCGCGGACGGCTCCGACGCGCCCGCACACCCGGTGACCGTCCGCTGCGTCGTCGCGGGCCGCCTCCACCGTGCGACGCTCGCTCCCGCCACACCGGAAGAGGGCCTGCAGGAGCTCTAGAGCCATAACGAACCAGAACGAAACGGAACCGTCGCGCCTACTGCAACAGCTTCGCCACCACGCGGTCGAGCACCTCGATGTCCTCGGCGGGCAGGGCGAGCAGGTCGTCCGGCGGAGTGGTGAGGATCGCGGTGGCGCGGGCGGCCGCCGCCTCCCCCTCTTCCGTGAGGTGGACCAGTTTGGACCTGCGGTCGGCGGGGTTGGCGACGCGTTCGGCGAGACCGCGCCGTACGAGGTCGTCGACGATGACGGTGGTGTAGGGCGGGTCGGCGCCAAGGCGCTCGGTCAGCTCCCGCAGCGTGATCGGCTCGCCGGTGAGGCGCCGCAGCGCCCTGATGCGGCTGAAGCTCATGCCGAGGGCGTCGGCGACCGCCTTGCGGCGGTTGTGACGCTCCAAGAGGAGAGTGTTGAGACCCTGCCAGACACGGGCCGCCGCCCTGGCGGTCTCGTCGCCACCGTCCCGCGGCCCGTCGTCCCGCGGCCCGTCGTCCCGCGGCCCCTCGTCCCGCGGCCCGTCGTCACGCGGGCGGTCGTGCGGGAGGTCGCGCGGGCAGTCGTGTGGGCGCTCCATCAGGCGTTCACTGTCTCCCTCGTCTCCTCCACAGCGAGCCTCTTCGCCGTGCGCTGGGCCGTTCCCCGGGCCCAGCGGCCGGAAGTGAGCGTACCCGTGGCCAGTACGGCGGCGCCGCAGCCCGCGATGATCCACCACGCCGTGCGCCCCACGTCGGTGAAGGACGCGGCGTCCGCGTGCGCCCCGCCGACCATGAGCGCACCGATGACGGCCACGCCGAGGGACTGCCCGATCTGCCGACTCGTGGAGGCCACCGCGGCGGCGACGCCGGCCTGCGAGCGGGGCATCCCGGACACGGCGGTGTTGGTGATGGGGGCGTTGACCAGTCCGAAGCCGGTGCCGAAGAGCAGGTACGCGACGATCAGCACGGCCGCCGGAAGGTGGTCGGAGAAGGTGAGCGCCTGCAGAAGGGCGCTCGCGCTGAGCGCCGACCCGGCGAGCAGCAGGGGCGTCCGCGGCCCCCGCGAGGCCACCATGCGGCCGGAGACCGGCGCGGTCAGCAGCGCCATGACCGCCATCGGCAGCATGAAAAGACCGGCGTGCAGCGGATCCAGCCCGCGCACGTTCTGCAGATACAGCGAGCTGACGAAGAGGAAGCCGCCGAGTGCGGCGAACGTGGCGACCGCGATCACGGTGGCGCCCGCGAACGGCGCTGAACGGAAGAAACGCAGGTCGATGAGGGGATCGGTGCGCCTCGGCTCGTACCACAGCAGTCCGAGGAGCGCGCCGAGCGCCGCGATCGCGCAGCCGAGCACGGGCGGTGAGGTCCAGCCGTGGCCGGGCGACTCGATGATGGCGTACGTGAGCGCCGGGAGCAGGACGACGATGAGCGCCTGGCCCACCGGGTCCACGCGGCGGGGCCGCGCCGCCCGTGATTCCGGCACGTACCTGTGGGTGAGGTACAGCGCGGCGAGGCCGATCGGTACGTTGATCCAGAAGATGGCCCGCCAGCCCGCCGACTGCACGAGGGCGCCGCCGATGATCGGCCCCGCGGCCATGCTGATGCCGACGACGCCGCTCCACACTCCGATGGCGCGGGCGCGTTGCCGCGGGTCCGTGAAGGTGTTGCTGATGATCGACATCGCCACGGGGTTCAGCATCGATCCGCCGACCGCCTGCAGGACCCGCGCGGCGATGAGCCAGCCGAGGCCGGGCGCGAGGCCGCACAGCAGGGACGCCGAGGTGAAGACGAGCAGTCCGGTCTGCAGCGTGCGGCGGCGGCCCACGCGGTCGGCGGTCGAGCCGGAGAGCATCAACAGGCTGGCCAGCACCAGCGTGTAGGCATCCACGGTCCACTGCAGCCCGGAGACGGACGTGTGCAGGTCGCGCTGGATGGCGGGCAGGGCCACGTTCAGGATGGTGTTGTCGAGGCTGACGATCAGCATGCTCATGCAGCAGACGGCAAGGACGAGCCATGGCCGTCGCCGGTCACGCCGGTCACGCCGGTCTACGTCGTCTGACATATCGGGCTCCTCGCGGGTGCATTTATTTGTGTTGTCACAACCATTATGAGGCTACAAATAAATTGCGGGAGTTGTCACGTGCGAGCCTGCCCCGCCCGTTCCGGGGGCTACGTCAGTCGAGGCCCCCGCCGCGCTCCCGCACCGCCCGTGCCGCGGTCCGGAACTCCGCCGCTCCCGCCGCGTCCCCGGTCTCCTCGGCCAGGTCGGCCGACGCGTCCAGGACGCGCAGCTCCTCACGCGCGGACTCGTCGAGGCGGGCCTGCGCCAGTGCCTCGCCGTAGAGCCGCCCGGCCTCTGCCGACCGCCCGAGGCTCCGCAGCACCCGGGCGAGCGCGAAGCCGGTCCGGGCGGTCAGCCGGGCCCGACCCATGGCCTCGGCCCGCGCATGAGCATCCGTCAGCAGCGTTTCGGCGGCGGTGAGTTCGCCGAGTTCCGTACGGGCCTTGCCGAGCAGATACGTCTGCAGCATGGCGCCGTAGGCGTTGCCGATCTCCGTATGGATGCGCGCGGACGCCTCGAACTCCGCCGCCGCTGCCGCCCACTCGCCACGGGCCGCGCCGAGCAGCCCCCGGAACTCGATGACCGAAGCGCGCAGCTTCCTCTCCCGGGGTCCGTCACCGAGGGCCTCCGTGGCCGCCGCAGCGAGGCGCAGCTCAGCCTCGGCGTCCTCGTACCGCCCCCGTTCCCACAGCGGGCGCGCGAGCTGGCAGCGCATGCGGACCAGCGCGGCGAGCGGATGCCCGGCGCGCAGCGCGGCGTCGCGTCCCGCGGCGAACGTCTCGATGACCTGGGTGAGGTGGGGGTGGTCGAGGTAGTGCGTCCACAGGGGTTCGCAGAGCGCCCAGGCCTCGTCGTCGAGTCCGTGCGCGTGGGCGACGCGCACGCAGTCGTGCAGCACAAGCCGTTCGGCCTCCAGCCAGTGCAGGGCCTTCGCCTTCCGCTGCTTGTCGCCGTCGGCGGAGGTGATGCCGAAGTCGGCGTCGGGGGTGTCCGGCAGAGCGGGGGCCGGTTCGGCGAAGGTCATCCGCGGGCCCGCCCGCAGGGCGTCGGCGCGCTGGGCCTGGCGGAGGTACCAGCGGATGACGCGTCGCCTGCCCTCGTCCGCGTCGGTACCGCCGTCGTCCCGGCGCGCCCGGTCCGCACGGCGCACCGCGTGGGCCCGGAGCAGATCGTGCAGGCGCAGCCGTCCGTCGCGTCCACGGGCCAGGAGACTCGCCCGCGCCAGCTCGTCGAGCGCGTCCTCGGCCTCGTCCTCTCCCCTGCCGAGCAGCGCGGTGACCGCTTGGGGGTCGACCCAGGGGCCGGGGTGCTCGACGAGGAGCCGGTAGAGAGTGGCGGCGCCGGGGGTCAGGTCCTGGTAGGCGGCATCCCATACGGCCTCCACCGCGGGAACTCCCTTCGTGTCGAGTTCGGCGGCGAGTTGTGCGGTCAGCCGTGCGAGCCTGCGGGTCCGGTGCTTGCGGAGCCATTCGGCGGCCACGTGGAGGGCGGCGGGCAGGCCGCCGCAGATCCGGGCGAGCTCGGCGGCGGACGCGGGGTCGGCGGCGAGCCGGGGGTCGTCGACGATGCGGCTCAACAGCCGTTCCGCGTAGGGCTCTTCGAGCGGGTCCACCGGAAGTTCCAGATCGACTCCGCCCTCGACGTCGTACAGCGTCTGCCTGCTGACGGCCACGACGACGCTCTCGGCGGACGAGGGAAGGAGCTGGGTGATCTCGGTGCCGGAGCGGGCGTTGTCGAGGACGAGGACGAGGCGCCGCTTGCCGGTCTGCTCCCAGTACTGCCTGCGACGCCGCGCTGTCGGGCCCTCCAGGAGGTCGGTCACGCCGAAGGAGCGCAGCAGCTCACCCATGACGTCCGCCAAGTCGGCCCCGCCGTCGGGGCGGTGGTCGTCGAGGTCCACGTACCGCACCACGTAGCCGCTGTCATCGGCGAGGCGGTGGGCCAGGTGCACGGCGAGGGCCGTCTTGCCGACGCCGTGCACGCCGGTGACCGAGACGATGAGGGGGCGCCCGGCTGCCCGCGGGCGGGCGACGGCGCCGAGGACGCGCGAGCGCTGGTCGTCACGGTCCTCGAAGTGCCGTACGTCGGGCGGCATCTGATGCGGCAGCACACCGTCGTCCGAGCCGCTGTACAGGTTCCGGATCTCGACGTGCCCCGCCTGGACAACCGTCCCGATCCGCGCCTGCCCGCCCACACTGTTCCGCGTCCGTTCGTCCACGGCCCAACTCTAGGTGCCGGTACGGGCGCCTGCCTCCTCTGGTGCGTACGCACCAGGACACGTGAGCCCCTGGTCCGGGCGCACCAGGGGAAGACGGGGTCGGGGCACGATGCCCGGCGGGACGCCGGAAGGGACCGTTGGAGGTGCGCGGATCTCGCGCCCTTCTCATTCACTTTCCCAGCGGTGGCTGGCCTCGCGGTGTCTGGAGTGATCTACAGATGGCGACCATTCTTTACCGGATCGGACGGTGGGCCTTCCGGCGGCGCCGGCTCGTGGGGGGCCTGTGGCTCGGGGCCCTGCTCCTCGCCGTCGTCGCCGTCGCCGTCGCGCCCGCCGGGAAGGAAGAGGACCTCACCATGCCCGGCACCGAGTCGCAGCAGGCGTTCGACCTCCTTGACGAACGCTTCCCGCAGAGCAACTCCCGAGGTGCCGAGGCCCGTTTGGTGTTCCGGGCCCCCGACGGGCAGCGGATGACGGCCGGGGAGAACAGGGCCACCGTCAAGGACACGCTCGGCTCCCTGGACGGCGGTGACCAGGTCGCGTCGGCCACCGACCCGTACAAGACCGGCGCCGTCAGCGAGGACGGCACCATCGCCTACTCCACGATCACCTACAGCGCCGACACCGCCGACCTGACCGAGACGACGAAGAGCGCCCTCGAGGACGCCGCGAGCCGGGCCGGGGACTCGGGGCTGACCGTGGAGATCGGCGGCTCGGCCCTGGAGTCGGAGGAGGGTCCTGGTGGCACGACAGAGATCGTCGGCGTGGTGGTGGCGGCGGTCGTCCTCATCGTCGCCCTCGGGTCGCTGGTCGCGGCCGGACTGTCGCTGCTGACCGCCTTCGTGGGTGTCGCCATCGCGTTCGGCCTGGTCTCGGCCCTCGCCGTGCCGCTGGGCCTGACGTCCACCGTCGCCATCCTCGCGCTGATGCTCGGCCTCGCGGTCGGCATCGACTACGCGCTCTTCATCACTTCCCGCTTCCGCGACGAACGCGCCCGGGGCTGCGAGCCGGAGGAGGCGGCGGGCCGCGCGGTGGGCACGGCCGGGTCCGCCGTCGTCTTCGCCGGGGCGACCGTCTTCATCGCTCTGGTCGGCCTGGGAGTCGTCGGCATCCCCGAACTCACCAAGATGGGCATGGGCGGCGCTGGCGCCGTCGCCCTCGCCGTACTCGTCGCCCTGACCCTGGTCCCGGCCCTGTTCGGCTTCTTCGGCCGCCGGGTACTGTCCCGCACCGCCCGCGCCGCCCGCGACGCCACCCGGCCGGGAGGCGCCGCACCGCATCCGGCACCCACCCCAGCCGACAGGTCCGGTCTCGGCATCCGCTGGGCGCGGTTCGTGCTGCGCAGGCCCGTGGCGGTCCTCGTGACGGCCGTGGTCGGCCTCGGCGTCATCGCCCTGCCGGCGCTGAGCCTCGAACTCGGCCTGCCCGGCGCCGAGTCCAAGTCGGTGGAGACCACCGAGCGCCGCGCCTACGACCTGCTGTCGGAGGGCTTCGGCCCCGGCTTCAACGGCCCGTTGACCGTGGTCGTCGACACGTCGTCGCAGTCCGAGGACGCCAAGGACGCCAAGGACGCCAAGGACGCCGAAGACGCCGAAGACGTCCGCGCCACCACGGACCTGGTCGCCAAGACCGTACGAGGAGTGGACGGGGTCGCGTCGGTCGGCGATCCGGTGCTGAGCCGCACCAAGGACACGGCCGTCCTCACCGCCGTCCCGCGGACCGCGCCGAACAGCGGCGAGACCAAGGACCTGGTGCACGCGATCCGGGGCGCGGTCTCCGGCTTCGAGGCCGACACGGGCGCCGGAATCCTGGTGACCGGCACCACCGCGATGAACATCGACATCTCCGAAGCGATGTCCGACGCCCTCCTCCCCTACCTGACCGTGGTCATCGGCCTGGCGGTGCTCCTCCTCACGGTCGTCTTCCGCTCGATCCTCGTCCCGCTCAAAGCGGCGCTCGGCTTCCTGCTGTCGGTGGGTGCCGCCTTCGGCGTCCTCGTCGCCGTCTTCCAGTGGGGCTGGGCGGCAGACCTGATCGGCGTCGAGCAGACGGGTCCCGTGATGTCACTGATGCCGATTCTCGTCATCGGCATCGTGTTCGGTCTCGCCATGGACTACGAGGTCTTCCTCCTCACCCGGATGCGTGAGACGTACGTGCGTGGCACGTCGCCCGGCGAGGCGATCGTCACCGGATTCCGGCACAGCGGACGCGTGGTGGCCGCGGCGGCGATCATCATGATCAGTGTGTTCGCCGGGTTCATCGGCATGAGCAACCCGACCATCCAGACGATGGGCGTCGGCCTGGCCACCGCAGTCGCCTTCGACGCCTTCGTGGTCCGGATGGCGATCGCCCCCGCGGCCCTGGCCCTCCTCGGCCACCGTGCCTGGTGGCTGCCTCGTATCCTGAACCGTGTGCTGCCGAACGTGGACATCGAGGGTGAGGCGCTGAACCCCCATGTCTCCGCGCCCGCCGCCGAGTCGGACGCGGCGGTGCCGCGGCACTCCGTGGGCCGGAGCTGACACGGCCATGACGAAGGTGAGCGCCGAAGGCGGCGGTCCACACCCCCGCAGCGCAGGGTGGCGGGAGGGAGCGATCACGGCGACGGCGTTCGCCGTCTGTCTGCTCGGCGGCGTGCTGCAGGACGACAACAGCGAACTGGCCCCGCCGTCCGCCGCCGCCTACGTCATCGCCGTGGTGTCCTGCGCCGTGCTGCCGATGCGGCATCGGGCACCCCTGGCTGTCATGGCCGTCACGACGGCGAGCGGCATGCTGGCGATGCCCCTGGACCTGCTGCTCAGCCCGCTCATCGTGGCCCCCTCTGTGATCACCGCCTACTCCTACTCGCGCACCGTGCGCAATGAACGGCGCGCGGTGGGCGCGGTGTTGCTCATCTCCGGGGCGCTGCTCCTCTCCTCCACCCCGCTGTTCGGGACCCTCTCGTGGAAGGACGCGAGCAGGGTGGGAGCGGTGGCGGCGTTCCCGCTGGTGGCGGGCGTGCTCGGCCGCTCGGTGCGGAACCGGCGGGCCTACCTGGCGGCCGTGGAGGAGCGGGCCCAGCGGGCCGAGGAGAGCCGGGACAGCGAGGCGCGCCGGAGAGTGGCCGAGGAACGGGTGCGCATCGCCCGGGAACTGCACGACCTCGTGGCCCATCAGATCACCCTGGCCAACGCGCAGGCCACGGTCGCCGCGCACCTCTTCGACACCCGCCCGGACCAGACCCGCAAGAGCCTGGACGAGCTCGTCGAGACCACCGGCGACGCCCTCGACGACCTGCGGGCCACGGTCGGCCTGCTGCGTCAGACCGGGGACGCCGCCGCACCCGCCGAACCGGCGCCCGGCCTCTCCCGGCTGCCCACGCTCCTGGAGTCCTTCCGCCGCGCGGGACTTGAGGTGTCGTTGCGGCAGGAAGGCCCGGCAAGGCCATTGCCGCCGGGAGTGGACCTCACCGCCTACCGCATCGTCCAGGAAGCCCTGACCAACGTGACCAAGCACGCCGGTACCGGCAGCGCCCGGGTGCGGCTCGACTGGCACCGCGACCGCGTGACCATCAGCGTCGCCGACGACGGAGGGGACGCCCGTACGGGGTCGGGTGCGGGGTCGGGTGCGGCCACGGTGTCGGACCGTCCGCCCGGTTACGGTCTGATCGGGATGCGGGAACGTGCCACCGCGGTCGGAGGACACCTCTCCGCGGGCCGACGCCCGGAAGGCGGCTTCCTCGTCTCCACCCAGCTGCCCCTGCCGCCCGTCAAGGGGGCGGCGCACCGGGCAGGGGAGGTAACAGCGCCTGCGGAGCGGGCAACTGACGCCACAACAGGCAACGTAGCAACAGGCGACGTATCAATAGGCGACGGAGAGACCGGGGGTACGCCGTGACGCTCCGGGTACTGCTCGCCGACGATCAGGCTCTGCTGCGCGGTGCCTTCCGGTTGCTCCTCGAAAGCGCCGACGACATCACCGTGGTCGGCGAGGCCGCGGACGGCAGGGAGGCGGTCGGACTCACCCGGGAACTGCGCCCGGACGTGGTGGTCATGGACATCCGCATGCCCGAGATGGACGGCCTGACCGCCACGTCGGAGATCTGCGCCGACCCTGAACTGCGGGCCAGCCGCATCCTGATCCTCACCACGTACGAGACCGACGAGTACATCGCGCAGGCGCTGCGCGCGGGCGCGGGCGGGTTCATCGGCAAGGGCATCGGCGCCGAGGACCTGATCGCCGCCGTACGGACGATCGCCGAGGGTGAGAACCTCCTGTCCCCCGCCGCGACCCGTTCCCTGGTCGCCCGATTCCTGGCCACACCCGACGGCGTTCCGCCGCACCGCCCCGAACAGCTCGACGTGCTCACCCCGCGCGAACGCGAAATGGTCGCTCTGGTCGCGACCGGCCTGTCCAACCAGGAGATCGCCGAGCGGATGTTCCTCAGCCCCTTCACCGTCCGCGCCCACGTGCAGCGCGCCATGACGAAGCTCGCGGCCCGCGACCGGGCGCAACTCGTCGTCATCGCCTACCGCACGGGACTGGCCCACGCCACCCCCGACAGCGGCACCGACCGCCCGTCGTAGCCCGCCGGTTCGTAGCCCCTGGTGAACTCATGCCGGAGGAGCGGCAGATTCGTCGATGACGGGCATGGGCTCGCCGACCGGGTGCCACGCGTCGAGGAACGCGGCCTGCCGGCTGACGTCCACGAGTTCGACGCGTGCGCCGATGCTGTCCATCCGGTGGTAGGCGAACGGCCGTCCGTACGGGCAGCCGGAGAAGTCGACCGGCAGCCCCTCCTCCTCCAGGCGCCGGGAGCCTTCCCGTATGTCGCTCGACCAGTAGCCGATGTGATCGAACCTGGCTCCCTCCTGCGTGTCCCAAGGGCTCCCCGCGGCCCCCTCGATGAGTTCGATGAAGGGCGGGCCGCCGCTCGTGAACACGATGCGGTAGTCCCACTGACCGAGTCTGTCGGCCACCGGCTCGCTCCATTCGACCCCTGCCGAGCGACGGAGGTCCCGCATCGCCCGCTCAAGGTCCGGGACCGCGAAGCACACGTGATAGAAGGCAGTCATCCAGCCATGATCGTCCATTCCACCCGGGGCGCCCAGCGAGTTTACGAGGCCACCTCAGCCTCACCCCAGGGGGACCGGCACCCCGCTCGCGGCCGAGGCGTACCCCGCCGCCACGACGCGCAGGGTGCGCAGGCCGCCCTCGCCGTCGGCGACGGTCATGCCGCCCTTCTCGGGGCCGAACAGGAAGGCGTGCAGCATGAGTTCGTCGAGGTCGACGCCGAACGGCACCTCTGTGCCGTGTTCCCGGCGTTCGCTGAAGCCGTGCACCTTCTGGTCGAAGGCGTCCATTTCCAGGGTGGCCCGCTCCCCTACGACGGTGAGCTCGAGGCCGCCCCAGGAGTGGTGCGAGCGGGGGTGGGACCAGCTGCAGTCGATGGTGGCGACGGCGCCGTTGGAGTAGGTCACGCTGACCAGGCCGCTGGTCTCGGCGGCGACCTCGTCGGCGTACAGGAGGTTGTTGGTCTGCGCGTACACCTCGACGGGCCTGGCCTCGCCGAAGAGGTCGTCGAGGAGGTCGGCGATGTGCACGGTGTGGTCCATCAGGGCGCCGCCGCCGGAGAGTTCGGGCTCGGCGAACCAGCGGCGGGCGCGGGTCGGCATGGCGCCGTTGTTGGCGCCCGACACCGCGAGGACCTGCCCGGCCCGGCCCGAGGCGACGGCCGACTTCACAGCGGCGTACGCCGGGCTGAAGCGCACAGGGAAGGCGACCGCGAGCCGTACCCCTGCCGCCCGGCAGGCGGCGACCATCGCCTCGCCGTCCGCCACCGAGGCGGCCAGCGGCTTCTCGCAGAGGACGGGCACGCCGTGCGCCGCCGCGCGCTCGACCAGGGGCCGGTGCCGGGCGTTCTCGGAGCAGACGATCACCGCGTCCGGACCCCAGGCGAAGGCTTCCTCGTAGGTGTCGGCGTAGGCGGCCCCCGAGGCCTCCGCGACGGCACAGCCGCGTACCTCACCGGGGGCCGCGAGGTCCGTGTCCGGGTCGCTGCCCAGGACCTCGATACCGGGCATACGGGCGAGGAGGCGCAGGTATGACGCGGCGTGGACGTGGGCGAACGACAGGACGGCGACTTTCATCGCGCTGCCTCCTCGATCTCGATGACACGGCCGGTGCGGCTGGACTCCGCGGCGGCCTCGGCGATCCGCACCGCTTCGACGCCGTCGCGGGCGCTCACCCGTGGTTCGGGCCCGCCGTCCTGCCAGGACGCGGCGAACTCGCGGAGTTCGGTGAGGTAGGGGCTCTCGGTCATGGGGCTGGACGGAATGCCTTCGTCGTCGGCCCGCACGCCCTGTGCGGTGATACGGAAGCCCGGCGCGGCGGTGGAGTCGTGGTGCAGGAGGCCGTCGGCGCCCGCCACCCGGAACGTCGTACGGAACCGCTGGTCCGGCAGGCCCCACAGCCCGTCGATGTGGCTGACCGCGCCCGACGCGTGCGTGAGCACGGCGGTGGCGGTGACGACCTCGGGCGGGGCGCCGGTGGCGTGCTCGACGCCACGGGTCCGCGCGTGCACGCGGACCACGGGCCCTGCGAGCCAGCGGGCCATGTCGATGTCGTGCACCATCAGGTCCAGGATGACGCCGCCGGACTGGGCCGGGTCGCCGAACCACGGGGCCCACTGCGGCCGGGCCCCGCCGCGCGTGAAGCGCAGCACGGCGAGGTCGCCGAGGTCGCCGCGGACGACGGCCCGGCGCAGGGCCGCGTACGCCGGGAAGTAGCGCACCACGTGGGCGGGGTGGAGCCGTACGCCCGCGGCGTCGGCGGCGGCCGCGATCTCCTCGGCGTCGTGGGCCGTGAGCGCGAGCGGCTTCTCGCAGACGACGTGCCTGCCGGCGGCGACGGCGGCGAGGGCGAGGTGCCTGTGGGTGGCGGTCGGGGTGCAGACGTCGACGGCGCCCGCGTCCGCGAGGAGGTGGTCGAGGGAGTCGACGGCCCGGACGTCGTGCCCGCGCTCCGCGTACTCGGCGGCGAGCTTCTCCGCGGAGCTGTCGACGGTGTACAGGCTGACCCGGGCGCCGAGCGCCAGCCAGCCGGGCAGATGGGCGCGGGCGATGCCGCCTGCGCCGAGCAGGCCGATGTGCAGCGGTGGCATAGAGAACGACTGCCTTTCCGTGGGGGGATTGGGCGCGGCGTGCGGTGTCAGCTCTGGAAGCCGGGGTCAGCTCTTGGAGCCGGACAGGGCGACGCTCTGGACGAAGTGCCGTTGGAGGAAGACGTAGACGAGCAGCATCGGCAGGCTCGCGATGAGTGAACCGGCCATCATCACCGGGTAGTTGGTCTCGAACTGCCCTTCAAGTGAGGTCAGTCCTGCGCTGATCGGCATCTTCTGCGGGTCCGTGTTGACGATCAGCGGCCACAGCAGGTCGTTCCAGGACCACATGGCGGTGATGACGGCGAGGGCGGACAGCGCGGGCCGGATCAGCGGCAGCATGATCGACCAGAAGATGCGGAAGGAACCCGCGCCGTCGATGCGGGCGGCCTCCTCCAGCTCCTTGGGGAGCGTGAGGAAGAACTGGCGCAGCATGAAGGTGCCGAACGCGCTGAACATGCCGGGCAGGAAGAGCGCGGGGGCCGTGTTGAGCAGGCCGAGCCACTGGACGATGTCGTACTGCGGAAGGACGAGCAGCGAACTCGGCACCATCAGGACGGAGAGGAAGAGCGCGAACAGCACGTTGCGGCCGCGGAACTGCATGCGGGCGAAGGCGTAGGCGGCAAGCGAGCAGAAGACGAGCTGGCCGAGGGTGCGCCCGACGGTGTTGATCAGGCTGTTGGTGAGCATCTCGCGGAACGGCAGGGCGGTGAAGACCTCTTCGAAGCTGTCCCAGTTCCAGGTGTCGGGCAGGAAGGTGGGCGGTACGCGTGAGGTCTCCGCGAGGGTCTTGAGCGCGGTGAGCAGCTGCCACAGGAAGGGGAAGACCATGATGAGCGCGCCGAAGGAGAGGACGGCGTGGGTGGCGAAGGACCCGGTGTCGAAGCGCCGCCGCTTCGGTGCGGTGCCGGTGCGCTCGGGCAGTTCGTGAGTGCGCTCGGCTATCGGCGCGACATGCTCAGGTATCGGCTCGGCGTGCTCAGGTATCGGCTCGGCGTGCTCAGGCATAGTGCACCCACCTCTTCTGGAGCCAGAACTGGAGGAACGTCAGGGCGGCGATGACGAGCATGAGCAGGAAGGCGAGCGCGGCGGCGGCGCCCTGCGCGTTCTCCATGAACGCCCATTTGTAGAAGAGGCCGACGATCGACTGGGTGTCACCGATCGCGGGGTTCTTCTCGGCCATCATGATGTAGATCAGGTCGAAGGTCTGCAGTGAATTGATCATGCAGATGATGGAGGCGAAGAAGATGGTGGGGCTGAGCAGCGGGAGGGTGATCGTGAAGAATCTGCGCAAGGCCCCGGCCCCGTCGAGTTCCGCGGCTTCGTAGTAGTCCTGCGGAATTCCCTTGATGCCCGCCATGAAGATGATCAAGTAGTAGCCGGTGGTCGACCAGACGATCACGGTGCCGATCGCGTAGACGGCGGTGGAGGGGTCGGAAACCCAGTAGTGCCGGTCCACGCCGAACCAGCCGAGGATTTCGTTGAGAAGCCCGAAGTCGCCGTTGTAGAGCCAGTTCCAGACCAGTCCGACGGCGACGGGCAGCGTCACGAACGGCACGAAGTAGAGGGCCCGGTAGAGCGATACGCCGCGCAGCCCGCGCCTGTTCAGGAGCGAGGCGACGACGATCGCGATCGGCAGCGCGGCGAGTCCGATGACGCTGTAGATCAGGGTGTTGCCGAGGGCCTGCCAGACGGTGACGTCCTTGACGACGCGGACGTAGTTGTCGGTGCCCACGAACGTATGGCCGCCGAACGCCCCGAATTCGGTGAAGCTGAAGTAGAACGTCTGCAGCAGCGGCCAGAAGTAGAAGACGGCGAAGCCGAGGCCGAGCGGCGCGATGAACCAGTACGCGGCCTTCTGGTTACGGGACTTCGGGCGGGCGTCGGAGGCCGCGGCGCGGCGTCCGGCCGATTTCGCGGCCGCCGTGGCGGGAAAGACACTCATGAGGCGCGTTCCTCCTTCAGGGCCCGGTCCATCTGCTCGCCCAGCGTGCGGGCGGCGCTCTCGATGCCGCCCTTTCCGCTGAACGCGGCGCCGAGCAGCGGGTATTGGAGGTTCTCCCAGACGGCGGTGTTCTCGGAGCTCGGATACGGCACGGCGTACTTCTGCATCTCGATGAAGTGCTTCAGGTCGAATTCCGGCATCGACTTGAGCCAGGCGTCCTGCGTTCCCTCGTACGAGGAGATGGTGACGCCCGCCTTCGCCTGGATCTCGGCCGCCGCACGGCCCGCCATGAAGTGCACGAACTTCCAGGCAGCCGCCTTCTTGTCGCTCTTGGCGGAGATCACGTTGGCCAGGCCGTGGATGATGGTGGCCCTGCGACGCCCCTTGGGCAGCACGGCTATGCCGCCGTGGTCCTTGAGGGCGGGCACGGCGTACATCTGCCCGGCCATCGCGGACAGGTCGTAGTTCATGGCGACCTTCTCCGACCAGTAGCGCACCCGCCCGACGGACTCCGTCATCGCGCTCTGGGGCGGTGACCAGCCGCGGTCGACCATGTCGGTGAGGAAGCGCAGGCCCTCGACGGACCGCTCGTCACCGAAGCCGGAGCGGCCGCCCTCGATGACGTAGCCGCCCGCACCGCAGACGGCCGGGTAGATCTTGCACTGCCGGTCCATCTCGGCGGCGAAGCCGTGCACGCGCTCGCGGGGGTTGGTGAGCTCGGCGGCCGCGTCACGCACGTCGTCCCAGGTCCAGCTCGCGTCCGGGTACGTGATGCCCGCCCGGTCGAAGAGTTTCTTGTTGTACCAGAGGCCGATGGTGTCGAAATCCTTGGGGAGGCCGTACTGCGTGCCGCGGTGGGCGTAGAGCTTCACCAGTGCTTCCGGGTGCCGGTCGACGGGCGTGGCGTCGGCCTTGATGTGGCCGGAGAGCGGTTCGAGGACGCCGCCCGTCGCGTACAGCTGGAAGTTGACGGCGTTCATCCAGAACACGTCGGGGGCGGTGCCACCGCGCATCGAGGTCTTGAGCGTCGTCCAGTAGCTCGCCCACGGCGTCAGCTCGATGCGCACGGAGATCCGCGGGTTCTCCTTCTCGAACGCGGCGATGATCTTCTCCATGCCCGGCACCTGCGCCGGGTCCCACATGCCGTACGTGAGCGTCGTGCGGCCCCCGCCGCACGAGCCGTCGCCCCCGTCGGAGCAGGCGGCGAGCAAGGGGGCCGCCAGCGCCCCGCCGAGCAGAGTCCTTCTGCGCATGTGCGCCTTCGCCTCCCAGGAAGTCGTCGGGCGCCGCCGCGGCCCGCCCCTCGCATCGGGGCGCGCCTCAGGACGCCGTGTCCGTGAGCAGTTCCTCCTCCACGTGGTCGAGCGCCTTGCGTACGGCGCCGAGGGCGACGCCCCGCTCGCCGAGCGAGCTCAGCGCGATGCGCGGGACGTGCAGGGTCATGGGGCGCAGCCGCTCCTGGAGCAGCGGCACGAGGTGCGGGCCGACGGGGATCGCCCCGCCGGTCAGCACGACCAGTTCCGGGTCGACGGCGAGGGAAAGGGCCGCGATGCCGGGTGCGAGGCGGTCCGCGAAGTCCCCGACGGCGGCAAGGGCCCGGGGGTCTGCGGCGTCCGCGGCGCGGGCGAGCGCGGCCACTTCGGACTCGCCGGTGCGGCGCGCGCCCGGCCAGCGCAGGGCTTCCTGGGCGGTGCTCATGCCGAGCAGGGGCAGCAGGCCGAGCTCGCCCGCGCCGCCGCGGCTGCCCCGGTGCAGCCGTCCGCCGATGGTGAGGCTGCACGAGACGCGGTGCCCGGTGAGTACGCAGACGACGTCGGCGGCGAGGGTGGCGGCGCCCTGCCAGCGCTCGGCGAGGACGGCGAGGTTCACGTCGTTCTCGACGAGGGTGTGTCCTGGCCCGCCCTCCTCGATCAGCCGCCCGAGGTCGACGCCGGACCACTCGGGCACCACGAGCGAGGTGACGACGCCGCCCGCGTCCACCACGCCGGGCACACCCACGCAGCGGGCGAGGACGGCGGCGCGGCGCGGGGCGTGGGCGGCCAGGAAGGTCTCCGTGGCGTGGCGCAGCAGGTCGAGGCGGGCGCCGCCGCCGAGTCCGGGGTCGATGTCGTGGCGGTCGGCGGCCAGGACGGTGCCGCCGAGGTCGGCGAGGAGCAGGACCAACTTGTGCAGCCCTATGTCGGCGCCGAGGACGTGGCCCGCCTCGGTGCGGAAGCGGAAGCGGCGCGCGGGCCTTCCCGGTGTGCGCTCGGCCGGGTCCTCGGCGGACTCGCCGACGAGCCCGCGCTCGGCGAGCTCCTCGACGGCGGCTTCCACGGTGGGCCTGGACAGGCCGGTGCCCGCGGCGAGTTCGGCGAGGGTCCGCGGGCTGCGGCGGTGCAGCGCACGCAGCACGACGGTGGTATTGAGCCGCCGCAACGCGACCAAGTCGTGCCCACGCGCCGTGTTGTGCATCACTGCTTCACCCCGTATCCGGGCACAAGCAGCCCAGTTGACGGGCTGCGATGTCCACTGGCCCGCGGAATTGAGAAGGAGACTTGCATAACCGAGGCGGCTCGGGAACCCCTGCGACGGCACGCGTTTCGACTCACCCGGTATGCCGTGGCCGCTCCCGCACCGGCTCTCGGGACGCCGGTCGACAGACGTGGCCGGTTCGTGAAGATCCAGGTGGGGGTAGGTGCGCCCGCCGTCGCCGCATGGGGCAGGATGACGTCCGCGCCGGGCCGGGTCTGCCGGAGCGGCGTCATCGAACTCCCGGAATCGAGCAGGTAACACAAGGTGACGACACCTCACATACGCCGCGTGGCGGGGCACTCGCCCCGTACGACGGAGTACTCGTCCCGTACGTACTCGTCCCGTACGACGAAACATGCCACCCGTACGACGGGAGCGAACCGATGAACCGTGCTCTCACACTGCACGACTGGATGGCCGCCGGGATCGCGGTGATCGCCGGCGTCGTGGCCGGGCTGCTGCTCCGCGCGCTGCTGCGGTGGCTGGGCGAACGGGCCAGCCGGACCCGGTGGAGCGGCGACGACGTCATCGTCGACGCCCTGCGCACCCTCGTCCCCTGCGCGGCCATCACCGCCGGACTCGCCGCAGGGGCGGGCGCGCTGCCGCTCACGCCGCGCACCGGCCGCAACGTCACCATGACGCTGACCGCGCTGCTCATCATCGCCGGCACGCTCACGGCCGCCCGGATCGTCACCGGCCTGGTCAGGGCCGTGGCCCAGTCCCGCTCCGGCGTCGCGGGCTCGGCCACCATCTTCGTGAACATCACGCGGGTCGTGGTGCTCGCGATGGGCTTCCTCGTCGTCCTGCAGACCCTCGGCGTCTCCATCGCGCCGCTGCTCACCGCGCTCGGCGTCGGCGGTCTCGCCGTGGCCCTCGCCCTCCAGGACACGCTCGCCAACCTCTTCGCGGGCGTGCACATCCTGGCGGCGAAGACCGTGCAGCCCGGGGACTACATCCAGCTCAGCAGCGGGGAGGAGGGCTACGTCGTCGACATCAACTGGCGCAACACCGTGGTCCGTCAGCTCTCCAACAACCTCGTGATCATCCCCAACGCCAAGCTCGCGAGCACCAACATGACCAACTTCAGCCGCCCCGAGCAGGAGTTGTCGATCACGGTGCAGGTCGGGGTCAGCTACGACAGCGACCTGGAGCACGTCGAGCAGGTCACGACCGAGGTCGTGGACGAGGTGATGGCCGACATCACCGGGGCGGTCCCCGACCACGAGGCCGCCATCCGCTTCCACACCTTCGGCGACTCCCGCATCAGCTTCACGGTGATCCTCGGCGTCGGTGAGTTCAGCGACCAGTACCGGATCAAGAGCGAGTTCATCAAGCGCCTGCACCAGCGCTACCGCGCCGAGGGCATCCGGGTCCCCGCCCCGGCCCGCACGGTGACCGTCCAGCAGGGCGAGCTGCCCCCGCCGCTCGGCATCCCGCACCAGCGCGACGCCTCGGTGTCCCAGCAGATCCACTGACGCCGGGGCCTCGGCCGGGGCGCGTTCCGGGCGGCTGAGCCGAGTGGCCGACCGCTCGGTGGCGGCGCCCCGCACCCCGTGATCCACTCGCGGTCATGGGGCACGACCACGGTCCGGCCGCGGCGGCGGCGGGCGGCACGCTGAGCGGAACGTACCGCAACCGCCTGCTGTGGACCATCGGCATCAGCGCCACGATCACCGTCATCCAGGTGGTCGGCGCGCTCCTGTCCGGCAGCCTCGCGCTGCTCGCCGACGCCGCGCACAGCCTGACCGACGCGGTGGGCGTCGCGCTGGCCCTCGGCGCCATCACCCTCGCCCAGCGCGCGCCGACACCGCGGCGCACCTTCGGCTTCTACCGGGTGGAGATCTTCTCCGCGGCCCTGAACGCGCTGCTCCTCGTCGCCATCTTCGTCTGGGTCCTGTGGTCGGCGATCGGCCGGTTCAGCGAGCCGGTCGAGGTCAAGGGCGGCCTGATGTTCGTGGTCGCGGTGGGCGGGCTCCTCGCCAATCTGGTGGGCCTGTGGCTGCTGCGGGACGCCAAGGACAAGAGCCTCAATCTGCGCGGCGCGTACCTGGAGGTCCTGGGGGACGCGCTCGGCTCGGTCGCCGTGATCGTGGGCGGCCTGATCATCCTGCTCACCGGCTGGCAGGCGGCGGACCCGATCGCCTCGATCGTCATCGGCCTCATGATCGTGCCGCGTGCGTACGGGCTGCTGCGGGACTCCGTGCACGTCCTGCTTGAGGCGACTCCGCAGGACGTCGACCTCGGCGAGGTGCGCAGGCACCTGATGGAGGAGCCGGGCGTGGTCGCCGTGCACGATCTGCACGGCTGGACGGTCACCTCGGGAATGCCGGTGCTCACCGCCCACGTGGTGGTCACGGACGAGGCGCTCGCGGACGGCCACGGGACGCTCCTCGGCCGCCTGCAGGGGTGCGTCGGGGGCCACTTCGACGTGGCCCACTCGACGATCCAGCTGGAACCCGAGGGGCATGCGGAGGACGGCGGGGCGCTGCACACGTAGCGGCGCCGCGGCGCCGTCGTACCGACCGGCAACTTGCCGAAACGGCAACGATAGATGCCAATCGGCGGCACATCGGATCAGACTCGCCCCCACGTGAACCGAGGGGAAGGAACCCGATGGAGCAGACCGACGCGGCAACGTACTGGGACGAGATGTACGCGGAGATGCCCGCGCCCACCGACCCGCAGCCGAACACCCGCCTCGTCGAGACGGTCGGCGCGCTGCCCCCGGGCGACGCGCTGGACATCGGCTGCGGCGGTGGCGGCGACGCGCTGTGGCTCGCGGGCCTGGGCTGGCAGGTCACCGCCCTCGACGTCTCGGACGTCGCGGCCACGCGGCTCACCCGCCTCGCCCGCTCGCGCGGCCTGGGCGACCGCATCACCGCCCGACAGCACGACGTGCGCGCCTCGCTGCCCGAGCTGCCCTTCGACCTGGTCACCGCCCACTACTTCCACACTCCGTACGAGCAGGACCGGACGGCCATCCTCCGCTCTGCCGCCCACCTGCTGCGTCCGGGCGGGCGGCTGCTGGTCGTCGATCACGGGTCGACCGCGCCGTGGTCGTGGAACCAGGACCCGGACGTGCGGTTCCCGTCCCCGGAGGAGGTCGCGGGCCTGCTGCGCCTCTCCCCCGCGCAGTGGTCGGTCGAACGGGCGGACGCGCCGCGCCGTATCGCGACCGGCCCCGACGGACGCACCGCCGAGGTCGTGGACCACGTACTGCTCGTCCTGCGGACCGGCTGACTCCTCGACCGAGTCCCCTCCCCGCCTCCCGACGCAAGGAGAACGAACGCCGTGCCCACCGCCTCCCGCCGCACTGACGCCCCACCGCCCCGCACCGCGAACAACGAACCCGATGTGCTGCGCGGATTCCTCGACTACCTGCGCGTATCGATCGCCGCGAAGGTCGAGGGCGCGGCGGAGCCCGGGGCCCGTACGGCGGCGGTGCCCTCGGGCACGAACCTGCTCGGCCTGCTCAGCCATCTGATCGCCGTCGAGAGCGCGACGTTCCTCGGCGAACGGGTCACTGACTGGCAGGCGACGTTCCGCCCAGCCGCGCGGGACAGCGTCGCCGATGTCGTCGCCCGCTACCGGGAGACGGTGGACCGCGCGAACAAGGTGCTCGACACGTGCACGGATCTCGGCGAGCCACTCCGCCGGCCCGGCCGCCCGGGCCCGGCACCGAGCGTCCGCTGGGCGCTCACCCACATGATCGAGGAAACCGGCCGACACGCGGGTCACGCGGACATTCTCCGCGAACTCCTCGACGGCGGCACGGGTCGCTGAGTGCGGAGTACGGTCCCCTCATGGCAGCCAGAATCGACCTCACGCTCGACGCTGCGGACGCGCAGGCTCTCGCCGTCTTCTGGAAGACGGCCTTGGGCTATGTCGACGAGCCGCCGCCCGCTCCCTTCACGACGCGCGAGGAGTGGTTCGCGCAGTTCGACCTGCCGGAGGTCGACTCCGTGGACGACGGCGCGTGGCTCTGCGACCCCGACGGCGTCGGCCCCCGTCTCAGCATCCTCAAGGTTCCCGAGCCCAAGACGGCAAAGAACCGGCTCCACATCGACGTCCGCGTGCCGGGGCACGGCACCGCGGACGAGCGATGGGCCCGCATCACATCGGAGTCCGCACGCCTGGTGCGGGCGGGCGGGGCCGTCCTGGAGAAGTTCGACGGGCACCATGTCGTGATGGCCGACCCGGAGGGCAATGAATTCTGCGTCGCCGCGGGCTGATCGCCGCGGGCTGATCGCCGCGGGCTAGTCGCCGGTCGTGCCGTCGAGCATCTCGCGCAGGATGTCCAGGTGACCGTTGTGGCGGGCCGTCTCCTCGGTGAGGTGGAGGAGGATCCAGCGCAGGTCTACGTGGAGGCCGTTGCGGACGGTTCCCCGAGCCTGCTTGTCCAGGCTGTTTCCGGCGGCCAGTTCGCGGTAGCGGGCGCTGTGTTCCGCGTACTCGTCGAGCAGCTGCGTGAGCGGGAAGTCGACGGCGATGCGCATCTCGCGGTCGGGGTCCTCGTCGGTCCAGGGCCCCTGGTCCTCCTCGCCCAGGAAGACCACCTGGAACCAGTGGTACTCGACCCAGCGGAGGTGGTTGATCACTCCGCTCATGGTCATCAGCGGTGAGCCCGGCAGGAGCGCCTTGCGTGCGTTCTCCGCGGAGACGCCTTCGCACTTGGCGCGGGCGGTGTCACGGGCGTAGTCGAGGAACGTGGTGAGCTGGGTGCGCTCGTCCCACGCGGGCGGCGTGTCGTCGATTCTGGTCATCGCGCGAAGCGTCCCCGACCGACGGGCTCGATGTCGAGGCATTTATGCACGGCCCCGCTGAGCGGCTTCGCTGAACGGCCCCGATGAACCGTCGCCGGAAGGTCCGCCCCTACGATCACCCGATGGCAACCGACTACCTCCGTCAAGGGCCGCGCGTGGCCATACGACACATCAGCCGTCAGGACTACGAAGAGATCGCCGCCCTGCGCGCGGAGAGCGCCGACATGCTGCACCGCTGGCTCGGCGCCCGCGCCCGCGAGAGCACGCGGGAAGGGTTCGAGAGCTCTCTCGCGCGGTTCGACCAGCCCACCCACGAGGGCTTCGTGGTCTGCCTGCACGGCACCGGTGCGATCGTGGGCGGCGTCAACATCAACAACATCGTTCGGGGCGCCTTCCAGTGCGGAACCCTGGGATACACCGCGTACGCCTCCACCACCGGTCGCGGCTATCTGACCGAAGGCCTGGGGCTCGTGATCGAGTTCGCCTTCGACCGGCTGGAACTGCACCGCCTCGAGGCGAACATCCAGCCGGACAACACGTCCTCCCTGAAGCTCGTCGAGCGTCTGGGATTCCGGCGCGAGGGGTACTCGGCTGCCTTCCAGCTCATTGACGGCGCGTGGCGGGACCACGAGCGCTGGGCCATCACGGACCAGCGGCCCGGCCGTCGGACGTGAGGACGGCCCCACAGTAAGGAGTGAGCGGGGCACGCTGCGCGGCTACGCGCACTGACCGCGCGCACTGACCCGCGCGAGAGACAGCTAGGCGGCGTGCGGGATGATCGTCCGGTATTTGCCGCCGTCCCCCTGCCGCGGCGGCTCCTCGGCCCGCTCCACCGTGACGTTGTCGAGTTTGTTGTCGGCGAGCAGGCGGGTCAGTCCGTCGTGGGCGTTCCGCCATACGCGGTCCGCGTCGGCGCCGGGCGCCCTCACCAGGCGTACCCGCAGGGTCGATGGCTCCGTCTGCTCGATCTGGAAGAGCTCCACCCCGGGCATGCGGTCGAAGAGGCTGCTGAAGGCCAGTGGGGCGAGCCGGACGTCGTCGCCGCGGCCCGAGGGGAAGGTGAGGATGTCACCGGCCCTGCCCTGGACCCGGATCGCGGGTGACGCGGCGCCGCAGGGGCAGGGGTCGGGCCGGAGCATGACGCTGTCGCCGAGGTCGTAGCGCAGGAACGGCTGTACGCGGTTGGCGAGGTTGCTGATCAGGACCGTGTGCGAGAACTCCCCCGGCGGGACGGGCTGATGGTCGGAGTCGACGGGTTCGAGCACGGCCCAGTCGTCGTTGACGTGGTACCAGCCCTCGACGCAGCCGTGACTGAGGTACGTGCACTCCGTCGCGCTGTACATCGTGCGCACCTTGGCACCGAAGGCCTTCGCGATGCGGTCGGTGTCGTTCTCGCTCATCGTCTCGCCCGCGGGCTCGATGAGCACCGGATCGATGTGCAGCCGTCCCGCCTCCTGCTCGGCCGTGAGCAGCATGATCGTGCTGGCGTATCCGATGACGAACGCCGGGCGGTACTCGTTGAGTTCGGCGACCAGCTTCTCCATCGGCTCGTGCACGGACAGCGCGCGCAGCAGCTTGCTGCGGCTCCCGCCCTCCAGAGCCATGCGGGAGTACCCGGCGAAGCCGACGTAATGCCCCTCGGTGGCGACGAGTTGGGCGAAGCGGCCGCCGCGGGCCACCGCCCGCGCGATGCCGAGGGGGCCGAGCCAGGAGGCGAGCACCCGGGACGAGACGGCGGAGGACACGGACATGTACCGGTCGTCGAGCACGAACAGGCCGCGCAGGCCGCTGGTCCCCGACGTCGTGGCGACCAGATGGCGGCCGAGGAAGCGGCGCCCGATCAGGCCGGGGTCGTCGGTGAACGCGCGCACCTTCTCCAAGGTGATGTCCCGGTCCGTCGGCCAGTCGTCGAAGTGGCCCATCAGCTGCTTCTTGTCGGTGACCGGCAGCAGCGCGGGATCCTCGATCCGCTCGGGCAGGCCCCGGTACAGCTCCCGGTAGTACGGCGATGCGGAGCGGGCGTAGGCGACCAGGTCCGCCAGCCGGTCACCGCGGCGCCGCGCGACCGCCGCCGCACCCTGCTTGCGGGTCCGGCGGAGGTCCCGCATCAGCCACGCCATGCTTTCGACCTGGCTCTCGCTCTCGCTCATCGTCTTGCGCTCCTTCGGGTGGCGGGACATGACACGACCATCGCTGATACGCCGCCGGACAGGGCCCCTTGAACGGCACACAGTCACCCCAAAAGATGACAACTCCGCCTGCGAGCAAGACCAGGTGTGACGGGACGGGCCCGGACCGGTCGAGTGGCCACCCGCCGAGCATCAACACCGGGCAGGGCTGGATCCGGCCACTCGTTCACCACCGACCCGCCCCCGCGACAGGCGTTCCACGACGTACGGAGGGGGACTCGCTGGGCATTCCCGGGCGGCGAGGGCAATCCCCCACGGCATAATCAAGACCAATCCCGCTCCGCCACCACCGCAAGAAAACAACCAGCCAGAATCGCACCCCTCGCCATCCACACGGTGACCCCACACGGAAAACAGATCGTTTCCACTCACCCACGCAGAGGTGGGCGGAGGTGGAGAAACGATGCAGGCCAACAGGCGGCAGAAGCGATAAACACGTGCGGCGTAATATCCCCGCAAAAATTGGCGCCAGGATGAGTGGATCGAGAATCCAGTTGGCTTGTACCTGCCCTTGAGGCCCGCCCGCCGGGCCGCATCAGCTGGGTCCCGCGCTGCCACCTGGGGCGACACCCGCCGAAGCGACACCTCCGGCCCCAGAAAGCTGCTCGCACCCCACGCCCCACAGGGGGCGATGTCAAGCATTCATAGTGAAACTTACCTTAAACTCGCCACGCTCGATTCGATCACGAAAGAATGCGGGCAGAAAGTAAAAAGGAATGTCTCATTCCGCCCCGTTACCACGTCACCTACGTTGCCCTTTAAACTTTGAGCTGTGCATGATCAGGAGCGGATCCGCAATGCGGCGCGCCGCTCTCAGCGTTCCTGGTGAAGGGAATGATCTTGCCTGCCTCCCCCCCACCCGATATGTCGAACCCGTGGATACGCCGTTTCCGGCCCCGGCCGGAAGCCGATGTCCGCCTCGTCTGCTTCCCCCACGCCGGTGGCTCGGCCACCTACTACCAGCCACTGGCGCAGTCCCCCACTCTGCTGCCTGACGCGGACATCCTCGCGGTGCAGTACCCAGGACGGCAGGACCGGCGCAGAGAGCCGCTCCTGGACCGCATCCCCGACCTCGCCGACCTGATCACCGAGGCGCTCACGCCGTTCGACGACCGGCCATTGGCCTTCTTCGGCCACAGCATGGGCGCCGTCCTCGCCTATGAAGTCGCACAACGGCTGGGCGAACGGACCGGCAAGGAACCCTGCCATCTGTTCGTGTCGGGGCGCCGCGCGCCGTCCCGCGTCCGGCCGGGCACCGTACATCTTTTGAGCGACGCCGACCTGACCGCCGAGCTGCGCCGCGCGGGCGGCACGGACCCGCTCTTCCTGAACGACGAGGAACTGCTCGCGGAGATCCTCCCGATCGTCCGCAACGACTACCGGGCGATCGAGCTGTACCAGTGGAATCCATCGCCTCCCCTGGCCTGCCCCGTCACCGCACTGACGGGCGACCGGGACGCGCAGGCGGCACAGGAGGACGTCGCGGCCTGGCGACAACACACGGACGGCCCCTTCGACCTCAAGGTCTTCTCCGGAGGCCACTTCTACCTCAACACGCACCTGCGGGGCGTCGCGGAGACCGTCTCCCGCGCCCTCGCGGTCGGCACACGACAGCGCGCGACAGCAAGGGGGACAGCTCGGTGAAGTACGAGATGTTGGGACCACTCCGCATCAGGGACGGGAACAATTACTCCACCATCAACGCGCAGAAGGTAGAAGTCGTCCTCACCGTCCTCCTCGTCCGCGCCGACCAACTGGTCTCCCTGGAACAGCTGATGCGGGAGATCTGGGGCGAGGACCTGCCGCGGCGCGCCACCGCGGGGCTGCATGTGTACATCTCCCAGCTCCGCAAGTTCCTGAAGCTGCCCGGCACGGCCGGCAACCCCGTCGAGACCCGGGCGCCGGGGTACGTGCTGCACAAGGGCGACGACCAGATCGACGCGCAGGTCTTTCCCGAACTGGTCGACGTCGGTCGGGTGTTGCTCAGGGAGAAGCGGTACGACGAGGCGGCTTCCCGCTTCGGTCAGGCCCTCGCGCTGTGGCGCGGCCCGATCCTCGGCCAGGGCGGGAACGGCACCGTCGCCAACGGCCCGATCATCGACGGCTTCTCGACCTGGCTGAGCGAGATCCGCCTGGAGTGTCAGGAGATGCTCGTCGAGTGCCAGCTCCAGCTCGGCCGGCACCGGGAGGCGGTGGGCATGCTGTACGCCCTCACCGCCGAGAACCCGATGTGCGAGGCCTTCTACCGCCAGCTCATGCTGGCGCTCTACCGGTCCGAGCGGCAGGCGGACGCGCTGAAGGTGTACCAGTCCGTGCGCAAGACGCTCAACGACGAGCTGGGTCTGGAACCGGGGCGCCCGCTCCAGGACCTGCAGCGGGCCATCCTCGCCGGTGACATGCACTTGATGGCCCCACCGCTGGCCATGTCCGGCCACTGACCGGAGCCCGGCACATCGGCTCGGCGTATGCGCACGGAGGAGGCGTACGCCGGTTCAGAAAGCACACTGCAAGTGCTTGATGCCTTCGATGAAGCTGGAGTCCAGCCTCCGGGGCTGCCCCACGGCGTGAATCTGAGGCAGCGCGGCGAGGAGCTCCCGATACAGGGCGGTGATCTCCATTCGGGCGAGGTGGGCCCCTAGACACACGTGGGGGCCCACCGCACCGAATGTGACGTGCGCGTTCGTCCCGCGCGTGATGTCGAAACGGTACGGGTCCGGGAAGACGTTCTCGTCGCGGTTGCCCGACCAGTAGAACAGGAAGATCCGGTCGCCCCTGCGGAACCTGTGGCCGTTCATGTCGCAGTCGCGGGTGGCGACCCGGCGCATCCAGTTGATGGGCGTGGAGACCCGGAGGACCTCCTCGACCGCGTCCTTCGCGTACGTGTCGAAGTCCGACTGCAGCAACTGCTTCTGCTCGGGGTGCTCGGTCAGCAGCACGAGGGCGTGCGAGATGGCGTTACGAGTGGTCTCCATACCCGCGATGACGAGCAGGATGAAGAACGACACCAGCTCCTGGCGGGTCAACTGCTCGCCGTCCGCCTGGACTTGGACCAGCTTGGTGATCAAGTCGTGCCCGGGGGAGGCGAGCCGCTCCTCACGGAGTCCGGCGATGTAGTCGCCGAGTTCCCGCGACGCCTCGATCACCGCCCGCTCGGAGTCGGCACGGTCGGGCACGTAGTCCGGGTCGAGCGGACCCACGATCGTATTGGACCGCTCGAAGAGGAAGTCGTAGTCCTTCTGGGGAATCCCCATCATGTCGCTGAGCACGGCGATCGGCATCTCCGCCGCGACGGGCCGGATGAAGTCCCCCGGCCCGCGCGCGACCAGTTCAGCGATGATGCGCCGGGCGGTACGGGTCGCCACCGCCTCGAACTCCGGGACCATGTTGCGGCCGAAGGAGCGCGAGACGATGCGGCGCAGCCGGGAGTGTTCGGGGTTGTCCATGTTGATCATCGAGCCGTAGTACTCGTCCAGCTCGGGCGGCAGGCCGATGATCGTGGTCGCACCGTTCGAGGAGAAGTCCTGCGGCCGACGGCTCACCTCAACTATGTCCGCGTACTTGACGAGGGCGTGATAGCCGAACGCCCAGGGAACGCCCGGCATGCTCTGTTGAATGAACGCCGGATGCGGCAGCCCGCGCATCTCCTCGAACAGCGCCACACGCTCGTCGTGCGGCCGCGCCCAGAAGGAGGGGTCGACCAGATCGGGCAGTGTGGCGGGCGGCTTGCTGTCCGTGATGGGCACGATGCCTCGCTTCGCGTTGTCCGATCAGGGGTGGAGCCGGTGTCAGGGCATGCCGACCTGACACCGGATCACCTTTACAGGCACCGCTTAAGCGCCCCTAACTCGATGTGAGCGCCCCTGACTCGATCTGCTGCCGGTCCCCTCGCACAGCCGAGTATTAGGAGGGCTTTAGGGCCGTCGACGAGTCTGCGGACCGGCGGGGCTCCGCCTGCCCGATGCTCACGCCGATCCCGCGGCTGTCCGGCCGTCGGGTCAGGGGCCCTGGTCGTGCTCGCGGAGAGGAGCGGTTGTCCCGGGATGGCGCACAACGAAGAGAAGCTTCTTGACTACCTGAAGCGGGTCACTGCGGACCTGCGGCAGACGGAACGCCGACTGCAGGACGTCGAGTCGGCGGGCCACGAGCCGATCGCGGTCATCGGCATGGCCTGCCGCCTGCCGGGCGGGGTCCGGTCTCCCGAACAATTCTGGGAGCTGATCTCCGCGGGCGGCGACGCCGTCGCTCCGCTGCCCGGCAATCGCAACTGGGACCTCGACGCCCTCTACGACCTGGACCCGGAGAGCACCGGCACCAGCTACGTCCGCGAGGGCGGATTCGTCTACGACGCCGGTGACTTCGACTCCGCCTTCTTCGGCATCGGACCGACCGAGGCGCTGGCCATGGCGCCACAGCAGCGGCTCGCCCTGGAGACGGCGTGGGAGGCCATCGAACGCGCCGGCATCGACCCGCTCAGTCTCCGTTCCAGCGCCACCGGCACCTTCATCGGCTGCGACGGCCTCGACTACGCCCTGGGCGCCTCCGAGGTCCCCGAGGGCACCGCCGGGTACTTCACCATCGGCAACTCCGGCAGCGTCACCTCGGGCCGCGTCGCCTACACCCTGGGCCTCGAAGCCCAGGCGGTGACGGTCGACACCGCCTGCTCCTCCTCGCTCGTTTCGTTCCATCTCGCGGCTCAGGCCCTGCGCGCCCAGGAGTGTTCGCTGGCCCTGGCGGGCGGTACGTACGTGATGTCGTCGCCCGCCCCGCTGATCGGCTTCAGCGAGCTCCGCGGCCTGGCACCCGACGGCCGCTGCAAGCCGTTCGCCGCGGGCAGTGACGGCATGGGCATGGCCGAAGGCACCGGCGTGGTGCTCCTGGAGCGCCTCTCCGACGCCCGCCGCAACGGCCGCAAAGTCCTCGCCGTGATCCGTGGCTCGGCGGTCAACCAGGACGGCGCGAGCAACGGCCTCACCGCCCCCAACGGCCCCGCCCAGGAACGCGTCATCCGCGCCGCCCTCGCCAATGCCCGCCTCACGGCCGAGGACATCGACGCGGTCGAGGCACACGGCACCGGCACCACGCTCGGCGACCCCATCGAGGCCGGGGCCCTCATCTCCGCCTACGGACAGGAGCGGCCGGAGGACCGGCCCCTGTGGGTGGGCGCGGTGAAGTCCAACATCGGTCACACGCAGATCGCCGCGGGCGTGGCCGGTGTCATCAAGATGGTCCTGGCCCTGCAGAACGACCTGCTCCCCGCCATCGTGCACGTCGACGCCCCCTCCCCCCACGTGGAGTGGGACGGCAGCGGACTACGTCTGCTCACCGAGCCGGTGAAATGGCCCCGCGATGCCCGTGGTGCCCGTGGTGCCCGTGCGCGTCGCGCCGGGATCTCCTCGTTCGGCTTCTCCGGCACGAACGCGCATCTGATCTTGGAGGAGGCGCCGGGGGAGGCGCCGGGGGAGGCGCCGGGGGATGCCTCGCGGGATACGGGGGCGTCCGTCGATGCGGGTGCGTCGGTGGGGGTAGTGGTGCCATGGGTGGTGTCGGGGCGTGGTGGGGAGGCGTTGCGGGGGCAGGCGCGGCGTCTGGGTGAGTTCGTTGCGGGGGTGGGTGATGCGGGGGTGCGGGCTGTTGAGGTGGGGTGGTCGCTGGCTACGACGCGGTCGGTGTTCGAGCACCGGGCGGTGGTGGTGGGCCGGGACCGGGATGCGTTGAGGGCTGGTCTCGGTGCGTTGGCGGCGGGTGAGGCTTCCGCGGATGTGGTGTCCGGGGTTGCGGGTGATGTGGGTGCGGGGCCGGTGTTGGTG